>JANYIO010000011.1 GCA_025362015.1 Gammaproteobacteria bacterium | reverse complement strand
TGGCGACCAATTTCTGTTACGTACCAACCGGCAAGTGTTGCAATCCAGCCAGAAAAAGTCATGCCGACTAATAATTTTAACATCAGGGGCGATAATTCTTTTTTCCGCCAATATTGCCATGACGCTGACCAGCTAATGGCTAACATCAGTAAACCCATACCTACCATAATTCTAAAACCAAAAAATAATGGTTTTACTGGCGGGTGCCCATTCGGAAATTCATCCAGGCCTTTAATAGTACCGTTAATATCGTGCGTTAAAATTAAACTTGCGGCGCGAGGAATTTCTAGCGAAAAATTATTTTTTTGCGTGGCTTCATCAGGAATTGCAAACAACGCCAGGGGTGCGCTAGTTTCGGTATGCCATAGTGCTTCAATAGCTGCTATTTTTGCGGGTTGGTAATGCAATGAATTTAATCCATGCATATCGCCCAAAAAAATTTGCAGCGGGATTAGCATGGCTGTAGCAAACACCGCTACTTTTAACGCGCTACGCGGTGCAGGCTTATGGTCGCCTTTTAAAAGGCGATACGCTGAAATTCCCGCAATCAAAAAACCTGCGGTTAAGCCTGAAGCAGTAAGCATATGCGCCAACCGATATGGCATGGATGGATTAAAAATAATTGTCAACCAATCAACGGGGTGTGCAACGCCATCCCGCATTTCAAAACCGACGGGGGTGTGCATCCACGAATTTAATGCGATTATCCAAAACACTGACATGCTTGTGCCAAAGGCAACTAAAAAAGTAGCTAATGTATGAATACGATTTGATACACGATTAATACCGAATAACATAATGCCAAGAAAAGTGGCTTCTAAAAAAAATGCTGTCAATACTTCATAACCAAGCAATGGCCCCGCAATATTACCTACCGTTTTCATGTACCCCGGCCAATTAGTGCCGAATTGAAATGACATAGTGATGCCACTCACCACACCTATTGCAAAGGTCAACGCAAATACTTTTACCCAAAAACGATAAACGCGCATCCACACTTCATCCTGCGTAATGTTGTAGCGAGTTTTGAAAAATAATAAAAACCAACAGAGCGCAATTGAAATAGCGGGAAACAGAATATGAAAGGACATATTGACCGCGAACTGTATTCGCGAAAGTAGCAAGGTATCCAGCAGCATGACATTTACCTACGACACTATGGGGAAATATTGCTAGTTACCAATACTACCAACGGAGCGAAGCGAAGTGTGTAAATATCGATAAAATATATCAAAATTAACGATAGATGGACCAAAAGCGGTTTTAAGCGCAGCTCATAATTTTTAACACAGCTTGATGCCCTCCCATAATTTTCAGGTATTAGGTAAAAATTATAATTTTTTACGAGCGCTGGTTTTATCCGCAGCTAAACTATCTTGCTTAATATGCTTGTAAGCGTATATCCCAACATAAGTAAAAATGACACAGCACAAAACAACAATCAGCAAACCTGCGACAACAACCGAATCAATGTACATAAAAACCTCCATAGCAGTGGAATGTTTTCAGTCTACAAAAAATAGGTAGTGGGGAACTTGATTGAGATCAAGAAAAATGCTGTGTCGGCCAGCGAAGTTTCTGCCGATCCGTTTTTATTATTCTAGGAAATTAACTGGTTTGATGAAGCAGCATTCATACGAAAAAGATAAGTATTAATAAAGTTTACAGGGAACTTACTTCTAAATATCGATGATACACCCCTCAGCTTAAAGCCAAAATCCCTAAATGCTTGAATGGATCCCTGATTTTCAGCGTAGATATATACAAAAACCTTTTCGGCTTTCTGACGAGCCAATTCCTGATTCACAGAAAAGCTTAACAGCTCCCTAAAAAGACCTTTTTTTCGCCATTCCGGAAGCGTAAAAACCTTGAGGCAATAAAGATGATTAGCTGGTATTTGTGTAGCAATATTGCCTGAAACACGAATTGCACTTTGACTAATAAATAAATAGCTGCATAACTGAGAGTTTTTGAAGGAACCATAGCATTGGACATTCTTAATCTGGGATTCCTCAACAAACCACAGGGGCATATCGTACTCTGGATTATGCGCTAAAATTTTTAATTCATTAAAGTCGACCACGCGTAATATTTTTTGCTGAGATTTTGAGTCACTCTGCTCTTCAATATCCATCAGCGCCGTTGGGTCCAGAGCAAACAATAGCAGAATACTGGTTTTAAGTATTTTCTGACAAAAACTAAGGAATTTTAAATATACAAAATTCATGAAGAAGCAGCTCAGCATTTGTAAAAAGAAAAAATTTAAAAGTAAGACTTGCGCCCTCTATTCTCCTATTCACTCTGAGCTTTTTAATGCTGTATTTGTGACGGATGACTCAAACCCTACCCCTTTCTCGCTTATGATTCTAAAACCGTAAAAATACCACTTCCCATCGTCCATTATTAAAGTAGCTGAAAACCTCACCCGTGGATTTTTAGTAAATGATCCAAGAAAATGATAATTCACAGTTTTGAAAATTTTATTATCCAACAAGATATTAAACCAATCTTCTTTCACCATTTTAATTTCTAACATATATCCATTTTTTGGAAAAAAATTCCTATAACTACTTAATTGTTCATCATTAAATACTTTTTTATACATGCTACTTCTAAAATATTCATCATTTTTAACTCTTAATGCATTTTCAAAAAACCCTGATAAAAAAATCTCTTGCTGCCTATCTTCAATAAAAATTGGATAAAATTTAAAGCACAATAAAAATATCACTACTACAAAAAATATAAATATTATGTTTTTCTTTAATTTCATCATTATTAGTTACACCTTTTTTCTGGAGAACAATATGTAACTTTAAAATCCGGGGTTAAACGATTTTGTATGCTTTTTTCATACGTCTTAATAGCTTTATTTACCATTTCATCAGCAGTCATACCTTGTGTTTTCTTAAATAACGCTTTCTGTTCAGGAGTTAGTTTAGCAACAGCTTCTTTAAAAGATTTAATTGAAGCAGGAACAAAACTGCTATCTGCTCCAGTGCTTATTAATCCAGCTGACTCTAATGCTTTATCTGTGGCAATAACATTTGCAGCATTAACTTCTCCTTCTGGTTCAAGAGCTTTATTGCCAAGCTCCTCTTTGAATTTGTCAGATGTTTTATCTTTGAAAAAATCTATGACTATGTCTTTTGCGCCTCCAGCTATCAAATACATATGCTTATCAAGCCAGCCTTTAGCATAGTCCGCTTTAGAAGGCTGCAAATCAATATTCAACACATACGTCATTTGTGCGCCGCCTTCCGTAAGACTACCAGTCATAACCTGTGTAGCTTGTATAGTTACATTCCCCGAGTAATCCGAAAAATTGACTGGATCATTATGGACATATCCATACAAATTCATTTGATCTTTGTACCCTATGGGATCCGTTTGCAAAAACCGCCCTAGCTGCGAATCATAATAACGCGCACGGTAATAATACAAACCCGTGTCAGTATCAATTCTCCTGCCAGTGTAACGGTAGGGAAAACCTGCACTGCCAGTTGCTGCCGCAGTTTCGGGTTCGCCGTAAGCACTATAAGTGTAAGTGTTGCTGGCACTAACATTGCCCGCAGCATCTGATACCGCAATAATTGAGCCTTGATGATCACGATGAACATAACTATAGCTGTTGCTTGCTACATCCTGCTGGGCAATAAGGTTGTCTATACCAGTACCGTAAATAAAGCGTTTACTTGGTGTTGTAGCAGCACCCACATATTCTGCAATTTCATTATCGCCTTCAGATAAGTATTGGGTGGACGTAGTTACCCCGGCTTTTGTGACACTTTTTTGGGTACGGCGGCCAGTGGGATCATAATCGTAGCTAACATTGAGCGCGCCTTGGGGGCCACTAGCATTGATAGCAGCGCTAATAAGTTTGTTTTCTAAATCGTAGCCAAAACTGCCTCTGTCGGTACTAGTGAGGCTGCCATTAGCGTCATACCCAAAACCAATCGCCCCGCTACCATTATCCACCGCCGTGTATTGGTCTAACTTATTAACTGCATAGCTACTGGCATAGGAGGTTTTGGGGCGCCAATGAAAGCTGCGGTTAGTGAGGGATTCGCTAGTGAGCTGGTGTGCGGCATTGTAGCCATAGTTATAAACCGCATCAGCAGTACCACCCAAAAAGTGGTTGTTAAGTGTAACCAGGCGGCCATCACGCTTGGTAGATAAGGTAGCTGTTGTATTGTTGCCGTAGGTTAAGGTCGTAGTACTGAGCGCCTCTGCGGCAACGTAATTCAGATCGTAGCTGTAGGTTGCCAAGTTTTTACCGGCATTGTCAGTAACAGTTGAAAGACGATTAAGTACATCATAACCGTAGGCGACAGAGTAACTCCCCGGCCAAGTAACCTTGGTGCGGTTGCTGTTGTTGTCATACTCAAAGGCTACACTGCGCCCATTTTGGCTACTACTGCTTAAACGATCGAGATAATCGTACACAAACCCAAGAGAGCTACTACCTTGGGTAATTTGCAGTGGACGGCCAAACACATCGTATGAAGAGTAATTGACCGTGGCAAATCCAGTAGCTGATTTGCTAGTCATTCGATTAGCGCCATCATAAGCGAAATTAAACACATCGCCTTTGCGGGTACGCTTGGTACTTACTGTACCGTTTGCGTTGTAGCCCAGCTGTTCGTAGGAAGCGTCCAGAAAGGTAGTGGTTTGAAGCTGGCCATAGGCATCGAAGGCGACACTGGTTTGGTAAGTAGTGTTATCAACAATACAGTCGTTGTTAGTGTCAGCCTTGGCTGGGTTATATGCTTTAAGTTGCCCGAGATCGTTGTAACTAAGCAATTTATAGCTGCGAACCAACGGCGTGCCATAACCATCTTGCTGGCAAGTTAATTTGCCATTGGCATTGTAGTTATAGTGTGTAACGCGGCCTTCGGCATCCGTCATACTAAGGAACGCACCAGTAGCATCATAACCATAATTTTGCGCATGACCGGACGGATCCGAAAGTGAGGTTATCCAACCCAGAGGATTGAGTATTGCCGTTGTGGTAGCAAAACCTCCCTTGCTATCTTTTTTACTTACACTATCAAGATGACCATTATTATCGTAATGATAAGTTGCCCCTGTTGATACCGTTGCTCCTGGCAATAGTGGTGCAGTGGCTTCAAGTATACGGCGTGAATCGTCATATTTTGCAGTGGTGGCATTATTGAGCGGATCAGTAATTTTAGTGGCATCACCCAATAATTTGTTGGAATACTCTGCCCTAACAATAATAGGGCTAGTACCGTCAGCTTTTGATGTAGTGAATTTGGTAATGTTGCCAAAACTATTCGCAACAGCATCGTCATACTCAATAGTCTTTTTGCGAATACCACCCTCAGTTATTACCGTGGGCAACCCAGTGGTGCTGTAAGTGTAATTGGTTACCAAGCCTGCAGCTGTACTTGATGTGGTTAGTAATCCTGTCGTTGTATCATAAGTGTTAGTAACCGCGGTGACTGGCGTTCCAGTTGATACATAACGAAATGATTCGGTCTCCACTTTGTTAAAGGCAGCGTTGTAGGTGCGGTAAGTTTGCAGGGTTGCTTGGCCTGAGTTAGCAGCATTAGGGTAAAGGCGCTCATAGGTAAGATTGGAACTATCATCATAGACCGCCCCAGTCCGCTGTATATAGTTACCGTTATAGGCCCCTGCTTCTGGAATAGTTGCCCAATTACTATCGTTTGGTAGTGTATTTAATGAAGTAGCAGTTGGGAAAACGCGCTTTTCAACGGAACGACCCCAAGTATCGAAAGTGCTAAGTGTTTTGACTTTTAAAGGATCAACCTGGTAAGTCAAACGGCCTTTACTATCAAAATAATCTGCAGATAGGCTGCTGTTACTATCAATTTCAGCATTGGCATAACCTGGTAAAAGAGCCCAGCGATAGGCGTTATTCCAATAGTTAGCGCCTGTTGCATTATGCAAATCTACACCGATAGCACGCCAATTTTTATCATAGCTATAGCGCAACATAGCATCGGTGGGCTCGAGCGGGCTTTTAACCCCAGTAATTGTCCAACCCAATAGTGGCCGGCTATTTACAGGGGTATCCTTGTTCATTAAAACGACCCATGCCTGCCCATCAAGCTTAGTTACCTTAACACCCTCGGCAGTTTCTTCAAATGTTACTTTGCGTCCGCTACTGCAAGTTGCATCACTTTCACAAATAACTACTTTATGCATAGGCTCAAAACTATTTACAAAATAAATCGTGCGACCAAGGCTATTTGAAATACTTTTTAAAGAATCACCATTACCACGCTCATATGCACTAATCGCTGATACATAATTGTAACTCGCCTTTACATTACTGGCATTTTGATACTCTGCGAGCAGATGGGTTATACCTGGATATCCTGGCGCATAGGCGTTATAAGTTTCTATCGATTTATCGGCAAATACTCGCTTAAAAGTGAAGTTATCATCTTTGAAGCGACCTTCTTGTAAATATTCATAACCCGGCTGGGAAGAGGTTGTCGTTAAAAATATCGGGAAATTTGCATACGGCTTAATACTGGAATTACCCGTTATCTGTACCGTTTCTGCCGACCCAGGGGCTGCTTTAAAGCTCAGCGAACTATCAAATTGCCGCACAAACTCGGTCGAGCCGCGCTCGCTGGTGGCGCGCAAGGTATTATCGTCCGCCTGACGATCCAGCCAACGGCTCACCAAAGCACTTATAAGTTGCGCTTTGGGTTCAGTTGAGACATTAATATCCAATAAAGTCATCATGGCGGCAACAGTTGGCGCGGCTTCAAGCGGGGTACGGACCCCTAAAAGCTTAATAAAATCTGCACTTAAATCGGCATGCCCACCTAGCGATATTTGAAACATACGGTCTTCACGAAGCCAACGATTTTCAGGTGTGGTAAGCGCACTTTGACTGTAATTCCACGAAACCATGCGTGGCGATGTAAGTTTGTTTTTAACAGTAACGTCAACTGCTAGGGAATAAGGGAATGCACCACTACCCTGCGAAAAAACACCTTTAAACGGATAACTTATGTTGCCCGTCGTTTTTTCTACACCAGTATCAACCTTTTGACGATCATCGGGATTACCCAGCCCTAAAGTAGGTGCATTGAGTGCTGGCGCACCGATACCTCCCCCTTTGCTGTAACCAGTCTGGTCAACCAATATCTGCGCAAATTCGCCAGTGGATGCCTTTTCAGCATAAAAAGCACCTCCATATTGCTGACCTAACTCACCGACAATTTGAGCCGAACTAACGCCTTGAAAGATGCTCCAGCTTATAACGCCAGGCCCCAAAATCGAGACCTTGGGTAAAACCACGGTGTAACCATTATCCAGATATTTTTGAGCTTTACTTTTGAGCTGGTTAGCCACAACGTCCATTTCATTCGGCCTACCGAAACTAAAAAAACCATCAAATTCGCTAGCACTGTAACCTTGCGGAATGGGAAAAGCATGCCGGGCTGTTGTAGGTACTACAGAGCCCGGTGCGAGTGTTACAAACTGAATGTTTTTATCCGCACCCCAGCCGAAACGTTCTGCCGTTGAAAAAGCATCCCAACCATTACTCATTCGCTTTAGTGCACCGCCTTCTGCAGTAGAGGAAAGCCATGCTAGAGTGCGCCCAAGCGTTAGCTGGGAAGGTGCCGATGAGATGCGGGTCGAAGCACTTACCCGATTGTGAAGATCCAAACTTAGCCCAGAGTATCTAATTATGCCGCTACTGCCACCATTTGCAGTCTCAACAAAGGGCGCCGGCTCAGCCAAGCCAATAACATGATGCCTTTCCACGGTTGCTTGTGCCAAGCCCCCTAAAAAAGTCATTTGACGACTACTCTCAGCCAGGTAACTGTACGCTGCTTGGCCTACCGAAACCTTGCCCATAGCAACACTGTTCTCACGGTAGGTTTCATGCCCCGGTGCGCCTGAGGGAATAGTAAGGCGAACTTCACGCTCGGTGGCTAGGAATGCCTTCAATAACTCATCACCGGTGTTGCCGTAACCTTGCACTAAGGTAAGTGGTAACTGGCAATTTAAATCAAACTCTGACGCTTCATCCATGTAACTACTGTCTAGTGTTGTACCCGGCTGCTTAGCAAGATAGGGATGGTTAACGGCTATAGTTATACGGCCAACGTTGTAAAAAAAACTGGCTAGATTATTACCATCAAACTTTAACTTGCAGGGACCATAAGCATTTACGCCAGGATGATAGTCAGGCTCAAATGCCAGATGACGGCCATAGGTTTCATCTGCATAAAATATTCTTGCAAAAACCGTTGGTAATCCTGACCCCTGATCTACTTTTATCGTTAAGCTGGTACGAAAAAGATCTGGAATGTCTGTCGACGTTAGTTTGGATGCCCCTGCATAGGTTAAGTTGTTATAGGCATCAGATGACGAAGGTAAGCTTTTGAACGCGACATCCACACCACCCACTACAGATTTTGTGGTGTTTTTTGCGTAGGAAGCATTAACTGCCACATAGTAATTTTTTGCCTGGGTTTGCAATTGCGTTGCAAGCGCCGCAGGATCAATACCGGAAGCGTTAGTTGTTGATGCTGTTGTCGCTATAAAATTATCGCGATTATAGGACGTGAAACCAGCAAGCCCCATTGGAGGAACATAGCTCATTTTTTTAAATGAGGGATCAAAAGCACCATATCCTGTTGCAGTCAGCCAAACATGAACCATAGTCACGGTGCTTACTGAACCAGATAAATTACAATCTGCTGGTGATGCGCCATTAATACTGGCTGGAATTCCTCCATTCGCTAACAGCTGACATGCCTCTTTCGCCGTCGAAATACCAGTCCAATTTAAAAAGTCTGCCGCAGTGAAAGTGGCTTCACCTATTTGATATTGAGCAACAATATTTTTCTGAACAAATATTTCTTTTAGCAGTTGCGCCTGATCAAAAGGTGTACCTGATTTATCTAAAAGGGCACCTAATGCTCCCTTACTTAAACCAAACCGAAATTCAGGTGCAATCTCGCTTTTTACATAGGCATTGGCTTGGGCTATAAATGCGGCTGCGAAATGTGAATCAGTTTCAGGATAACCGGTGGCGAGTGCGATGCTATTCGCAAGATCTACAATTTCAGCAGTTGCTGTACCCCTTGTAGCCGCACCAACTGTATGCGTAGTGGACGAATATAGACCTAGCGTAGTAGCTTGAGCCAGAGAAACAAGATCCGTCTTACCTAGTTGAAAACTCGGTAGAGAAATAGGACCTATAACTATATTAGGGTCCACTGCAGTTATAGCAGCACTGGAAGAAATGGAGCTAGCAGAGCTGCTAGCTGGAGCAACCGAACTCGCCGCCCCTAATGTAACAACTGTAGTTCCATAATAAGTACCACATAACGCAGGAGCCTGTTGCCCACCGGTACAAAAATCCTGAAGCATGTATTTATATGTTCCATTAGGTTTTGTAGCGGTAAACGTGTTGCCAGCCGGGCTTCCCTTGGAGGACCAAGTAGTGCCGCCGTCAACTGATTCGCTAAGCGTTTGATAAGCGCCACCACCGCTCCACGTAATTGTGTAAGTCCCACTTGAGCTAGTAGCAGGAACAGTAAAAGTTAAGGCATTTGCCATGACAGGGAATGTCATCAAAGCCAAAATAGCACCGACGCGTTTCAGCTTAAGTTGTAATATTTTAACAACCATAGCGCGCGAAAAAATGAGAGAAATTTTATGTAAAAGCGACATTATAAATACCAACACGATCCCGGTTACGAAAACTTTTGCATCATTCAAAATCGACATTTTCTTCCCACACCTTTTTTGTGCAATCACAACACTATCTCCTATATATATTTTTAACTGATGTCAATAAAGGCCTGTACGCGCATGCTTGAATTCTTTACTTCAAACTTATTACTGCACGCCTTTGGTGTTATTCGTTGAGGTGCGGTTATCTTGCAAATCATAACGATAATTGGACAATGTCCCATCCGTGGCCTCAACTTTTTCTACACGACCTAGTTTGTCGTAAGAAAATGTTGTAACGATTGGCCCCGTTTGACTGGTCTGATAAGCGACAAGGGAGGGAACACCACTGGCATCGGCGAGATATACATAGCCGCCAATTAAAATATCGCTTTTACCATCCGCATTCGCGTCAGATATGGTGATAGGTAAACTTCTATTGCTTAAGTTAGCAGTGGGATTTGGAGAATATGTCTGGACCAATAAAGGTAATGCTTGTGCAGAAAAACTATTTAACAGCAGTGAGGGGGAAGCACTGTCCGCACCACGAAACAACACTGAACTTTGCCCGGTGATACCATTGTTCCAAATATAAAAATCAGTGTTAACAAGCGCTGGCCTTAAAGTCCCCTGAATCAACTTTTGTGAAAGGGTTGCGGTATCCAGCAAGAAACTTTGTGCATCCGCATAACCTGCTCCACTCCGGTAAATAACAAAACTAGTTACACCAGGGAAAGGAATTACAATGGGTGTAATAATATCGCCGTGCAATAACAGTAAAAATGGCTTAGCCGCAAAATAATAGTCACTATAACCATCGCCATTAAGGTCACCAAGATACATATCATAATTGGTAGTACTGATATTAGCGGCATTGACCGCAACGGAATACGCACAAACAGAAAATACGAGTGCCATAAAGCGGCGAGGCATAAAGCCCAGAGTTGATAATATGTTCAAAATCGCTCCCTTAATTCCCAATGATTTTCAAGCCTAAAAAAGTGTTTCTAAATTAACATTTTTTGAGCGATTGTGTATCCCTTTATAGACCTATTATTTTGAAATAGAGTATGTTTTAAATATTGACAATATTAATACACTCTTTATTCCTCAATTAAATCTCAAGCTGTTTCACAATAGGCAGCACGACCGTATCCCATACTTGCTGATTTAAATCGCCAATGTGTTTGTAACGAATAATACCTTGATTATCAATTACGTAGGTTTCGGGTGCACCAAACACGCCTAAATCTAAACCCAAGCGCCCTTCTTCATCCACAATAATATCTTCGTAGGGATTACCCAATTGCGCTATCCAGCGTTGGGCATCGACATTATTATCCTTGTAATCAACACCAATAATACGCACACCTTGATTTTTTAATTGATTTAAAAATAGGTGTTCTTCGCGACAAGTTTCACACCAGGTAGCCCATACATTTAATAATGTAACCTGTTTTTTTAAACCTGACACTTGGCCTTTAAGTAAACTTTCATCGCGCATCTGTTGCACGTTTTCTAAACGCGGTAATGAAAATTTTGGTACAGGTTTATCCAGTAGTGCTGATGGCATATCGTTAGGATTGAGCGACAACCCACGCCAAAATAATCCCCCGAGAATTGCAAAAATAATCAGCGGTATAAATAACATCAAGCGCTGTTTATTCATTCGCAAGTACCTTGTTCATGATTACTGCGTTTGCGTGTGTATTGGTTTCAGATATCACCGTTTTTTGTTTACGATAACGCTTGTCAGTAACAGATAAGAAAGCACCAAATGCCATCATTAATGCCCCTAACCAAATCCAACGCACAAAAGGTTTTACATGCACTCGCATGGCCCAAGCACCTTCGCCCACAGACTCTCCCATAGCAACATAAATATCGCGAAATAAACTCACATCCAATGCGACTTCAGTCATTGAATTGCCGCGCGTAGTGTAATGGCGTTTTTGCGGATACATATCCTCTAATGCATCGCCATGATAATTCACGGTAATGAAGGCTTGATCCGCTGTGTAATTCGGGCCCTGTATTTTTTTGAGCGATTGCAAGGTAAATTCATAACCACTGAGATCAACAGTTTGATGCTCTTGCATCCGCAAATCGCGCTCGATGCTATAGATGCTCGTTAAACTCACGCCGATTAAAGTGGCCGCTATACCTAAGTGCGCAATCACCATCGCATAGTAACTTAAACTTAATTTTTTAAATCCAGCGACAACGGATTCACTATGACGTAGCTGATAAATAATGTCAGCTACTAATCCTGTAAAAATCCAGCTGCCAATAAATACTGCAATAGCAGCAGGAATACTATATTCCTCGCGATAAAACCAGGGGAATGCTAATGCAAAAACGACACTAAACACCCAAGGCTTCCACAGTATATTTAATAACTGTTTCGCAGAAGTTTTCTTCCAATTAGAAACAGGGCCAAACGCCATGAGCAAACACAACAACCCCATAAGTGGTAAAAAGAAAAAATTAAAATAAGGTGGACCGACGGAAATTTTTCCCCAATGCAATGCATCAGCAATGAGCGGATAAAGCGTACCCAGAAGCACCGTTATCATCACGACACTTAAAATAATATTATTGCCCAGCAAAAATGTTTCACGCGATAACCAATTAAAACCAATGGCGCTTTTTACAACAGGTGCACGAAATGCATACAGTGTAAGTGAACCGCCCACTATCACGAATAAAAATGCCAAAACAAAAACACCGCGCTGAGGATCATTCGCGAAGGCGTGAACTGAAGTCAATATGCCAGAGCGAACCAAAAAAGTACCAAGCAGGCTCAACGAAAAAGTAAAAATCGCCAATAAAATGGTCCAACTTTTAAACAGACCGCGCTTTTCAGTTGCTGCTAGCGAATGTAATAACGCAGTGCCAACAATCCACGGCATAAATGATGCGTTTTCTACCGGATCCCAAAACCACCAACCGCCCCAACCTAACTCGTAGTAAGCCCACCAACTGCCAAGTGCAATACCAATGGATAAAAAGCCCCACGCCAATGTTGCCCAAGGCCGTGACCAACGCGCCCAGGCACTATCCAAACGACCGGTGAGTAAAGCTGCAATCGCAAACGCAAAGCACACACTGAAGCCCACATATCCCATGTATAAAAAAGGTGGATGAATAATAAACCCCGGGTCTTGCAGCAAAGGATTTAAATCGCTGCCATCTTGCGGTGATATCGGTAAAATTCTTTCAAAAGGATTGGAGGTGATGACAATAAATAATAAAAAACCGACAGCGATAAAACCCAATACACCTAATACGCGAGCTTGCATATCCAGAGGTAAGGATCGGCTAAATATCGCAACAGCAAGCGTCCAACCTGACAACATTAAAATCCACAATAATAATGAACCTTCGTGCCCGCCCCACACGGCGCAAATTTTGTAGTAATAGGGCAATAAGCTATTGGAGTTACTGGCAACATACTTGACCGAGAAATCATCATGCGCAAATGCATAAGCTAGGCAAAAAAATGCAATACTCACAAATACAAAAAAGCCTACCGCTAGTGAGCGGCCAGAATGCATTAATAAATTATTACCATAATGTGCGCCAAGCAAAGGCATCACAGTTAATGCGAAACTTAAACAAAGCGCCAGGATTAATGCGAAGTGACCTAATTCAGGAACCATATTTTATCTCCTTACAGACAGCTTGATCATTACCACCATTTTTCATGCCTTCAGCAACTTCAGGTGGCGTATAAGTTTCATCGTGTTTTGCTAATACTTGTTCGGCTTTAAATACACCTTTATCGTCAATCATGCCATTCACGACTGCAGCTTCACCTTCAGCAAATAAATCCGGCAATATGCCAGAAAATATTACCGGCACTTCGGCAGTACCATCGGTAAGAATAAAAGCAATATCCAACGATTCTTTCGCACGAACTACGCTACCCGGCTTTACGCAACCACCACCGCGAATGGTGCGATTATGAGGCGCTTCACCTGCGGCAATTTTACTTGGCGGATAAAAAAGATTTATGTTGGTGCGCATCGCATAAACAATTAAACCAATGGCGATACTGGAAAAAGCCACACCGAAAATGACGAGTATTAAACGTTGCTTGCGAACTGGATGCATAATTAAATTTTCTAAAAAAGAATTTATTCATTGAGTAGCCGTGCATTACATATAAATTATTCATCGCCGTCATCCTCGCGTAGCGGGGATCCAGC
>JANYIO010000320.1 GCA_025362015.1 Gammaproteobacteria bacterium | reverse complement strand
CAAAAAACTTTTTGGTTTTATACATTTCTACAAATGGCGCAAAGATTGGCTTAATGGTGTAGGCCAAAATTAAATAGCTTGCATACTCTGCCGCCTTGCCGTTATCCATTCCCATATTTTTAAACATAATTGCGGTGACGTTGGTGAGCGTCACGTAGGTAAGCGCCATGGTAAAATAACCGGTTGGCACCCACAGCAAAGGTGATTTTGGTAGTGTGTCGTCTTTCATCGTTATGATCCGTTATTATTTTGTTGTTATTAACAAGCGCAAATTGCTGTCGTTGCGGATGACTACTTAGTTTCTACTCTATTTACTTTAACGCGTGTGATAATTTTATCTGAGACGGGTTAGTGTAATTGTTATTGACAGCGCTGTCAATTTGGATAAAAGTATAGCTAGTTGCCGATAATTGTGTGATTGAGGCTGCAAATTTTTATCATTTTTTAATGATATGAGCAGCGTTATTAAATTCGATAATGTCCCACCTTAATTCGTACCTAAATCTATGATTCCCACTTTAAGTCCTCGCAGAAAGTAGGTGGCGGCCTATTCGCACACTCCTAATACTCACTGAGCCTGCTGTTATTTTTGTATTTATATGCAGCAGCGAAAACAACGCCAGTGACATTGCCGCTCTCGGACGGTTGCAGTGGTCACTTTTAATAACAATAATTTTAGGAACATTACTATGACAACTCATCATTTTCATACGATGGTTACTTGCAAAAGCAAGCCATCTCTCATACGCAACACTTGTGTGAACTTATTAAAAGCCCTTGGTGGATTAGCATTACTTGGCTGTGTAACGACTGCCGGTGCGGTGCAACCCATTACGACTTCAGGCAACAAAGTTTTATTTGGTGGTCAAGTGGGCAGTATTTCCGGTAATAGCCTGTATTGGAGCATTTGGGGGCCACAAAAATATTACAACGCAAATGTAGTGAAATGGTTGAAGGACGACTGGCGCTCTGACGTAGTACGTGCAGCCATGGCGGTTGATGACGGTGAGGGAGAAAGCTATCTGCAAAACCCTGGCTTACAAAAAGCCCGTGTAAAAGCAGTTGTTGATGCCGCCATCGCCAATGATATGTACGTAATTATAGACTGGCACAGCCACCACGCCCACGATCATACTAATGAGTCTGTTGCTTTCTTTAGAGAGATGGCGCAAACCTACAAAAATACTCCCAATGTTATTTTTGAAATTTTTAATGAGCCGTGGCAGCAATTTGGCTGGAGTAGCACTATCAAGCCTTATGCTGAGACGGTAATTGGTGCCATTCGCGATGCGGGTGCGAATAACCTGGTTGTCGTGGGCACAAGGGAATGGTCGCAACGAGTTGATGAGGCGGCCGATAACCCTATCACTCGTTATGGCAACATTGCTTACACTCTTCACTTTTATGCAGGTACGCATGGCCAATATTTACGTGACCATGCTTCCTATGCTTTGAGTAAAGGTATTCCGCTCTTTGTAACTGAGTGGGGTTCCGTAAATGCAGATGGTAATGGCGGCGTGAATTACAGTGAAACTGCCGCGTGGGTTGCCTTTATGAAGGCAAACAATATCAGTAACGCTAACTGGGCGTTGTCAGATTTAAACGAAGGTTCAGCGGCACTTCGAGGCAATGCTAGTACTTCGGGTAATTGGGTAGGTTCGGATTTAACTGCTTCTGGAGCCAATGCCAAAGATATTATTTATAACTGGCCAAGTGCTGGCGGCGGCCCTGTTGATCCAGTCAACCCTATTTGCTCAACTGTGCAGGTTCCTGCCACGGTGCAGGCAGAAGCTTATTGCGGAATGCTCGGTATTAAACTTGAATCAACCAGTGATGAGGGTGGCGGTCAAAACGTAGGCTACATTGATTCTGGCGATTGGCTTAACTACACCATCGATGTTCCTGCTGCTGGCACCTACAAAGTGTCTTACCGTGTAGCAAGTGCGGTAGGTGGCGGTGTACTTCAGTTAGAACAAGCTGGCGGCGCATCTTCATTCGGCAGCGTTAATATTGCGAGTACCGGTGGTTGGCAATACTGGGTAACTGTGTCGCACAATGTTAATTTTGCTGCAGGCAAACAATCTATCGCTATTGCTGCCAAGTCTGGTGGGTTCAATATTAACTGGATGAAAATTGAATCTACTGGTCCCGTTGATCCT
The DNA here is from genome assembly GCA_025362015.1 of Gammaproteobacteria bacterium. Lineage (GTDB taxonomy): Bacteria > Pseudomonadota > Gammaproteobacteria > Pseudomonadales > Cellvibrionaceae > Cellvibrio. The sequence continues at coordinate 9,690 of JANYIO010000320.1, read as the reverse complement.
ACCAATCCAGCCAGCATTATTGTGCAAGGTGAAGATTATATTGCGAATAATGGCGTAAAAAATGAAACGACTAGCGATACTGGTGGCGGTTCAAATGTGGGTTATATCGATGCCGGTGACTGGATGTCTTACTCAAGTGTTAGCATTCCAATTTCTGGCATCTACACCGTTGAATATCGTGTTGCGAGCATGAATGGCGGTGGCAGTTTGATCTTTGAAGAAGCCGGCGGCACCCCAGCCTATAACTCCATTAATATTCCAAGCACAGGTGGATGGCAAAATTGGACTACCATTAAACACACCCTAAACCTTTCTGCAGGTGCGCATAGGTTTGGCATTAAAGTGAATAATGGCGGCTGGAATTTGAATTGGTTTAAAATTACCAAAACGAACTAAGTTGCTAACTAACTAACTAACTAACTAACTTACTAGGCTAGCTAAGTTATTAGGCTAAAATAAAAAACCTGCCCTTGTACAAACGAAGGCAGGTTTTTTTATTCGCTGATTTTGCTGCTCGTGGGTAACTTAGACCTTAATCGTCTGCTGCAATCTATTACTTTCCTCAGCAGCTAAAATCATTTCTACCGCGAGCAAGGCTTCTTGTGGTTTAAATTTCAATTCATCTTTACCTGAAATTGCATCAGCAATGTTGCGATAAAATATTTCATAACATCCGTGTTCACTTTCTATTTTTTCGCGTTTGCTGGTGCCCAGGTGATGGTTGTGGAGAATGCCGTAATTTTCGCCGTCGTGCGCAGCCCAATTTTGTTGATAAGGTTTTAAACCATTCATTAATTGTTGTTCTTGTGCATCCTGACCAAATTTTAAAAACGATCCCATGTCGCCATGAATAGCTACCATCGCACCTTTTTCGCTGACAAAAGTATTGGAGCGCAACAGCACCCGCATATCGGCGTAATGAAAACACACGTTAAAATAATCCGTTGAACCGTCGATGCGACGCAGGCTGCGCATATCGGCATTAACGGCTAACGGGCGGCCAAACAAGCACAGCATGGAATCTACCATGTGAATACCTAAATCAAACCAGGTGCCAGCGCCGGGTAAATTATTTTCTTTCCAGGCTTTGTGGGTTATGTTGGTTCTATAGCGGTCGTAGTGCCATTCAATTTCTACTACGCGACCAAGCTCACCTTGTGCCAGTATTTTTTGTACGGTGAGGTGATCTGTTTCCAGGCGCTTATTGTGAAATACGCCGAGAATTTTTTCTTGCTGTTGTGCGAGTGCAATTAATTCTGCACCTTCTTTTAAATTAATAATAAAAGGTTTTTCAGTGACGACATGTTTTCCTGCAAGCAGCGCAGCTTTGGTCATGCTGTAATGAAATTCATTGGGGGTATTGACAATAATTAAATCAATTTCAGGATTGTGAATAATTTCTTCAAATGATTTTGCAATTTTTACGGTGGGATAATCAGCAAGTGCGGTGTCGCTTGAACGTTGCAAAATAGTATGCAAATAAAGTTGTGGTTCAGCGCTGATAAGCGGGGCATGGAATACTTTGCCGGACATGCCGTAGGAACAGAGAGCTGCGTTTAACATAATAGTTATCTAGAAGTTAATGGTGGTGTTTGCTGGTGATGTGAAAGCAGTTTATCGACTATTGCTCACGAGAATGCAAGCGCGATGACAGTGAAGGGTAGTAAATAATTTATCTATGTAACCCGTGACTCACGGGCGGTCGAACTCTGATCAAGTTTTTTACACAACCACAGGCGATTAATCAGCGGTGATTAATCGCGGAGTAATAACGATGCTGCACCCAATACGGCAGCATTGGGATTTTCACTTAATGCCAGAGTAGTAGAGTGCCAAAGTGTTTGGAAGGGAAACTGGGCCATGACGGATTTCATCGCGTTGTCAAAATAGGGAAAAGCCCGAGCTACTGAGCCACCTAACACGATTACCTGTGGGTTATAGGCCAGCAACACGGTACTTAGTGCCTGAGCGACGTGTTTGCCGAACTCGCCCAATAGTGCCAATGCCTCTGCGTCGCCACTGGCCGCCAGGCGATACACTTCTCCGCCATCGCGACCGTGTATACGCTCAAAGAATTGCCCTGAGCAGTAGTTTTCAAGGACACCATCGGCATAGGGTAATTCGCCCAGTTCACCGGCGCCACAGGTGTGGCCGGTATACAGCTGCCCATTCAAAATTAAACCAACTCCTAGGCCTGTACCCAGGCACATGCCCACCATATTGCGACAATTGCGCCAGTGGCCATAGTGGTATTCGCCCAGGACAAAGCAATTAACGTCATTGTTGACTGCTACTGGTAGGCCAAAATGGCGCTCCAGCTCTGCCTTGAGCGGCATTTCGCGCCAGGAAGGAATATTAGCTGTTTCGTACACTATACCGAGTTCAGGGTTGACGATGCTGGGTACTCCCACACCTATGCCTTCAACTTCAGTACTCATTTGTTGCTCAATTGCTTGGATTAAGGTGCTGAGAACATTATCCGCAGAGGCCATGGCGTTGTATCTCTGTCGCGATTCGGCGACAACTTGTTGGGCACTAGTGCGCGCAACATGTAATTTCGTACCGCCCAAATCAACCCCAATACGTGTTTTGGCGATGCCATTGGTTCGTGGCCATATGGATGTGTGTGGGCTTGTATCGACTATCATTGAGCAGACCTTCTCGGCTGATGCTTTACAAAATTTAAGCAGTAACGGAACTAACCCAAGCGGATTAGCTAGCTTGGGTATTGGATTCTGCCCGCTTCCATGTCTTGTTGACGACACGTGGTTTGGCCCAAAAGCCAATGCTCAAAATGTAAAGCAGCGTTGCCAGCACGCAAAGCATACCAATGCGCAGCTCACCACTTAAATCGGCGACCAGCCCGATAATAGGCGATGCCAGTGCGCCGCCGACTATGCCACTGCAAAGAATGCCGGCAAAACTACCGTGATAACGTGGCACTGAATTGAGTGCTAATGAGAAAATGATCGACCACATGACCGAGATACAAAAACCAACCAGAGGAAATGCGATAAGTGCCGTACTGGTAGAGCCAAACAAAGCCGTTAGGTAACAGACAATAGCGGCGACAGAGAAGAGCTTCAAGACGGTACGGCTATCCATTAGGCGCAATAAGCCCAATCCTAGTAAACAGCCCAGCACCATCAGCAACCAAAATTGGCTAACGATAGCGGCGCCTTCAACATTCGGGTTTATCTGGTGATAGGTTTGTAAAAATAATGAAATAGAGTTGGCGATGCCTTGTTCTGTTGCCACATAAGCCACTATGGCCAGAAAATAAAGACGCACCTAGCGGTCTTTTAAGAGCTGCCAGTGGGTAGCCAGAGCGCCTGCTTTTTCATCCTCGTTTAAAACTAACTCTGGTAGTCGAATTTGTGTAACCAGTATCAGCATCACCAGCGACAAGAAGGCAAAAATGCCATACATGGATAGCCAAGTCATATTTTTGGGTACCCAGCTAAAGATTGGGTTTAACCAATGTGGCTCGGTACCGCTGAGGGTTGTTACCAAATAGCTGAATACTAATGGGCTGAGTGTTGCAGCTCCACCGAATACCAACTGCGCCATTACTGAGTTAAACGCAAAATGCTCTTCACCGCCGGCTATGCGCAGAAGTGGGTTAATTACCACCTGTAGCATCGCCATAGCCGCCCCAATCAAAAACAGTGAAAGCATGACGGAGGCAAGCCCTGGTAACAGCGTAAGCAGTAGGGAGCCAGCAGTGGCCAGCCCAAATCCCAGCAGTAAAATTGTTTTACCTCCCCAGCGTTCAGTCAAAATCCCAGCCGGAATTGACATAACACCGTAGGCAGCAAAAAAGGCAAACGGAAAAAAGCCGGCGAGAGTCAAGCCAATCGCATAGTCATGTACTAGCGAGGGAAAGATAGGCCCCATGATGTTGGTGATAAACGAGATGACAAAAAATATCATCATTACTAAGAGTACGGCGAGGTAGCTGCGCTGATCTTGCATCTTTGATTACCTGTGATTTGGTATTTTTTGTTGATCCACGGGCTGCTTGGCCTTAGGTCAATTAGTGGAGTGTAGTTTGCTCGTAAGTTTTACTTTCAAGAGGTACTTTTCAACGAAAAAGTTATACTTTTTATCCGAAGCCAGCTTTGATTCGGCTTTTTGGAAAAAATCAATGGCAGGCGCGCTGCTGTGTTATTGAAACTACTTGCTAAAAAATAATACTATCGTATCGTAAATAGATACTTATCTATCCAAGGTGATCGACTATTTTTATTAGCTGACGTATATAGGTACAGATAACAACAAGCTTGGTAAATCATCATGAAACCTATGTATGAAAAAGTATTGCCTACCGAGAATTCCTCCTGGCGATATTGGTTATATCAGCTCAGCGAAATTCCTTTTAACTGGCACTATCACCCTGAATACGAAATTTGTTTAACGCTTAATAGTCGCGGGCAGCGCTATATCGGCGATCAAATCGCGGATTACGAGCATCAGGATCTGGTATTGCTGGGGCCAAAGTTGCCCCATACCTGGTGTTCCAGTCAAGTGATTGAGCCTGGCCAACACCTTACTTATGTGGCGCAGCTTCCCACCCAGTGGATCGAAAGCCTCGCCAACCAGCCTGAGTTAAAGCCTTTGCAGGCCTTGCTGAATCGAAGCCGGCAAGGAGTAGAATTTAGCCGTGAAACAGCGATATTGTGTCAGGCTCGCTTTGAAGCTATGGCTGAGGCTAACCCGTTACAGCGCTTGATTGGTTTACTCGATATATTGATGTTAATGCTGGAGGATAATGAGGCGCAGGTTATCTGCAGTGGCGGCTATCGGCCGGCCATATTTCCCGACACTGTGACAGACAAAATCGATAAGGTTATCGCCTATATCCATGAGCATTACACTCAAGATCTGTGTGCTGAACAGCTGGCGGAATTAGTACATATGAGTACTAACCATTTTCATCGCTTTTTCAAACAACGCACTGAACAGACATTAACTGAACTGGTTAACCAGCTTCGTATCGGTAAAGCTTGTTCGTTGTTATTGAATACCGACTTGCCTGTATCGACTATTAGTGAGCGTTGTGGTTTTAATAACTTATCGAATTTCAATCGTCGTTTTATGCAATTCAAATTCTGTACGCCGCGCAACTTTCGTCAGGTATTTCATACCGGTCTGTCGTGTAAATAAATAAACCCATGATGGTCATCAGGTTCTTCTTGCTGACACTATCCAATAACCGTTGAATAGTGTCAGTTTTGAATTCAAAAATATATTTATACCCTCCCCTCTATTGAGATAATAAATTAAGAAACCGTAAACTTTTTGTTACTCGGGATTCAGCAGCAGTTCCTCGTAGTTAGGCGTAACAGATACTTACAGTTTTTTGATAGAAATTTTATTTTCATTGCGCTTCTTCATTGCACTTCACATTCCATTATTAGAATAAATATTCGAGGTCGATATGAATTATTTAGTTATCCTTAAACAAATAATGCTTAGTAAGCGTTTGCTGTCCGCCGTTGCACTTTGTACCAGTTTGTGTGGGCTTAATGCTTATGCAGTAAATTGTAGTTCGTTGTTAGAATGGAGCTCCACATTCGATGCTTATGTCGAAGGCAATCAGGTTAAGCAGTCTGGCAATGCCTACCAAGCTAAATGGTGGTCGCGTGGTAATAGCCCTGCAACTCACTCAGGTCAGTGGGACGAGTGGCGTTTGTTAGGCGCGTGTGATGGTGTAACTGCATCTTCAGTAAAATCTTCAGTAGCAGTTGCTAGTAGCAAATCGTCGGTAGCTGTATCTAGCAGTAAATCTTCTGTAGCAGTATCAAGCACTAAATCCAGTGTGAAATCTTCTGTAGCTGCATCAAGCAAGGTGAGCAGTAAATCGTCTAGCAGTTCATCATTGGGTGGCAGTGATTGTGGCAGTGCGTGGTACAAAGCCAACCTCACTAACTATGAATCCTATCCTGATCCGGGCAGTGAAGAATGCACTAAATTTAACGGTTGTCAGTGGGCGGGTCAATTTTTCGGTTTGAGTGGTAAGCAATCAGAAGCCTGGGTTAAAGCCAATAATATTGTTGCTGTGCACTCGAAAGATTGGAGCTGGTTAGGCATGAAAACGGTGAATCTGCGTCAAGGCAACAAGAAAATTACGAGTAAAGTTTATGATGAATGTTCGGATTCAGATTGTAATGGTTGCTGTACTCAAAACCTGGCAGGTGACGGCTACTTAATCGATATTGAAAAATATACTATGGAACGTTTCGGTTCTGGTGAAGGAATTGTTGAGTTTCAAATGTGTAATTAATCGCTAACGCGAATGTAAAATGCTGCAAAATCAGAAGCTGCTGAAATCTTCATCAGCTTCTGATTTTTTTTGTCACTCACAATTGTTACTAACAATAATTCTCGTTTTAAACCTGCTGGCTTAAACACAAAATTTCTGAATTAACTCCTGCACAATTTTCACTGCTGGTTCAATTTGATTGATGCTAATAAATTCATCGGGTTGGTGGGCTTGATTGATTGAGCCAGGACCGAGCACCACAGTTTGCATACCTAATTCTTGCATAAATGGCGCTTCAGTAGCGAAGGCGACGCTTTCGGATTTATGCCCGGTAAGTTGTTCACATATTTTTACTAATTCAGATTCTGCTGGTTCGTCAAACGGTTCTATGCCTTCAAACAGTGATGAGAAAATAATATCGGTGCCGCTAGTTTCTGCGAGCGGTGTTAAGCGGCGTTGAATTATTTCACGCAATTCTGCATTGTCCATTCCTGGCAATAAACGTAAATCAAAATGTAATTCGCATTCACCGCAAATTCTATTGGCGCCGTCGCCACCGTGAATACAGCCTAAATTTAACGTGGGTGTTTGTACCGCGAAATTAGGGTTGCGATATTTTAATTGCAACTCGCTGCGCAAATTAATTAATTCACCCATTACGTGAGTCATGGTTTCCAGTGCATTTTTTCCGAGTGCCGGGTTGGACGAATGTCCGCTTTTACCGCGCACACGAATCATTTCCATCATGATGCCTTTGTGCATGCGAATTGGCACCAGTTCAGTGGGTTCACCAATCACCGCATAACGTGCTTTTGGTTTGCCCGCAGCGGCGAGCGCGCGTGCGCCGCTCATGCTGCTTTCTTCGTCGGCAGTCGCCAAAATAATTAACGGATGTTTGAGTGGTTTATTTAAAAAGGGTTTGATCGCTTCTACAATAACCGGAAAAAATCCTTTCATATCGGTTGCGCCCAAGCCGTAAAACTTGCCTTCTTTTTCGATCAGCTTAAACGGGTCGCTCTGCCAGCGGTTAGTATCGTAAGGAACCGTATCGCTGTGGCCCGCCAACACCAGCCCACCGTCGCCACTGCCAAGTGTGGCAATTAAATTGGCTTTGCCGGTTTGTTCCAGTGGCATGATTTGGGTGTTGAACCCTAAATCGCTAAACCAACTGGCGAGCAATTCAATCACGGGTAAATTGGGCATGTCCCAGTTAGGTACGGCGCAGCTTACTGATGGAATTGCAACCAACTGCGCGAGTCGGGTTTGGTAATTTTTGAGGGAATATGTCATCTGCGTTTATTTCTGGAGTAGATGTTTGTGACGATCACCTATCAGATTCAAAAATGCAAGTAGAACAAGCCTGTTAGGCTAAGCTAGACTGATGTCATCGCATAAAAAATTAGGAACCACCTTTCATGGCGCAAATTCTCGACCGAGTATTGGACTTACGCAGTTTAATCACTGACTTAGTGGCAGATGGAAAGCTTGAGCAAACTGACGCCAATATGTTGCTGGGCTCATCGCGTACGCGCGAGCAGGCGATGATGCATCCTTTAACGTATATCGCCAGCCAAAATTTTGATGACCTATCGCGCCCTGGCAAAATATTGGATGACGCAGTGCTGACAGAGTGGTTGTCGGTGAAGGCGAAGTTGCCGCTGGTGCATATCGACCCCATGAAAATTAACGTGACTAAAGTGACCGAGGTGATGGGTTACGCGTTTGCCAAACGCCATGGCATTTTGTGTGTGCAGGTCACGGCAGATGATGTCCATATCGCTTGTTTGCAACCGTTTCTAGGCGGTTGGGAGCCCCAGCTTGAGCATGTGGCGCGGCGCAAAGTGAAACGCGTATTTGCCAGCCCTGCTGACGTTGAGCGTTATATGGTGGAGTTTTACACTCTGGCGCGTTCGGTGACGGGTGCGAGTGGTGGGGCGTCTGCGTCGGCAGTCACTAACTTTGAACAATTAGTGGATTTGGGTACAGCCACTGACCCTGATGCGAACGATCAGCATATTGTTAAGATTGTTGATTGGTTGCTGCAATACGCTTACGACCAGCGCGCCAGTGATATTCATATTGAACCACGTAGAGAAGTTGGCCGTATTCGTTTTCGTATCGACGGTGTATTGCATTATGTTTATGAGTTGCCGGCAAATGTTTCTACTGCGGTGACCAGCCGTTTTAAAGTTTTGGCGCGCATGGATATTTCAGAAAGACGCAAACCGCAAGATGGCCGTATTAAAACGCGACGCAGCGATGGTAGCGAAGTGGAATTGCGGATGTCTTCCTTGCCCACCGCATTTGGCGAAAAAATGGTCATGCGTATTTTTGATCCTGAAGTATTGTTGCGTAGTTTTACGGATTTAGGTTTAGTGGGAGAAGATTACAATCGCTGGCGCACTATGCTTGATCGTCCCAATGGCATTGTGTTGGTTACTGGCCCAACAGGTTCAGGTAAAACCACCACGCTCTATTCGTCCCTGCGGCAAATTGCTACTTCTGAAGTGAATGTCAGCACGATTGAAGACCCCATTGAAATGGTGGAGGAAGCATTTAACCAAACACAAGTGCATCACAAAATCGGGTTAGATTTTGCGGCGGGAATTCGCAGTTTAATGCGGCAGGATCCCGATATTATTATGGTCGGCGAAATTCGCGATTTAGAAACTGCACAAATGGCGGTACAGGCGGCGCTTACCGGCCACTTGGTTATTTCTACGGTTCATACTAACGATGCGCCTTCGACCATCGCGCGTTTATTAGATTTAGGCATTCCTGCTTACTTAATTAATGCAACCATGCTCGGTGTTATGGCGCAGCGTTTGGTGCGTACGCTCTGCCCACATTGCAAAGAAGAAGGGCAGATAAGTGCGGATGATTGGCAACAATTAGTTGCGCCCTGGAAAGTAAATGTTCCGGCAAAAATTTATCGTCCGGTGGGTTGTTTGGAGTGCCGGAATACCGGTTATTTAGGCCGTCAGGGTTTATACGAAATTTTAATTTTATCGGAAACTTTAAAAGAAAAAGTCACATCAGATTGCAATTTAATTGAAATGCGCCGCCAGGCCATGAAAGAAGGTATGCGCACTTTACGTTTGTCTGGTGCGCAAAAAGTGGCTGCGGGTTTGACGACGGTAGAAGAAGTTATGCGGGTGGCGCCACCGCCAGAAAAGGTATCCTAGTTGGCATAAAAATTTACTTTACTTGCTTACTTTTACGTACTTATTTTTACATACAGAGACGACAAATTAATTTCGCGTATAAACGTGCAGTATTTTTAATAGAGATCTTTGCACGATCAGCATCTAAAAATGTAGATTAGCGCATCGTGCGATTAAAAAATAAAATAGCCAGAGTTTTCCACAAAAAAGTCTCAAAAATGCATTTACAGCGAGATATCTCTCACTATTTCATTTTTTAGA
>JANYIO010000316.1 GCA_025362015.1 Gammaproteobacteria bacterium | reverse complement strand
GAAACAATTGGGAATGCCAGCGAAAAAGTTATTCGAGAGTACGTTAAAAACCAACTTGACGTTATGAACAAAGGTGAAGAAAACAGTAAGCAGCTGGGGCTCTTCTAAAAACTCGGTCGCTTGCGGCCGAGTTTTTTATAAACGAGTCTTATCCTTCTTCATTTCAGTTAGCTGTATTGGCTTTAGAGGATTTCTCAAAAGCAAAATGGATTGAACACTATGTATGGGCTGCCGAATGGGACTCAGGTTACCCTGATGCTAAATTAGAGCTGGAATGGTTTAAACTCTTATATCTTCATCCAAACAAGCAATGGAACTTCGTAGCGAGAGAGCTCTATGATTACTCTCCAAAATTTTTAAAGCTTATACAAGATCGTTGGTTTATTCGCAATTGTGGTCAGAGCCTAGCCCGGAAATTATTTTTTTGCTAAAATCATCTGAAAATTATTTATCAGTAATGGAGCAACTACCACGCGTAAATCTATAAAGTTACAAGTCGCTCAAGCGTCAGTCGCTGTGCTCCCTGGGCAGTTTGTAAATCGTAGCTAGTGGTTTTGCTGTGCAAAAGTAATCCGCAAAACCGGAACTTACAAGCCGTCACTTAGCTCGGCGTTATGTATAGCAAGTAACAAAAAAGCACACTCATTTTGTAGTGTGTGATAATACGAAACTGGTTTCGTAATGGTGATAGCGAAATCAGCAATTTTTTCACCTTAGAGAAGGGCTTATATGAGTAAAGGTATAGTGAAGTGGTTTGATGCAACTAAAGGTTTCGGTTTCATCACGCCTCAAGATGGAAGCAAAGATTTATTTGTTCATCATTCTGAAATTCAAGCTGGCGGTGGTTATGCAACTTTGAATGAAGGGCAGGCTGTTGAATTTGAAGTTGGTCAGGGTCAAAAAGGTCCTTGCGCTAATAAAGTTCGTCCTGCCTAAGTATTATGAAATAAAATCATTGCGCCTAAATGCCAATGGCCTTTTAATTTTTGGCATTTTAGGCGTAACTTTTTTTAAAGCGAAATTGCGGGCAGAAATGTTGTGCATGAACGCTCTTATATATGCAAGTCGTTCAAGCACCGCTCCGGCACTTCGTGCTTACACAGGACGGTTTTATAAGTCGCGGTTTTATAGTTTTGCTGCGCAAAAGTATTCCATTAAGCCACAACTTAAAAACTGCCAATTGGCTCGGCGTTATAAAGTTTTAGCATTGAGCAAGGATTCAAAATGGTCTTTCTAAGAACTCCAAAAATTGAAGATCTTCTTGAAATAAAATGTGCGTACGAAAATAGTATTTCAATTCACAATCCTTGGGTTTTCGCTCCTGAGAATTACATGAGCTATTTACAGCAAGAAGGTCGGTACTTTATTTGCGCAAATGAAACTGGTGCAATTGTTGGTACCTTCAACATTTCCGGTGTCGTTCGCGGTTATTTTCAATCTGCGTATTTAGGCTATGAAGTGTTTCATCCCTATCAAGAAAAAGGGCTTATGAGTGAAGGTTTAAAATTATTGCTCAAAGAAGCTTTTGAAAGCTTGAATTTACATCGGCTAGAAGCCAATATTCAGCCTGAAAATATTGCATCCATTAAACTTGTTTCAAATGGTGGTTTTGTAAAAGAAGGTTTTTCTCGTAATTACCTGAGGGTTGGTGGCTCTGAGTGGAAAGATCACGAGCGTTGGACAATTATAAATTCAAATTGGTCGGAGCAAAAAAAATCATAACAAGGAGCGCAAACGTCAGTCGCTGCGCTCCTTGGACAGTTTTTAAGTCGCGGTTTTGTGGTTTTGCTGCGCAAAAATAATCCACAAAACCATTAACTTACAAACTACCGATTAGCTCGCTGTTATGTGTCAATCAAGGAGAATAGCTTGAGAAAGTTGGTGTTTTTCTTATTTCTACTACCAGTATGCACATATGCAGGTATACCTGATTTCACTGAAGTTGAGATTATCGCTATTCTCAAAAAGGAAAATCCAAAAGCGACTTCAGTCAATGTTAAATATAACGAAAAAACTGATGCTTGGGTTTTTAAATTGCATTTTAAGGACACCAATTTTCCTGGTAGTGGCGAGGGCTATATTAATGATAATAGAGAAAATCCAAAAATTGAATATTGGCCAGAAGGTTAATTATTAAGACATCATTGCAAGTTCTAAAATCACAAATACATCGTTTAGATTTTAGCGTTAGTGTTTTTTTATTTTGGCCCTGCGCAATGGGAAGAAAACATAACTAGTCGCTGAAGTATCGCTTGATCTTCCCCCGCTTTTGGTGGACACCTCAAGATACTTTGCCGCTTAACTTGGCGTTGTAACTTAAACCTCAAAGGAGACATTTAAAGTGAGCGAAAGAATAAGAAATGTTACTAAAAAATTACTCTCTGACAATTGGTACACGTTAAATAAATATGTATTCGAATATAAAAATAATAATAATGAATGGAAGCCGCAAGAGCGAGAAGCATATGATCGTGGAAATGGCTCAACAATACTTCTTTATAATAAATTAAGAGGCTCTGTAATTTTAACGAGGCAATTTCGGCTTCCTACATATATAAATGGCAATGCTACCGGAATGTTAATCGAATCATGTGCAGGGCTTTTAGATAGAGACAATGCAGAAGACTGTATTGTTAAAGAAGTGCATGAAGAAACGGGTTACCGGATAGAAAAACCTTTAAAAATATTTGAAGCATATATGTCACCTGGATCTGTTACTGAAATAGTCTATTTTTTTGTGGCCGAATACTTTGATGAAAATAAGGTTAGTGAGGGTGGCGGTTTAGAGCATGAACAAGAAAATATTGAAGTTCTTGAATTTGACTTCGACATGGCATATAAAATGATAGCGTCAGGTGAAATAATGGACGGAAAAACAATAATGCTACTGCAATATGCAAAATTGAATAGCTTATTGTCTTCGTAAATACACAGCGATAACAATTTGCGCAAGATCAATCCGGCGCCTCGCGCCTTCGTTGGAAAGTTTGTAAGTCGCGGTTTTGTGGTTTTGTTGCACAATAGTCATCCATAAATTCATAACTTATAAACCACCGCTTAATTAACTAGGCGTTATACGCATCCTGAATAGAGAATTATAATGAAACGGAAATTTATTTTTTCATTGATTGTAGCCACAATGATAAATCTCGCTAGCGCAAGCGAGCAAATAACCTTGCCACTCAAAAATGCATTTGATATTAAAGAAATAGCATGGTTTAAATCAGCCGGCTCAGCATCTGTAACCGGTAAAGCGAGTTTAACTCTTAAAAATGGCAATGTTATAAATTGTAGCGGATTTAATATGGAATTAATTCCTGTATCAAAATATGCTGATGAACGTATATTATTAACTTATGGTAATAATGAATTTGGTAATGTCTATATTGAAGACAATCCTCCAAAGTTTTCACCTGATGTTGCTGAGTATCATTCAACTGTTAGAAAAACAACATGCAATGGCGAAGGATTTTTTAATTTTCAAAAGTTACCTAAAGGAAATTACTATTTGTTTGCATTTTTGATTTCAGAAGCGAAGGATTCTGAGGGTAACGTTAAGTCTGAGGGTGGAGCTGTAATGAGTAAAATTAGTCTTAAAGCAAAAGAATCAAAAAGTATTGAACTTATCAAATAGGCTTTATGCTTAACAATGCACTCAAGTATCAGTGCACTTCGGGTGTGGGATAGCTTGTGGCAGGATGCCGAGCGCTTATGTTGAAACTTGGTCGTATTAACCAGAGGCGTTGAAGTTTTACAGTAAGCAAGGCTATCTGTGGCGCGCATTCGGCAGTTACCCAGAACATCAGCTCAGTGTGTTCACGGGCAAATCACTCGATTCGCATGCAGGTCAGTGTGAGCGACTGATGTGTTCCTCAGTCGAACCCGCTAACGCGGTTCGGTTAAGTCAAACGTTATCAACAAGAGGAAAATAAAATGGAAATTCAAAATGGAAGTTGTTTGTGCGGCTCAGTAAAATATACTTTGTCAGCCGAACCAGTGGTAACTCGAATTTGTTGGTGTCGTGATTGCCAATATTTAGCTGCAAACGGTACAGTGAATATGATTGTGCATTCCTCCTCATTAAATATTGAGGGTGAGCTCAGTACATTTACAAAAGCTGCTGAGAGTGGAAATTTAATAGAGCGACGCTTTTGCCCAAGCTGCGGCACACATTTGTTTGGAAATTCTTCTGCGCGGCCTCAATTTACCGTGGTGCGTGTAGGCACGCTAAATAATCCATCAATAGTGAAGCCAACAGCAAATATTTGGGTTGGTAGCGCACCTAATTGGGCGTGCTTAAATTCTGAATTGGAGCAAATTGAAAAACAGCCTGCTGCTCCAAAACCAAAGCAATCGTAATTTTTGTAACCGTATTGTCCCAGTATGTGTATAACAAGTCGACGCGGGTGCCTAGCTGCTTGGCTCAGCGTTATGGAGTGAAGAATGGAGTGCCCAAGCTGCAAAAATAAAATGAAAGCCATATCATCGATCACTGGCTATTATTTTGCGGATAACGTAATTATTTCTGTGGTTTTTGAAGTCGTTAGCTGGGTATTTATTTTATCTTTGTCATATTTTGGTATGAAAGGTTATATTACAATCGCAATAATACTAATTGTCGTTGCATGGTTACACTGGGGTAAGCGTTGGTATAAGTGCGCGCACTGTGGGCATTCTGAAGTCAATGTTAAACTTCCAAAGCAATAAGCTTCATATGTTTTTATAATTACATTTTAATAGTGTAATGTTTTTAGTTTTTAGA
>JANYIO010000302.1 GCA_025362015.1 Gammaproteobacteria bacterium | reverse complement strand
ATCAAGGGATCGACGAAGTTTTCTTTGAAGCACCTATTCACAAAATAGTCGAGCTGGAAACTGCTGCCGAATATTATGAAATAGAGTGTGAAAATGACGATGACGTAGTTCAAGAGCTTCCCGACACTATCGGCACCCATGCGGTATTAGCAACGCAAGGGCAAAACCGCTTATCATTAATTGAGGTGGTCAGTTGGCGGTTGCTGCACGATGGCAACATCTACGGCATGCTGACCGATCAAACCAAAGTGATTAGCACTCCCGTACTACCTGGTGATGACTGTTTGTATGCTGCACAAACCAGTGAACATTTTCGCTATTTTTTCCAACATCAAATTGCAAACAAAATTAAAGCAGAAGATCCTGAAGCTTTAGCGGCTATTTCATTGCTCGTTGACGATAATTGATACAACCGCCGTTTAAATGCGGCGTTTTTTTTAAAAGTATCGGGTAAAGGTTTCATATATTCTTTCAGACAAAGAGTTACTCTTTTATTTTTTTTATGTAATAAACGTAATCTTTTTCACGCACTTCTTGCGCTATCAATTCATGACCAAGAAAATGACAGAACTTGGCAATATCTCGCACTGTTGATGGATCAGTAGCAATTACTTCAATAACATGGCCTACAGCCACCTCACGCACTGCCTTATGCAACATCATGACTGGCTCAGGGCACAATAACCCGGATGTATCTAAAACTTTATCAATTGCTAATTTCATAGTATTTCTTCGTCTAAAAACAAACTGCACAACGATTATCTATTGCTACACTCAAGCTGAGGACGCAAAAAGCAATGGATAATAACCATTACCGAGGAACGGAGTTTGATGTCTCTGCACCCTGATCATTCGTATGCGCCAGACGATTTCTTTAGTCGGCAGACGCTAGAACTTAGTTTTCGGCTATTGCGTAACAACAATCCCGGATTAGCAAACGCCATCAAAAAAGCACTCAATCAAATTCACTTAGTGCCTTACGACGTACTACACAAAGTCTATACCGGTGAAATGTATTTTAATGCACAGTTATTAGAAATTTTAAACGTGCATACCATTGGCAAAATTGTGTCGGCTCTTACTGAGATAGGCGAGCAAGCACTACACAACCAAGCCTTACCTCCAGAACATGTCAAATTGCTACGTAATCTCATTGATGATTGGGTGCAATTGACTGAATGGGTTTTGCGTAATTCTTTAGGCGATAAAGCCGCACTGCATTAAGAAATTAAACACCTCGCCGCAAGCAGCGAGGTATATATTTGTTCCAAAAATCTATTTCGTGGCAAGCCACGGGGAATTTAACCCTCGCTTGCGATTAATAAACACGTAAATGCCCAGTGACTTCTTCACGATCATGATACAGCTGCTTAAATTGAACAGTGGCAGTAAACCCTAAGGATTCCAACTCTCCTAAAATTCGCTGCTCACATTTTTTTACTTCAAGGTAGCGTTGTTTCATCGGCAATTTTAAATTAAATACCGCTTCACGACAAAAGCCTTTACTAAACCATTTAATGATCAAAGCGGAAACCCGAGCTGGTTTATCCACAATATCGCATACCAACCAATCGACATTTTTTTTCGGTTCAAATAAAAAGCCATCGGTAAGCCGGTGTTGCACTTGACCTGTGTCCATTAATTTTTGATCCATTGGGCCATTATCGACCGCCTCTACAAACATACCGCGCTGCACTAATTGCCAGGTCCAACCACCAGGCGCAGAACCTAAATCCACCGCACGCATACTGCAAGCTAAACGCTGATCCCATTCAACAGCCGGAATAAAGTGATGCCAGGCCTCTTCTAATTTCAAGGTAGAACGGCTGGGGGCATCTTTAGGTAAACGTAAGCGTGGAATGCCCATTGGCCAGGCCGAACTATTATTTATTAAACTGATACCCAGGTAAGCTTCGGTACCACTGATAAATACCAAGTGCAAATTCCATTGGCTTTTTTCAATCAATATTTTTTTTCTGCGCAATGCCTGACTAAAAGGTGCAGTAAATTTTTTGCTAAGACCTGATAATTCTTTACCATCATTCGTATCTACAGTTTCCACTACTAATTCATGTGCAGCTGGATAAGCCTCCGCCATTGCGAGCAAAGGTGTAACACGATCGGTTACGGGCAAATCCGTTACCGCTGCTTGAGTAACAAACCATTGTCGTGTGAAAATAAATTGACGAAACCGCAACTCCTTGTGAAGACGCATAGCACCATCTTCTTCATGCGTAATAAACAGCACGTATGCCGAATTATCTTTAACTTTACTGTAGCCATAAATACCGACTACACCTGCCATTTCAGTTATTTCAGCGGCACATTCTTTTTCAAAACCAGAGCGACAATGTAAAAATAAATGATTCAATTGCTTTCAATTCTCATGTTAGGTTTAACTTTCTTGTTGGATTAGCGCTTGTTGCATTAGAACTTGCGCATCACGGCGACCTAGCAAAGAAACAGACTCAGTAGCAATATCAAAAACGACAACCACATCGCCGCGAATAATTTGATGCTCTACTTGCTGAACTTTTTGTAATAGTGCAATTTCTTGTATGCCATAGTCGGTGCCGTCGCGGGTAATGTATTCTTCAATCAGTCCGCGTAATGCTTCAGGTGATAATTGTTGGTGTGGAATAATCATGTATTCAATTCTTAATAAGAAGTTTTTAAACAGTTTGCAAAGATTTCTCTTGTTCCTGGCGCTCGAGAAAGTTACGCTTGATTCTTACATTTAAGAACTCTCACTTAGAACCCTGGCATTTAAAATCTCTGGCATTTCAGCTGCCTTGAAGGAATTCATCGTGCAAACTCAATTAGTATTAACCATTATCAGTGACGACAAGCCTGGCGTTGTTGGACTCTTAGCGCAAACAATTACGCTACACCGCGGTAACTGGCTGGAAAGCCGCATGGCGCATTTAGCAGGCAAATTTGCCGGCATATTACAAGTATCCGTCGACAGTGAAAGCCAAGCCGCCTTGATCGAAGCACTTACGAAACTTGCCGATCAAGGTTTAAAAATTGTGGTGGAAACAGCGCTCGATGAAATTAAACCTGCCGGCAAAGAGTTTTACTTCAGTGTGGTAGGGAATGATCGCCCTGGTATTGTCCACGAAATTGCTCAGGCCTTCGCGGGGCGTAATATTAACATGGGTGAGTTAGAAACTTCTTGCTCAAGTATGCCCTGGTCGGGGGAACCTATGTTTGAGGCAACCGGATTGATCGAAGTGCCCAGCTCAGTGGATATGGATGCACTCTACGCTCAATTGGATTTGATTGCCGATGAGCTGGCAGTTGATATTCGCCTTGAAGCACCGCCGATGGAAACTCAACATTAATGCTTTCTGCCTAAAAGCCCGTAAAACAAAAATCTCTGACTGACATAAAGGCAGCTAGCCTGCCTTTCCTTAGCCAACCTTTCCTTCTTTACATTCACTCCCTCCGCTTACGCGTTCATCAAATTTTTCCAACTCAATATTGATAGCATCAGTTGAAATATTGACTTCATAAAATGAAAACAATAAAGAAACCACTAACAAAAGAAGGCTATTGGCAAACAATAACTGACCCGCTACATACCAATGCAACAGCAATGAGAACATCGACAGAGTACAGAGTACAAACGACAACACACCAAATGCCTGCATCCGGCGAATAACCTGTATGCGCAAACGTAGGTTATCAATTTGGCGACGAACTAATACTTGTGAAGATGCATTCTCTCGCTTACTAAGCTCGCGAATGACATTTGCTAACACCACAAAACGATTGGTGTAAGCCAACAATAGCAATGAAATTGCCGGAAATAAGAGGCTGGGTGTGGTGATAGTCATTTCCATAACAAACTTCTTACTTAGAGAGCTGATAGAGGACGACAGCTTAACAAATTACTGCAACTTTTCCCGCCAATAAATAATTCTGTCATTACCGCGATAGGAGCCAAAACTGTAGTAAGCATTTGGGATTACCACATCCGCAAAATTACCATCCTGATTCCAGTCATAACGCAACCAGGTAAAGTTGGTTAAATCTATACCGACAATAAAGCTTCCTGTACCAGCAGCACTTGGCTTAGTGAAATTGTGCCCGGCTGTGCCGGCATTAAAATGAATTCCAGCGGCATCAATATTAGTGTAAGAACCCAGAGTGGTGCCGCTACTCAAAGCAACGGTGCGGTTAGCATCCACTGTTAAAGTGCCACTGGGATAAGTAACTGCCGCACGTGGAATTATTGTGCAGGAATCACTGGCATTAAGCGCAAAATAATTTCCTGTCCAATATTCGGTAACAAAATTTACAGGTAGCGCAACAGTTTCAGGGCCAAATGCATCATCTAAACGCAAACGGCCATAGCGCATAACCAACGTCGACCCTATGGAAACCGCTGTACAACTTGCA
>JANYIO010000304.1 GCA_025362015.1 Gammaproteobacteria bacterium | reverse complement strand
GCTGTACACGAACAGCATCAATTGATGGATGTTGGCCTTTCGCTAGAAGGGCTTCGCGAGCTTTCTGAACATGCACTTTGTTAACGCCGCTATTAGCCATAATTATTGCTCTGATTATTTCGTACTGTGGTACATACCATGTATTTCCATACTATATTAATAATTTTAAATGATCAAATTATAGACATAGATAACCTAAGATAATCATGACTTATCTTGGGTTAACTATGAAAGATACGCTTTTTTCGTCTCGTTCTGTACATATGGCGTTGTGGGACATTAATAGAATGGACCATCATTAATAAGCCTTAAGCAGCACCCTACTCTAATAACAATTCATCTTGAAGGTATCGATTTGCCTTGCCGCGCTTAATAAGGTCTGGAACCTTAATTAATGATGCGTTTGGCGGTAAGCCCAAGGACTATCTGTTGGTTAGCGATATTATGAGATGATTATCTGGTGCGGTAGCCAAGGATGCAGGGTCATATTTGGTTCGAAATAGAGCGATGAGATCGCTCCGATTAACCCTACTATCCATTGTTGATGCATTACTGATTATTCCTTTGTCAGCATCCCTATATTATTCTTGAATGAATTGATTCGGCGCCCTATTCTCCAGTTTCAAGGGATTTAATCAATATTTCTAGCCCTTCATGGGGATCGGTCCCTAGCACCTTGCAATAGTTCACAAACTCTAGGATTTCAATCTTTCGTCTTTCCTGCTCCATTTTCCCTAACACGGAATGATGACGTCTCATCGCCACAGCAGCTTCTCTAAGTGTTAAACCACTCTCTTCCCGGCGTTGCTTCAACCAGGTTCGTAGCTTGTCGTAATGAGGTGAATAAGGAGATGATTTCATTGTCTCGATGATAGAGACAAGATAGAATGGCGCGAAATTCGAGACAAGAGACGCCAAAATCTATCATGACTCAGCTTAACGTGAAATCGGAACTGCTCATCGTCCTGAATAAGTTGACGGTACATCAATTTACGGTGGATGCACTTACAGAAGCTTACTTAAAAGATCCGGTCAGTATTCACACCTCGAAAAAAGCAGCGCGGCAATTTGTCTATCGAAACATGCAGCGACTCATGAAAACCGGTGATCTTGAACGACTGGTAACCAAAGGTACCTGGCCATTATACGCACTCACCAAGCAATTTACCGACAGGACTACTCCGCCCAAACCAATACCACCTGTTGATGTTACCGAAGTTATAAAGGTAAAAGTGGATCCTACACAAAGTTTGAAAGAACGCTTAAATCGCTTCAAATTGGAAATGCTTTCGGCCATGGGAGAAACAGAAGAATACAACGCAATTTGTTCTGAGATACCCGAACTGCGCGATGAAGTTCAGGTCCGCTACAACGAGTCCCGGGACCGATGCTCAAAATTGCTCGGACGTGTTAAAGCCCTCGAAAGCTTGCTCGCTGTAGAGCTCAGGTAACATATGACATTACGGGGCTGGCAATCAGAGTGCATTTCACAGGCGATGGCCAAGTATTCAGAGGGATCAAACCACTTCCTTTGCTTGGCCACGCCGGGAGCGGGCAAAACCCGCATGGCGGCGACGCTTGCACACAACCTGCTGCAGGCCGGCATGGTCGATTTGGTGCTCTGCTTTTCGCCGTCGATCATTGTGTCCTCTGACTTTCAAGAAGCGCTTGAGACACACACTCACTATCGCATGGACGGCTTGCTGGGTTCCAAAGGGCGTTCATTAACCTACCAATCCATGCTCCATTTGGACGACTCTTTTTGGGCTCTCTTCAGGACGCATCGGGTATTTGTCATTTTTGATGAAATTCACCATTGCGCTGGCCACTGTATGGAAAATGCCAATGCGTGGGGGCAAAAAATTATCCAACATGTTCAGGGCCATGCTGCCTATACCATAGCGCTGACCGGCACTCCCTGGCGCTCCGACAGGATCCCGATTGCTTTATCAAGCTACTGCCAAAACCAACACATTTTTTGTGATTTTAAATATGGCCTGACCCAAGCAGTTAAAGATAATGTGTGCCGCACACCGAGAATAACCTTGATTGATAACGATCGCGTACTTGTAAAACGTGGCAGCGACACCGAAAAATATTCCTCCTTTGCAGAACTGTTAAAATTATCCAACTGCTCCTATCAACAGCTCATCGACAATGAAGATTTGATTGTTTATTTGTTAAAACAGTCGTCAAAAAAATTAAGGCAAGTTAGAAAACATCATGGCAATGCCGGTGGCCTTATTGTGGCAGCCTCGGTGGAGCACGCGCACAAAATAGCAAGCATATTGCAACGGCATCTTGGGGAAAGTGCATGCGTTGCCACCTACATGGAAGACAATGCGCAACACACAATTAATGCATTTAAAGAAAGTGGAGAAAGCTGGATTATTTCGGTGGGAATGATCAGTGAAGGGACTAATATTCCGCGACTTAGAGTGTGCTGCCATTTAACACGTGTTAAAACGGAATTGCATTTTCGTCAGGTGCTGGGCAGGATTTTGCGTGCGGATTTGAATAATAACGGCGAAAGTTTTTTGTACATGCCGGCAGAGCCTAGTTTGATTGAATTTGCGAATCGCGTGGCTGAAGAAATTCCTGAAGCGAACACCATTAATTTTGATGCGATGCCCGATAAGGGCGATGAAAATGCGTTAGCCATTCAGCTGAACGAAAGTCCAGCTACCCGTGATGATACTCAGATCATTCTTGAACAATATCCTCCGAAAGATTCAGACAAGCCGAAAAATATCGAACAAGTTTGGGGTGGCTCTTCGCTCGCAGAATCCTACGATGCGACCATTAATATTTTTGGACGATTCAAACATGAATTGCTTTCGTTAAACGCTCACTCGGCATTGTGAATATGCTTCCACTATGTAAAAAATCTTCCAGATTATTATGAATAGTTTTTAGAAGTTGAGCAACTTCATTTACTCGTAAGCCTGAGCCAAACAACATCCAAATTATTGCTACGTTTCTGCGCCCCAATTCACCTCGTGAAGCGGCCCATAAAATGTGCTTTAGCTGAGAGGGCTTTTCTACTATCTGCGCTTTGCCACTTCCTGTTTGCGGTTCCGCTAATAGTCTCACTATAGGTCTACTACGTGCCATGACATCTCATTACATAACATAAGTGGCCAAATTCCAACATAGCACATTTATTTATCTGCGTGCTAGCGCAAGCCAGTGAAATCAAGGGTTCATTGGAAGCTTGGGAAGTGTCCCTCATGACCACGAGATTGCTATGACTGAAGCATAAATCACCTCTTCCAGGCATCCCTGTGTCCGGAAACCAAACTGAATTGTCCCGCCTGGATGTTAAGGGCGCGCCGGGTTTTGCACTTGGCTTTTTCCTACTATTTTATTGCCGTCCTTGCGTCCTTGGGCTTAGCGGCCCACCAGATTGAGATGCAGTCATAATTCTCATATATTCGGGGCTATCGGCTGAACCCAGGGCACCAAGCCCCGTTCCTCTTTGCGCCACTCTGGACGCTGAAACCGGTTGATGGGCACCCGTTGCAGCATCTGGTACTGGTTGTGTTGCCATTAAACGATCCACATCTACTGGTCCCAAGGCAGCAGTGGTTGGATGTACTGTTTGGCGAATACGCTCATGGACCACATAAGCAGTACTTCCGGCGGGCGGTGGCTGATCACCGGAACCTGAATGATTATCATGCATCTGCGGGAGCGCTGAGAGTGCAGCGCTTTGCCTGATGTCAGTAATATGTTGCTGGTAACCTGGAGTCCCGGCGGCAGCTCCCGGAAAAGGTCTGGTTAAGTGTGGAAAGGAGGAACCCCGCCCGGCAAAATGTGCTGATGGAGCCTCAAACGGAACTTGAGGGTTGCCACTCGGATGGGGAGCCGTAGGCGCGCCTGCCTGTGCTGATATGAGTGCAGTAAACGCCCTGTCGCCCGCCGCGTTAGCGCCTACTGTAGTATTTGGGTTTGGTGCAGCAGCAGATCTGGATCCAGATGCCGATTTTCCACCTTTAGAACTCATATTTTTATCCCGCGTTGTCAAAATTATCATTAAGTAAAAGCCTTGTAATATATCGAATAGCACTTCCCATGCCATCCATCACCTGTCAGGTCATTAGTGCTCGTTTTCCCTGGGTTCCGGCAATGTTAGTAGCTTGTAATCTTTTTTAACAAACTCGAAAATCACTCGGAAACTGGGTCAAATCCGACCCAGCCAGAGGAAAAATCGAGTAATAAATAACCCTTTAAGGGACTTTGACTCCATCATTGGCAGCGTAGGCGACCCTCAATCGTCTCCTTAACATGTTATGGGGGATAAATAAATTTTCCTCATTAATACAAAAATTATACAACCGGTTGTTGGCGACTAAACTATCAAGATATGCAATATGATCATTCATAAAAATTTATTTTTATTTCTTCGTTAAATAGTTTTGCTTAACAGCTTTATCATTCATTACTTTTCAGTGAACGTGCATATTTAAAAATTTGTATACGATTTTTATTACGTGTAATTGATTATGATATTGCGAGAGATGGAATTCCGTTTCAACTAAACCGCCCTTGATAGCGACTAGATTTTTGCCAGACAGCTTCATTATAATTATCAACAAAAAATATGTTAACTTCTGCCATACCCATACTGGTAAAAAAAATCCAAACGGTCGCATCCTGTTGGTCGCGAGTAATAAACCAAAGCGCATCACCTGATGCAAGCCCCCAGGAATTTACGCGATGCACTAATAAGTCTGCACTGCCGCGATCCATGACCACCGCCACCCTTATGTGTGCTTCGCCCATAGTGGCAGCCTGATAAACTCTAGCCATATAAATTAATCTCTGGAGACATGGAGGCACAATTTGTCAGATACTATAAGCTGATTGATACTCATACAAACAACAGGAGCATATCATGAGCGAGAAAGAGATTTTGCCGGTTTCGTTGGGTCTTCGAAATAACGCACATCAAGTTAAGTTGGTGCAGCCAAATGGCACCACTAAACCCGTACTCGGAACCAGTGATCCTGAGGAAGAGCAGCGACGCATGAATATTGTTAAACAATGGGGCGGCGCAAATGAAGCGCCGCGCCAACAGATTTTAGTGGGTATAGAACAACCACTTACCCAACGCACACAAACAATTTTATATTATCGATTACCTGCAGCTGAGCGCCAAGTTTTGCGCAGCGGTTTTAATTTGAATGGAAAATCGCGCAAATATCAAACTGAAACGAGTTCTGTAATGCTGTTGCCTCCAGAATAATGTGAACGTGTAATAACGTGTAATAGCGTTAATACAAAATATGTGTTTAACGAAATTTCTGTTTTCACAAACTGCAACAAAATAAAAATTCTAATGAAATTTCCGTTATCAGCGAGCGCACTAAAATTTGTCGTTAATGTTTTGTTGAATAACGCGTCACATCTTTATTTTATTCAAAAAGCTTTCACTTTTCATTCGACCTCCTATACTCCTCATACGATCTTGAGGCACAAAGAAAATTGCGGATTGAAATCTGATCGATTACTCGCAACAAAGTAATTTAATGTGAAATAAAAAAATAAACTTTACACATAAAAAGCTGGAGAGATTTCTCGCATCCAGACTCTAAGGAAATAGAAATGAATGAGTCGTTACGCTTCCATTTGCTGGGGTCCTCGCAAAAGTTTCAAGATATATGCATTCAAATAGAAAAAATTGCCAAAGTTGAAGCAACAGCTTTAATAACGGGTGAAACAGGTACTGGCAAGGAAATGGCTGCCAGGGCTATTCATTACCACAGTAACCGTAGCAGTAAGCCCTTCATACCTGTTAATTGTGGAGCGCTTCCAGAAGCATTGATCGAAAGCGAATTGTTTGGTCATGAGCGCGGAGCCTTTACCGATGCAAAATCGGCTTCACCAGGTTTGGTGAGTGAAGCTGATGGCGGTACTTTATTTCTCGATGAAATTGATGCTTTGAGCTTAAAAGCACAAGCAGCTATTCTGCGATTTTTGCAAGATAATACCTATCGCCGGGTTGGTAGTGGCGTACAACGTCAGGCGAATGTTCGGATTATTGCAGCTAGCAATGCTGACTTTAATCGTCTACTTAGTATCGGACATTTTCGCAGCGATTTAATATACCGGATCAATGTGCTAACAATTCATATGCCCGCTTTACGTGAACGCACTGGTGATGCTCTTGAATTAGCGCAGGTATTTTTAAAACGATTTAGTCATCATTATAAATTACCACCTAAATCACTGCATCCCGACACTATTAATCACATCATTAAACACAACTGGCCAGGAAACATACGTGAATTGGAAAATGTTATTCATCGTGAGTTTCTTATGAGCGAGACTAACCAGATTCAATTCGGCAATCATTCCCCTACTCAATCTCTCGATAAGGAACGTTTGTTCAAAAATGCTAAAGCAAATGCAATCGCAGAATTCGAACGTGCTTACCTTTATAAAGTCCTTGAGCAAGCCTCAGGCAACTTGTCAGAAGCCGCACGCATAGCAGGACAAGAGCGAAGTGCGTTTGGTAAATTGGCTCGTAAATACGGAATACAAAGCTCTGTTTGATAACGACCAAATAATAATTTAGCAGCCATTCCAATTAAGAAATGCCGACAGAAGGGATTTACATAAAATGACGAAATTGATCTATTAAAAAGCATCACATCTCCCAAAAATCCGCTTCAGAATATGCAATTTACGGCGCCAACTTAAATTTAATGTTATCCTGCGCCCAGACAAGTGATTGCGGCATCTATTATTTTCATCAGACCAATATAAGATTATCTGGATTCGTTCGTTGCATCTACGTTCGTTATTCTGGATTGTTGTCTAATAAACAGTTCTGACAATGTATACGAGTATCCACTATGGATGATAAATTAATTCAATTCGCCAAAAGCGCAATTACTCAACATCTTAGTCTGCATCCCCATAGCGCAGACACGTTGGAAGGAATTCACCATTGGTGGATATCCTGGCCAGATATTCAAGAATCTATTTTAGTAACAGCACAAGCGTTGCAACGGCTGCAAGAAGAAAATCTTATTGAAATGCGCACTATCGGCGAACGAGAACTTTACCGTTTGCCGCGCTAGCATATGCACGAGCGACTATAAGTTTTATGTTGCACTTTAAACAAAACAATCAGTAACAAAATAGATAAAAAATTTTATTTTACTGATTTTTTTTAGTTTTTATATTTATTGATATTGCCATCACTTCCGCGGATCTTTCTATAAAAAACTCGGCCGCAAGCGACCGAGTTTTTAGAAGAGCCCCAGCTGCTTACTGTTTTCTTCACCTTTGTTCATAACGTCAAGTTGGTTTTTAACGTACTCTCGAATAACTTTTTCGCTGGCATTCCCAATTGTTTC
>JANYIO010000285.1 GCA_025362015.1 Gammaproteobacteria bacterium | reverse complement strand
TATTGAGTTATCCCTCGGCAAAAGAAAATGTGTGTTAATAAAAATACAAACAAATATCGTTATTGCGCAACCACCGGGCAAATTAAGGCCGCATCAAAGTTTTGTTGTTCATAATCTTCAATGCTTTTAAATCCGGCGACTTGTACTTGTCCGGTTTCCGGAGTGGTTTTAATATTAATGAAATGATACAAACATTTCGCCGAAGGCTTACTCAACTGCAGAACACGATTTTTTAATGCATTATTATTACTACGCAAAGCAACAAGGGTATAAGGTTGATCCGCGCAGTGACTGAACGGCGTCATCCAACTAAGTGTTTTAGCATTAATCATAAGTTTTCCTGCACAAGCGCGCCCACCGCCCAGGTAAACTTCAGTGGGGGATTTTAAGTGCGATGACTCAGGCTCTACCGTATCGCTGAACACAGGAACTGCAAGCAGTGCCAGCAAACTAACAGCAGTTAAAATTTTAAGGTGTGTAAATATTTTATGTTGCATAAAAATCCTTTCATTAACCTATTAGGCTTAAACAGTAGTCAAGTTTTTTGGCGTAAATTGGGTCGCCAATATTATATTTATTAGCGCAGAATTGTGTGTTGATAATCGCCCAGCCTTTAATGCATTTTTGCATGGAAGCTTTTTGAATTTTTATTTTCTCGCCAGGCTTAATCATAACCATAATTTTTGGATTAAGTTTTTTTAACATATCCAGGGTAGTCTTGTTAGTTGTGGCTATTTTTGAAGGATTGTCTCCAGCCTTAACGATAATCTCCGTGACTTTTTTATCAACAGCATCTTCTACACTTATCGTTTCATAACTGGCCGCGCGCATCAACAAATAGCCAATTCCCGCGCGAATATTCATCGCAGGCGCACCAGCCGTAACTTTGGTTAATTGTAATTTTAATGCTGGCGGCAAAATTAATTCGCCACCTTCAAGATTTGATAGCAACGAACCGAGACCAGGGTCCCCGGGGTTGCCAATTTGCATAGGTCGTGTAGTCCATGCATCGCTCTTGGGGCCGCCCGACTCAGTCCAGAACATAGCTTTAATGAGCCTCCAATTGAGTGCAACATAGCCTTTTGTAGTTAATAGATAGGCATTGAATTGTATCACTGCCAATTTAATATCACTGTCGTAATCATGCCAGTGGCTATCCGTTTTCGATAAATTAATTGTGTCTTGCCATTTCTCATAATCCGACTTTTGCATCCCATATATCTCCTAATATTATTTATAAATTCTCATGCACTACAACTATTACGCGCAAGCTTAAACCGCAAACCAAAACACGTCCCGAAGGTAGCCCGAACATAACCCGGACACGACCCAAACACAATATAGTTATCAGCCCTTTTCACGTCTCTCAAGTATTTACGTTGTTGGCAAGTTACCAACTCACCACAGTCGCGGTTGCTCCGCTTTTAATAACGTTGAGCTTAATGTTGGCATTATTAATTTGCACACTATGAAGAACAGGATTGCCCAATGGCGCACCGGTAATGGTTACATCATAAGTTCCGTTACTCAGTGGTATTGAATAGGCACCCGTGGAAAAAACCGGGTAGGACTTCCCGTTGATGGTCACTGTAACGCCATCAAGGCCTTCACCCACGTCGTAAAATTGATTGCTATTCGTATCGTTGTAAATAACACCTGATAAAAAGTAACTACTGCCAGAGCTCGCGAAATCTTCCGTTAACATGGATGATAACCAGATAGTGCCATCATCAGTTTTAAAATTTCCTTTTTTCTGGCCTACACCAACTTCGCGAAAACCGGCGTTTAGAATATTTTGGCGGTGCCCCGCCGATTTAAATAAACCTTCATGATGATTGATAGCGTATTGCGTAAGATCAATAGTAGATCCTGACGTTCCCGCCCATGCAATATTTTCGCCGTTGCTCCATGAGCCGGTAAATACATACCCAGCTGTGCGCATGCGATCTGTCGGCGAATTACCATTGGCACCATCGTGAGAGAATGTATTATTATCAAGCATCCACTGCGTATGCACTCGTGCAGCATCCACTAAAAATAAATTGGCTGCTAATGGTGGTTTGCGTGCAGTAGAAATTTGGGTGCCGCTAATACCATCATTTAAACCGATTCCAAAACGTGTAGCTTCAGCCGCTGGATCAAAGCGTGCGCGATTAATTAATTCCATGACTAATACTTCTTGCGCATTAGGCTGCTTGGCAGGATCAGCAGCAGACGGTGTTGCACTGACCTCGATACTCTGCATGCTTTCTGTTGTACCTTTTACCGCAGTAACAACAAAATAATATGTTTTGTTATTTTCCAACGCATTAATTACATGAGGTGATGAAACATTTTGCACCCAGGTGCCATTTTGAAAAGTGTTGATACTTTTGGATTGAATATTGGATTCTGTCGCATAATAAATATGGTAACTGGTCGCACCAGAAACTGCATTCCAGGTTAAGGTAACAGTTGCATTGCCTGGTTTGACGCTAGGATTTTGCGGTGCAAGCAATGTCATGCTGGATGTCGAACTGGCAACCGAAGCAAGAGCGCTGGTTACTGTGCTCGATTGCATGCTGCTTGCTGGCGTGCTTACAAGCGAAGAGCTTGCAACAGCGAGACTTGATACTGCGCTTGTGGCAGCTTTACTAGCGGATGAAGCTGAATCACCAGAGCCACCGCCGCAAGCCGCTAGAAAAATCATGCAGCTTGAAATAATCAGTTGTTGAAATCGTAATAGCATGAGCACTGTCCTGAAGATAAACAAAATATTATGAGATGGCATTCATCTCACGTCGACGTTGATTTGTTGGGCTGTTGATTTGTTGGATAGTATCAATCTGACATAATATTGACTGCGATGGTTCGCTCAAGTAACACAAGAATATTTGAACTAGATCACAAGTATTTGGGTTGCTGGTAACTTGAGATCAATCGCGGCAATGATCTCTCTAAATCATCCCTCTAAATGATCCTTCTATATGTACGCTTGCTCACACATCAGCAAATCCCCAGCATAGCGCCACAATAACGGCTAGAATCATCTACAATTGTTATTATGGATTTCCTCTCCCTCCCGTTGTGGAGCTTTTTAAAACCGCGAGTAAGTGTTCATGCACAAAATCCGCTGGGGCGTGTTGAGTACGGCCAATATTGGCCGTAAAGTCATACCTGCGCTGCAAACTTCTAGCTACAATCAAGTCGTCGCCGTTAGCTCGCGCAACTTACAAAATGCCCGCGCTTATGCAGATGAGCTGAAGATCGCACAGGCTTATGGCAGTTATGAAGAACTTTTGAATGACCCCAATATAGACGCAATTTATAACCCTCTACCTAATCATCTGCATGTGCCCTGGTCGATAAAAGCATTGCAAGCAGGCAAGCATGTGCTCTGCGAAAAGCCAATAGGTTTAAATACTGCTGAGGTGCAAGAACTTATTATTGTTGCAGCACAACATCCGCAACTTAAAGTAATGGAAGCATTTATGTATCGCTTCCATCCGCAATGGCAACGCGCCCGCGACTTAGTTCGCACCGGCAGCATTGGCCAAGTGCGTAATATCCATTCACACTTTGCCTACAATAATCACGATGTTAATAATATTCGCAATAGCATTGTCATGGGCGGCGGCGCACTTATGGATATAGGTTGTTACTGCATTTCACTATCACGTTTTATTTTTGCTGAAGAACCATTACGCGTGCTCGGGCAAATTA
>JANYIO010000270.1 GCA_025362015.1 Gammaproteobacteria bacterium | reverse complement strand
CTTTATCAAAAGGCGAGACTATGAAGGGTGGTTAAATGAAAATATACGTTCAAGTCGGAGACACATTAAAAACCGCTGAAAGCCTTGCTCTACTTGGCTTTCAGCGGCTCGAGTGAAGTTTTAACCGGACACTAGTGATAAAATATAAAAAAAAGAGAAGCTGCTGAGCTTCTCTTTTTTTATTTACGACTCAAAAATTTTAAAGTTTATAGCCATCCTCTTCGTGCAAACTAAGATCCAAACCTAAAGCTTCCTCATCTTTAGTGACACGCAATCCGTGAGTTAATAAACCGGTGAGCTTCAGTAAAATATAAGTTATTACCGCGGTATAAATCAGTGTTGCAAGTATGCCAATCAATTGTACTTGCAGTTGTTGACCCATAGTTTCAATCCCGGCACCAAAACCTTGGCCGCTGAACACACCCAGGTGCGTTGAAGCAAAAATACCCGCAAGGAAGGTACCCATAATTCCGCCAATACCGTGCACCGGAAACACATCTAGCGAGTCATCAATTTTCCATACACGCTTTACTAGTTGCGTCATAAAAAAACACACAATGCCGGCTAACAAACCAATTACCAACGCTCCACCTGGACCAACATACCCGGAGGCTGGTGTAATAGTGCCTAAGCCCGCCACCATGCCAGTTACGATGCCAAGCACGCTTGGTTTTTTAAATTTGATCC
The DNA here is from genome assembly GCA_025362015.1 of Gammaproteobacteria bacterium. Classification (GTDB taxonomy): domain Bacteria; phylum Pseudomonadota; class Gammaproteobacteria; order Pseudomonadales; family Cellvibrionaceae; genus Cellvibrio. The sequence goes on along the minus strand of JANYIO010000270.1, from coordinate 12,707 downwards.
ACTCAATGGTCATCCACGCTAATGCTCCCGCTGCCGCCGAAAGATGAGTGACTAACATCGCCATTGCCGCACTACTATTTGCAGCCAAAGCACTACCCGCATTAAATCCAAACCAGCCAACCCACAAAATACCCGCACCAGTCACGACCATAGTCATATTATGTGGCGGCATCGCTGTAGTTGGGAAACCATTGCGCTTGCCAATCACCAAAGCGGCAACCAGAGAGCCTACGCCAGCAGTGATGTGTACCACGGTACCGCCGGCAAAATCGAGCAAACCCATTTTGTATAACCAACCAGAACTACTCCACACCCAATGACAAATCGGTGCATAGCAAACGAGTAGCCACAACGAGGAGAAAATCAGCATAGAAGAAAACTTCAACCGCTCGGCATAAGCACCCACAATCAATGCCGGAGTAATGATTGCAAAGGTCATTTGATACATCGCAAACAGGCTTTCAGGAATATCGCCCCACATTGAATCCTTCGTCATAGAAGCAAACAAGACCTTACTGAAGTCACCAATAAAAGCATTACCCTCACCAAAACTTAAACTGTAACCAATCACAACCCACAAAACGGAAGCAATGGCAGCAATTGCAAAGCACTGCATTAAAACCGAAAGCACGTTTTTAACACGCACTAAGCCCGCGTAGAAAAGGGCCAGCCCCGGCAAAGTCATAAATAACACCAATGCAGTAGCAGTGAGCATCCACGCAGTATTAGCGTTATTGATAACAGGTAAATTAATAGCAGCGACGGTATCCGCATGAACTATTTGGCTGCACAGCAAACTGCACGACATCACCATAATTGGAAAGACAAATTCAAAGATCTTCTTCATGATCATAACCTTTTATTTTAAATTCGCGATCTTTGCGAACTTTATTGAGCGATAAAATGCACCAATTTATAACACACACAAAAATAAATACGTGTGAACATTAAAAACTGCATGAGAAATGTCTATATATTAGGCAACAAAAGTCCAAAATGGAGCAAGAAATTCCGATATTTAGCATTCAAAACTCAATAGCACAAAACATACCAATATTTTTTATTGTTATTTATCAATATCTTAATTATTTAAAAGGAAATCAGACAGGAATAAACGCACCTTATTGAGTCACAATAAAAACACAAAGCACAATCATTAAACATTAGTAATAACTTAAAATTTATAAGTTATTTTTTTGATGAGAAGTTTGCTAATTTACGTTTCAGATCCATTAATACCGACACATTTTCGGCATAAACCATCTGCTCGTATAAATCAATGATTTGGTTTAATAATGGAGCTAAATCCGGGCGCACTGTAGCGGCACGTAGCACAAAATGACGCGGACACTCCCCCGTAACAGGAGCCACACCACATCCCTTTAGCTTTTTGCATAACTGTTGATAAACCGATTGGGCCGAACGCTCCAATGCAGATATTTTTTTGCGCCGAGAGCAAAAAAACAACACCGCAAAAGTTAACATGACTGAAATACCGCCAGCTCCCAATACGAGGAGAGCAATACGCAACGGGTTAACATCATGCAAAAATTTACTTAGCAATGCAGTTTGTAACGTAGAGTCATAATTCATAACCCAACGTACCCACTGAAAATTTAATGCATCCCACTGATCACGCATCAGCATTACTAACTGAAGCGATGACCCAAAATGCTGACTTAATAATTTCTGATCAGTTGCGTTAAGCGATTCAGCAATGCCGCGCCGAATTCGTTCCGGCGCCACCGCTGAAGTCGGATCGTAAAGCACCCAACCACGATGGTTAATCCACACCTCTGCCCAGGCATGCGCATCGCGCTGGCGAATCGCCAAATAGTTTTCTACTGTATTTAATTCTCCACCTTGATATCCCACCACTACGCGCGCAGGAATTCCTGCGGCACGCATGAAAAAAACAAAACTGCTGGAAAAATGTTCACAAAAGCCTTGCCGACTTTGCCACAAAAACTCATCCACTGAATCATCACCTAAACTAGGCGGCCTTAAGGTGTAAGAAAAATTATTATGGTAATAGTGAAACAATTTTTCGATTAGTTTTTCGGCATTTCCCGTTTCCGCAAACCACTCACCCGCAATGCGCCGTGTTTCAGGGTTACCCGTTATGGGTAATTGCAAATTTTGATTTAACTCAATGGCGTTTTGCACTCCTTCTTCAAAACGATAATTTAATGCAGAAGTTAATGTATAACTTATTCGTTGAGTTACAGGCGCGGTTGCTTGCAAATGTAAATCACTCCCCAACAGTAAATCATTTGACCATGTTTCCGGCGCAGCTAGGACATACAACCAAGGTTGACCACTTGCTTCAGCGATAATGTTGTAGGTAGTTTTATCACCAAGATATTCAATTTTTTCACGCCAGCCAGAAATAGGCTGATTTGATGTTTTAAAATCTTGTCGCGCTAATTGTTGGGGCGCTTGAGACCAGCGCCGACCACCAAAATGGGAAAATACCAAACTGCGCCAATAAAGTTTTTCGTTCGCTGGTATATCACCATTAAAGGTAACGCGAAATGCCAATTCATCTGACTTTATTAATTCGCTAATATCCCCTGGCGACATGGAGTCACTCATGCCAGTTTTAGAATGTTGTGGTGTTGGCACCGCCCAAAATGAACCTAACCTAGGCATAACAACAAACAAAACAAACATAAAAGGAATTGCTTGTAGCAAAATAAATATACTCGGGGTTAACGACGCCCATAAATTTTTCAACGTATTTTTGTGTGGCAATTTATTTTTATGTGATGAGGTATTTTTGTATGATACGGGGCTTTGATAAAGCTGCATCAGTAAAGTACACAGCAAAGCCAAACAAAAGAACCCATAGAACGCGGAAAGAATATTACTAAATACAATAAACTGCGTGGCCAGAATAAAAAATGCAATATAAACCAACAACACAAAATCCTTTCTATTTTTCATTTCCAGTAATTTTAAAATAAAAGCCACCAACAACAAACTTACCATGTTCACCAAACTAACATTCACGCCCAAACTAGCTACTAAACCGGCACTACACATTAAAACAACTAAGGTTTTGCGTAACTTATTGGGATAATTCCAGGCGCCCTGGAAAACCTTCCAACGCCAGAAAACCACACCCACCCAGACCACCGCAATCCATGCAGGTACGTTGAAGAAATGCGGCGCTAAAATAAAGATCTGAACCACAAATAGCCACACCAAACTACTACGCAAAATTGGTGATGATATGGCCATAACTTTTTCAGCCTTTAATGACTTATTAAGCAATATCATTTGTCCACCGCCAAACCAAATAACGCTAACGCAGTTAACGCCTGCAAACGATGAGTATCGCCCGTGCCCATGTTAATAACTATATTCGGCAGCATAAGGCCAAATTCAATATTGCTTTCAGCAAACTGATTAACCCAATAACTCATATGCGACAAACCTAATTCAATATCGGGCGCATTTATATATTGCCAATCCAACCAATATTGCTGGCTGTGCTGCGCACGATAATCTTTTAAATGCATACCGGCCCCACGCGCATATTGTTTCCATGCTACTTGCGATAATGGTGCGCCAAGTTGATAGGTTTGAAACCCCTGAAATTCATCGCCCCTTTGGCGAGAGTAATAATTGCCTTCATCGCCCTGCCCTGCACCTAAGGGAGGTTTTTCGCAGGCGATTGGACATGGATAAATTAATGCGCGATGCTCAAGCTCTACATAAGCCCACGCACGAATAAAACCAAATGGAAAATAACTTTTTACCGTAATACGTGGCAACCTTAACCAACCACGATGTTGCGCGGTTAATCCCACAGTTACCTGAATCGGTTGGCCTGCTTCAAGATTCGTCTGCACCGGCGAACAATCATCTACTACTAACAAAAGTGTATGATGGTTATTGTGATACTGAGAACTAATACAAATATCAAAAGGCGCTACATCGCCCACCGCAGCATATTGTGTTGGCGCAGGCACAAAAGTTACACCGAGCATATTTTTAAAGGCATGAATAGTGGATACCAACATCACACTAATTAAAAAGAAGGAAAAGGCGAGAATTAAATTATTTTGATAATTGGTACCCAATAGCCAGATTAAGAGTACGACTAATAAAAAAGCTAACCCTTGTTTTCCAGGTAGGATATAAATAGTTTTGTGCCGTAGAATAACTTGCATCGAACGTGGTAAACGTTTTGTAGCCCAACGATGAAAATATTTTTTGAAGGGTGACATGAGCAATCTCCCTCGCAATGAGTGATTGAAAATAGCAAGATTAAGAATTTACCACAGCGACAGAAGACAATATTTTTTTCACCAAATTTTCCTGCGCGAAAACCGGTGCACTTCCTTTTGGAATCAAACGATGCGCGACGACCGCAGAAAACAAATACTGCACATCCTCTGGCACGACGTAAGCGCGTTCATGCATAAATGCCCACGTTTTGGCGGCTTTAATTAATGCCATGGCGCCACGTGGTGAGAGGCCAACCAGAATATCATCCGATGTTCGAGTAAAATTCACTAAACGATGCACGTAATCCACTAAACTCTCCGAGACCTTTATCTGCTGAATATGGCGTTTTAATTCAACAAGTTCTTCAATAGGTAGACACACACGTAATTGCGCTAGCTGTTCACGGGTATCGCCACCTTTAAATAATATTTTTTCGGTTTCTGCATCGGGGTAGCCGATACTGATACGCATTAAAAAGCGATCCAATTGTGATTCCGGCAATGGAAAAGTGCCCATTTGCGATAGGGGGTTTTGTGTAGCTATTACAAAAAACGGCTGCGGTAAAATATAGGTTTTACCTTCACAAGTCACTTGGCGCTCTTCCATAGCTTCTAGCAAAGCACTTTGCGTTTTGGGTGTGGTACGATTAATTTCATCAGCCAATAATACTTGTGTAAAAATCGGGCCCTGGTGAAAGGTAAATTGTTGTTGCTGCGCATCAAAAATAGAAATACCCAAAATATCCGCAGGTAACATATCGCTAGTAAATTGCACACGGTTATAAGTTAAGCCAAATACTTTGGCAAGCGCATGAGATAAGGTAGTTTTGCCCATACCGGGCAGATCTTCAATCAGGAGATGGCCATCGGCCAGTAAGCAGGTTAACGCAAGTTTTATTTTGTCTTCTTTACCCAGTAAAACACGACTAATTTCATCAACCAGTGTTTCAACAAATTTTCTCACAGTTGGGTCCTTATAGTAAATCACTAAGAAACGTTTCTAATTTCTATAAACAAAACTTGCCGACATGTTTACAGAAAATTTAACCCACGCTCTAAATCTGCAATCAAATCTTTTACATCTTCAAGCCCAACAGAAATACGTATTAAATTTTCAGTAATACCTGCTTCTACTTTTTGCTCAGGCGTCAAGCGACCATGTGTGGTAGTTGCCGGGTGAACAATAGTCGTTTTGGTGTCGCCAAGATTTGCGGTAAGCGACATAATCCGTGTTGTATCTATCACTTTCCACGCAGCTTCACGTTCGCCTTGCACTCGAAACGAGAGCACACCACTAAACGCTGATTGTTGTTTCACCGCAAGCTCATGACCAACATGGCTAGGTAAACCTGCATAAAAAACTTTTTCAACTTTTGGATGTTGATGCAACCACTCTGCAAGTATAAGCGCACTGCGTGAATGCGCTTCCATCCGCAAACGTAAAGTTTCTAAACCTTTTAAAAATATCCACGCATTGAAAGGGCTCATACTGGGGCCTGCGCTGCGCACAAAGCCAAGTACTTCATCAACCAATACTTTAGGGCCAGCAACCACACCACCTAAACAACGGCCTTGGCCATCAATATATTTAGTTGCAGAATGCACAATTAAATCCGCACCAAATTCTAAAGGGCGCTGTAATGCAGGTGTACAAAAACAATTATCCACCACCAACAATGCATTATGCGCATGAGTAATATCTGCCAAGCGCTGAATATCAATGACGTCACTTAAGGGATTGGAGGGCGTTTCCACAAATACTAATTTTGTTGCAGGCGTAAATGCCGCTTCCCAAGCTGCGTAATCCGTTGGCGGAACAAATGTAGTTGTCACCCCAAACTTTTGCATAAATTTTGTGAGCAATACGGTGGTGGTACCAAACACACTGCGCGAGCAAACAATATGATCGCCCGATTTTAATAACGCAATGCTAGTACTTAGAATAGCGGCCATACCAGATGAAGTTCCCACAGCTGCTTCTGCACCTTCAAGTGCAGCAATACGCTCTTCAAAATTACGTACGGTAGGATTGGTGTAGCGCGAATAAACATTACCTGCTTGTGCACCTGAAAAACGATCCGCTGCTTCTTGTGCGCTGCCAAATACATAACTAGACGTTAAAAATAATGCTTCGCTATGCTCACCTTCATGCGTGCGAGATTGGCCCGCACGCACTGCAAGCGTATCTAATTCGAATTGTGCTAATTCTTGTTCTAGATTTTCCATTCGATATACCTGCAAAAATTAATACTCTAACGACAGCTCACATAAACGATATGCTATTACATACGGCATCCATGCACAGTGGCACTTAGCACCACTAACTCGTAATCTATGAACCCGCAATTCTATTAACCCGTAATTTTTTTAACCCGCAATCTTTTTAACCCATAGAACCATTATGCAACCCAATAGGTTCATCACTTAGATTGTTAGTCTTTTTCCCGGTTTTTGCTAAATCATTTCGTGCTTTAGCAAGCTTAGCTAAGTATTCGGGAGTAACATCTCCCGTAATATATTTGCCCGTAAATACCGCACAATCAAATTCAGTGACTTTGGTATTACCTTCCGTAGAAGCCGCAATTAAATCTTCCAGATCTTGATAAATTAACCAATCCGCACCAATTTCTGCACATATCTCATCATGAGTACGGCCGTGTGCGATTAATTCATTCGCGGTGGGCATGTCTATGCCATACACGTTTGGATATTTCACCGCCGGTGCAGCAGAAGCGAAGTAAACTTTTTTGGCGCCGGCATCCCGCGCCATTTGAATAATCTGTTGGCAAGTTGTACCGCGGACAATGGAATCATCCACCAACAAAACATTTTTACCTTTGAATTCCAAACCAATAGGGTTCAATTTTTGCCGTACTGACTTTCTGCGTTGCTGTTGCCCGGGCATAATAAAAGTGCGACCGATATAACGATTTTTTACCAAGCCTTCACGGAATTTTACACCGAGACCATGAGCCAATGCCTGGCCCGCTACACGACTCGAATCTGGAATAGGGATAACTACTTCGATATCGTGATTAGGTCTTTCACGTAAAATCTTATCTGCTAATTTTTCACCTTGACGCAAGCGAGCTTTGTAAACTGAAATACCATCCATAATAGAATCTGGACGAGCAAAATACACGTGCTCAAAAATACAAGGCACCAGACGTGAATGCTTGGCACATTGGCGACGATGTAATTCACCAGCTTCCGTAATATAGATTGCTTCGCCAGGAGCAACATCATCAATTAACGTGAAGCCTAATACATCAAGCGCAACACTTTCAGATGCCACCATATATTCATCAAATCCGTCAGGCGTTTTTCGCGAGCCATAGACTAATGGACGAATGCCATAGGGATCGCGAAATGCAACCAAGCCATAACTTGCGATTAAAGAAACCGTTGCATAACCACCACTGACACGATTGTGTACACCCGCAACAGCAGCAAAAATATCATCGGGTGTCGGTTTTAATTTCCCCTGCATTTGTAACTCATGCGCAAAAACATTGAGCAACACTTCCGAATCAGAATCGGTATTGACGTGACGCAAATCAGTTTTAAATAAATCTTCGCTTAATTTATCCGCATTGGTGAGATTGCCGTTGTGCGCCAACGCAATACCATAGGGAGAGTTTACATAAAAAGGTTGCGCCAATGCCGGGCCTGAATTGCCTGCCGTTGGATAACGCACATGACCAATACCCATGGTTCCCACAAGACGCTCCATGTGACGTGTTCTAAATACATCTTGCACTAGACCATTGGCTTTTTGTTGCGCCATGCGACCATTTTGACAAGTCACTATTCCGGCAGCATCCTGCCCACGGTGTTGTAGTATGGTTAACGCATCATACAACTGCACATTGACATCGCGCTTGCCCACTATACCTACAATGCCACACATACTTTGTTCACCTTGTGATAAATAAACTACTAAGAAATTTACAAAAAATAATGACTGAACATTTTCATGTTTTTACTGATAACGGCTTAACCATGTAATCTAATACCCAGTGAGACATTTCACTTGTTAGCTGTTTTACCGCTGCTTCATGGGGTGCAAAATAAGGAATCATTTGCGATTTCTGAAACCAGGAATCTTTTTTTACTGGAATGAAAGCCGGCAAGTAAATTAACAAAATCATGATAATAAAAAGCCCGCGCGCAAAACCAAAACACATGCCGCACAAGCGATTAGTAATTGAAAGACCCGTCGCATTCACCAGGAGGGTTATGCCATAGTTAATCAGCATGCCTAGCAATAAAACTGCAACAAATATTCCCATGAAAGCAGTCATAGCACGTAGTGATGGAGTGGTAATAATATGAACCAAAAAGTGTTCAAGACGATCACTCAACAGGTTAGCAATAACCACTGCAGCGATCCAAATGACGAGAGAAAAAGCTTCTTTAAAAAATCCACGCGCAAGGCTGATAAGACTCGATATCACTAATATTGCCACTATGACCCAATCTGCCCAATTCATGCGTTCGATTTCTCCACCCTAGCAATGGCTTTAATAAAAACAACGCCTTATATTAAAAACGGGCATTTTAACAGAGCTACCTGGCATCAAACAGCTCTTTAACTACCCTTTAAACAATTGGGGCGAAAATGGAATTTCATAGTGGTTAAGGTTGAAAATGCATTACCATCGAATTAACTTTTAAACGCTTATCGATTTGCGTTTTGATGGCCAACGCCTGCGTTTTATCCAATTTTGGACCGATATACACTCGGCTAATAGTGCTACTGCCGCTGTGCACTGTGCGTACATAAGCTTTAAAGCCATCAGCTTGTAAATCATTGCACACTTTATTGGCCGCCTCCTTAGTACTAAAGCTACCGACTTGCACTACCCAGGCATCAGGCAAGCCTTGTGCATTTAAAGGCATAGCAATGACCGCAGCTGTTTTCGCCGGTGCAGGTATTGTCACTGGTGTAGATTTATTGGAAGAAACTAAAGAACTGGCAGAGGCAGAGCTTGAGCTGATAAGTTGCTCAGCGGGCGCAGGTTCGTCAGGCACAAACATCGCCTCAGGTGCAGGTGCAGGCTCGATGTTAGGCACTGGTGTTGGCGCATTAAATTCCACTGGAACTATGCCTGGACGTGTTGGAATTTGCGATCGGGTATTAACAGAATTTATTTGTTTTTCTTTAAAAAAACTGGGCAAAAAAATCACCGCAATAGCAGCAAGAAAGGCAGCACCTATAAGCCGATGTTTTAATGTGTATTTCACTCAACACCTCGTTTAATTAACATCATGCATACCTTGTAAATTTACATGCAAATAAGATAAAACAGCAGCAACAGTGTAAAAAGAGCCAAACACCACTACACGATCCCCCACCTCACTTGCATCCAACAAGGTGGTCATTATTGCATTAATATCACCTTTACATTGAGCAATATTATTCAATACCTGATTGCTCAATGCGTGTGCCTGTCTATTCAAGGTCGCTAAATTTTCAGCTAAAACTTCTGGTGTTGCCGCACGCGGGATATGCGTTAAATCCAACAAGTACCATGTATCAACCAAATTCATTAAATTCGCTAAACTGGCGGCACAATCCTTATCGGCCATCATTGCGACGATTGCATGAGTTTTTCCAATACAAGGCTCTGCCATCAATCGTCGCGTCAAATATTCTGTAGCTGCGGGATTGTGCGCAACATCCAAAATAAATTCGCGACTCTGGTAAATGATTTTTTGAAAACGCCCAGCGAGCCTTAACTTGCCCAAAGTAGCTTCTATGACAACAAAATGTAGTTTAATATCCAACAAATATATTGCTTGTAATGCTGCTGCCATGCTGGGCAAAGGTAAATGTGGTGCAGATACATCAGGCAAGCTAACAGTATTGTCATGAATACTTTTACCTTGCCAGCGCCATTTCTTTGCCGCCACCTGATAAGAAAAATCGCGTCCGATAAAATAGCTTTGTGTGTTTAACTCAACGGCAATATCAATAATACTTTGCGGTGGATTTTCATCGGCACAAATAAAAATCTTATGCGCGCGTAAAATACCGGCTTTCTCCCGCCCAATGAGCTCACGGGTATCACCTAACCAAGCCTGATGATCCAAAGCTATTGACGTAATTATTGCGATATCCGCATCAATAATATTAATTGCATCCAAGCGCCCACCCAAACCTACCTCTAACACCATAAAATCAACACGATGTTGTTTAAAAATTTCTAGTGCGGCAAGAGTGCCATATTCAAAATAGGTGAGACTAATATCAACAGCATCAGCAGCAATCGCGATTTTTTCAAAAGCATCGCAAATCTCTACATCACTGACTGGTTTGCCATTCACTTGAATGCGTTCGGCGTAGTGTAATAAATGCGGTGAGGTGTAAATACCTACGGAACAATGTGCAGATTGTAATAACGCAGCGCAAGCAGTCACGCATGAACCTTTACCATTAGTACCAGCAACGGTAATAGTTTTCGCAAGCGGATTTAATAACTGTAAACGTTCAGCAACTTGACGGATACGAGTTAAACCGAGATCGATTTCAGTAGGGTGGCTCTGTTCAAGCCACCCCAACCAATCTGCTAATGATGTGTATCTCATGCAGTGGGAGAATTAATTAAGCGTAGGACGACGAGTAAATTTAGCGAGCAGACCAGCAATCTTATCGCGCATATCGCGACGGTGAATTATCATATCGATAGCGCCGTGATCCAACAAAAATTCAGCACGCTGAAATCCTTTAGGTAATTTCTGACGAATAGTTTGTTCAATAATACCGGGGCCGGCAAAACCTGCACGCGAACCCGGCTCAGCTACATTGATGTCACCCAATAAAGCCAAACTTGCCGATACACCGCCATATACTGGATCAGTCATGATAGATACATAAGGCGTGCCTTGCATTTTCAAACGCTCAATAACTGCACTGGTTTTTGCCATCTGCATTAATGAAATTAATGCTTCTTGCATACGCGCTCCACCCGTGGCAGAAAAACACACCAACGGAATATTTTCTTCCAAGGATACTTTTGCAGCGCGCGCGAAACGCTCGCCAACCACATATCCCATAGAGCCACCGTGAAACGCAAATTCAAACGCTACCGCAACGACAGGCATACCTTTTAATTCACCGCGCATTGCTACTAATGCATCCTTTTCACCCGTCAACTTTTGTGCCGCCGTTAAACGGTCTTTATATTTTTTGATGTCTTTAAATTTTAAACGATCAATGGGTTCAACATCTGAGGCTAATTCACTACGATTTTGCGGATCAAGAAAAATATTCAACCGTGCACGCGCACCAATACGTATATGGTGATCACACTTAGGACAAACATCCAAGGTTTTTTCTAGCTCGGGCTTATATAAAACTGCATCGCATTTGACACATTTTTCCCACAAACCTTCAGGTACTTTATTAGTACGCTTGCCCTCAACTTGATCAAATTTAGGGATAATTTTTTCTAACCAACTCATCGTAAATTCTCTTTTTAATTTGTTAGCTGCTTACCGATAAATCATTGAATAATTTATCGACTGATTAAAGAATATTTTTTGCGTTGAATTATTTCTTATGAAAAATTAAAGTGTATCAATTGCATGACGAATACCACTAATAATCTCACCTACAGCGGCTGCGATAACAGCGGCGGGTTGACCATCAAGTGAACCCATTTTTTCTACCAACACACTCCCTACCACAACACCATCGGCCAATTGCGCAACTGCTTTGGCCGTTGCCGGATCTTTAATCCCAAAACCAACACACACCGGTAGCTTGGTTAATTGGCCAAACTCTGCCAGTTTAGTTTCAACGGCACCTACATCTAAATGACCAGCACCAGTAACGCCTTTTAGAGACACATAATAAAGAAAGCCAGTAGCATGAGCAGCGATTTTACGTGCGCGCGCTAGCGTTGTGGTGGGCGCTAAAAGAAAAATATTATCCAACCCGACTGCATCTAAAGCATCTTTCAACACGACAACTTCTTCCGGCGGTAAGTCCACCGTTAACAAACCGTCAACTCCAGCTTCTGCCGCTGCATTTGCAAATGCTTGATAACCAAAACGCTCTATCGGATTTGTGTAGCCCATAAGCACTACGGGTGTTTTGGTATTCGTTTTACGAAATTGTTTAACAATTTCCAAGCTACCTTTCAAACTCGTGTTGTGTGCCAAGGCGCGCTCATGGCCTTTTTGAATTACCGGGCCCTCTGCCATAGGGTCAGAAAAAGGGACGCCCAGTTCAATAACATCAACACCTTTCGCAACCATTTCATGCATGCACGGCAAGGTCACTTCCGGATGTGGATCGCCATTAACAATATAAGCTACTAATACTTTCTTTCCGGAAGCCTTGGCTTCGCTTAAACGCTGTGAAATACGACTCATGGATTGAATACCTTAGTGCTTGATCAAATAGTGATGCCGTCGATACCGGCCACTGTGTGAATATCTTTATCGCCACGCCCGGAAAGGTTG
>JANYIO010000239.1 GCA_025362015.1 Gammaproteobacteria bacterium | reverse complement strand
CTCATGGCGTTTATTATTTGCTATTTTGGTTTACACTTAGATAAGTACAAATCTATTACACAAGAGTAATTGTTATGCAGAATTTAACGGTTGCTATTATTCAGCAAGAAATTGTTCCCAATAATCCGCAACAAAATCTAGAGACATTTAGCCAAGCAATTAATCACTTACAAAATTGCGATTTAATTGTATTACCGGAAGTATTCACAACAGGCTTTTGTGCTGGTGCGCGCAATTACGCTGAGCGTGTGGATGGCGATGCTTATGGTTGGATGGCACTACATGCGCGTAAACTGCAATCCGTCATTACCGGCAGTTTAGTCGTGCGTGAAGGCGATACTTATTTTAATCGCATGGTGTGGATGCGCCCAGACGGTAGCTATACACATTACGATAAACGCCATTTGTTTCGTATGGGCGGCGAGCATTTGCGCTATGCCGTTGGCACAGATCGCGTGATTGTAGAATTAAAAGGTTGGAAAATTTTACCGCTGATTTGCTATGACTTACGCTTCCCGGTGTGGAGCCGCAATCGCAACGACTATGATCTTGCGCTCTATGTTGCAAACTGGCCCAGTGCCCGCGCATTACATTGGAATCGTTTGTTGCAAGCGCGAGCGATTGAAAATTTAAGTTATGTCGCCGGTGTAAATCGTGTTGGCATGGATGAAAAACATCAACACTATTCCGGTGATTCAGGAATTTTCGGGCCGGCCGGTGAAATCTTATTGCAATCACAAGAAGCGGGCGCTTTTGTGTTGGAGCTTTATGCGGATAGATTAAAACAATATCGTGAAAGTTTTCCGGCGTTTATGGATGCGGATGATTTTGAATTGAAAATCTAGTATTGAATTCGTCTGTAAATACATGTATTACCTTGAATATACAATTAGAATAAGCTCGATCAAGAGTTTTGAATAATAAGTTTCATGATTATCTAACATAAGGACAAATATGAAAATTGAATACCAAAACGGTGTAAGAGTTACCCAATTGGTGCATGAGCAAACTGTTTTTGAGCGGATGCTTGATCGCTATTCAGAAATGGTCAAAGCGCATTATACGACTTCTTCAAATTCCACACTCACTGAACAAGAGCGAAAAACGGCGTTAAAAGAATCGCTTTTATTTCTCGAGCGCGAACGCCGCCATTTAGAATCGATGGCAGATGTGCAAGCACAGCTGGATACTTATCGAGAAGCGGGAATGATGGCAACACGAGGTGGTCAAGATGAACGAAATGTGGCACTCACCACCATGAGGGCTGAAAGCCATCACCCCACTGAAGTGCTTGAAAAATACATGCGTGCGGAGGGCGTACCCAAGCCAAGCTCCAAGCACACGGCGCATCATATTGTGCCAGGAAAAGGTAAAATTAAAATTCTGACCAACCGAACCAGGGTGCATTTGCACATTTACGGTATTCGAATAAATGATCCCGCTAATGGCGTTTATTTAGTTCATAAAGACGAAGACACTCCACACTGGTCAATGCCTAAATCCAGAGGGCATCTTACTTATCACACTCATGATTATGAGCGTTGGCTTTCGCAAAAAATTAGAGCGATAAAAAATATCGACCTGATTAAAACACAGCTACAACTTATAGGCGGAATGCTGCAAGCCAATGAACCTAAACAGACAATCCCTTCAAGTAAAAAATGTTAGAGGCTTATGACCGCATGACTCAATTCTATGCAATTCGAAATGATGGTGTGAAATTTCAAGCACTCGATCTTGAAATACTTGATATCACTCGACATTTACCAAACAACATTGAATTACATGGTGTTCTGGAATTTAGTCAAAAAAATACGGCAATGAGTGCATGGTGGAAAACGCCTGAAACAGAATTTATCAATATTGAAGGTGAACCAACTTCTCCTATTCCTGATATTAGTTTATGGATTGATGCGACTTTAGTTCTATCCCCCAAAGCTTATCGTATGCTTAGTGAAATTCTTAAAGTATCTGGCGAGTTTCTACCTGTGACTGTTGGCGATGAAACATACTATATATTTAATTGTTTTACACTAGGCGAAGAGGATGAGACAAAGAGTAAATTTGAGCAACATGAAGGTGTAAGTTTGGGGCTGGAATATTTGACCTTTAAAGAAAGTGCGGCTGAACTTTTGATATTCAAATCTTCTCTTCAAAGCTGTTTGACATTGTTTTGTGGGGATAGATTTAAAAATGCAGTGGATTCATTTGAATTAACTGGGATTATATTTGATAAAAATTTAATTGAAGTTTTTTAAGTTCTATTAAGTGATAAGGAGAATAAATGAATATAAAGAAAAATGGCTTAGAGTTTGAGAAGATTGTCGCAGATATTCAAGCACAGGTAGACCCTACAGTTGTGTGCTGTTTTACGTTGTAACACTGAAGGCAACGGATTTTTCGAAAATTTTTCTTTCCATAGGCGGGGTGTTAGATCAGCAACCTGGCTTGCCGGATGAATGCTAATGCGTTGTAACACATCCGTCAGATAGGTGTT
>JANYIO010000217.1 GCA_025362015.1 Gammaproteobacteria bacterium | reverse complement strand
TTTACTTTCTTTGTTTTCCTTTTTCTCGCCGCGAATCGTGAGTGTACGTTGATTTAAATCGAGTGAAATATCCTCTTCGGTAAGACCAGGTACTTCCAGGTTGATGTGATAATTTTGATCATCGCTGCCAACATTTACCTTAGCCTGAAAGGTCATTTGATTAAGCGCATCACTATTCGAGCGTCGTAAACGCCTTGATGGAAACCCAAAACCGTAAAATGCATCATGAAATAATTGATCAATATCATTTTGCAATTGCACAATTGGGTGACTATTTGATGATGTTGTGAAATTGTCCGTATCATTACGTTTAACAGGAATAGTCGATGGTGAAGAAAAGTCTTCGTGTTTAAACCAGTTCCAGGGATTTAATTGTTGCAAATTCATAAAGTCCTCCTTTTGGAAGTAAGATGGACATGAAAATTTTTTAAAATATATATATAAATATTTAACCAGTAACGCGCTTTTTAAAATTGAAAATAAGAATGGCGAGAGCTGTGACGCTCTCGCCATTGGCTTAAGCCGCTTTGTTGCTTTCAACTTTATGTTGAATGACATTTTCCGATCTATTAATCGCAATGGTTTTAGGTTTCATTGCCTCCGGAATTTCTTTAACCAAATTAACCGTTAGCAAACCATTTGTGAGTTCTGCTCCAGTTACTTCCACATGATCGGCCAAGCTAAACTTGCGCTCGAAGGTGCGAGTGGCAATACCTTGGTGAAGATATTTGTGTTCTTCTGAGTCATTGCCAGCTTTTTTTCCACGTACGCTGAGAAGGCCGCGCTCTACCTGAATATCCAATTCACGTCGATCAAAGCCAGCAACCGCTAATGTGATCGCATAGCAATTGTCGCCAGTAACTTCGATATTATAAGGCGGAAAACTAGACCCCTGATCCGCACGAAGAGCCGAATCTAACAACGCACCAAGACGATCAAAGCCTACAGTGCTGCGATAGAGGGGAGAAAGATCAATTGAGTTCATAAAATATCCTCCAATAGAAGCGATAAAAAAATTAAAATCAATGTGTGTGATCAATCTGCAATAGACTTGAACCACAGAATTAATCTGCGGTTGTTTAGTAAAAATTCAAGATAATGGTAAGAATAAATTTTTATTTTGCTGAAGCTTTATATGATTTTTTATTCTTAAATTAATAGTTCGGATATTTATTTGGCGCGATTTATTGCGTCAATTTGTGAATTTAACGTCCATAAATCATAAAGCCAACCGATGCCGAACAGTGCCAGTGTAAAGATATACAAAATTCCGGTTATCCATTTTCCCATATACATTCGATGAACTCCGAACAAACCCAAAAATACTAGCAGTATCCAGGTGATGGAGTAATCCAGTTTTCCGATGTGAAAGCGCCTATCTGCTGTTTGGGCCATGCCAGGAATTAAAAATAAATCTACAAACCAGCCGATACCTAATAAGCCAAGAGTGAAAAACCATAGCGTACCTGTGAGTGGCTTACCGAAATAAAAACGGTGCGCGCCCATGAAGCCAAAAATCCAGGTGATGTAACCAATAAATGTTGAATGAGTTGTAGCTGGCATAATTATTCCTGAGTGGGGGTTTGCGATTATTCGCCTGCCAAACCTACATAGACTTCATGCACGTCATCGTCATCGTCTATGGCGGCTAAAAAGTTTTCGACTTCTTCCAATGCTTCGCCGCTTAAGGTTACCGGGTTTTTAGCGCGATAACCGATTTTAGCTGATTCAACTGTAAAACCGAATTCTGGTAAGGCTTTGCAAACAACATCTACATCTGTAGCGTCGGTAATAAATATTGTTGAGCCCTCATCGCCCGCTTCAAAATCTTGTGCGCCGGCTTCGATGGCGGCCATTTCCGCGTCTGCATCTATTGTTGTGGGTGATGCTTCAATCATGCCGACGTGTTCAAAATCCCAGGATACTGAACCAGAAGTACCGAGTTGGCCTTTGCGAAATAATCCGCGAATATTGGAGATGGTACGATTAACGTTATCTGTTAGGCATTCGACAATGACCGGAACTTGATGTGGAGCAAAACCTTCGTAAGTGAGTTTTTCATAATTCACTACTTCATTCGTTAAACCCGCACCTTTTTTAATGGCGCGCTCAAGTGTCTCGCGAGTCATGGACGCTTTTTTGGCTTGCACTATGGCCAGGCGTAAGCGCGGGTTTAATGTCGGGTCAGCACCGCTGCGCGCTGCTATCATTATTTCTTTGGTGAGCTTGGTAAATATTTTACCTTTAGCACTGGCTGCCGCTTCGCGGCCTTTTGCTTTCCATTGAGCGCCCATAATTATTATCTCGCTTGGTTAATTTTTTTAGCCATTTAATATCGGTGATGAGAGCGAGGCATTTTCGCACGCAAGAAGGGAGCTTATAAATAATAAGTGACCGACTGAGTACGAAAATAACGCCACTATCACGCCGAGAGTAAAGGGCGGATTAATTTTTGTGTAATGCAGTATTTAATTGCAGCGCACTTTTATTCGTTACGACTTCTACGCGACCGCTAATGGAATTGCGACGGAATACTAAATCAGAAATTCCTGCTAATTCGCGCGCCTTTATCGTTTTAACTTCAGTACCCTGGTCGTCCAGCATAACGACTTTTGTTCCAGCAGTAATATATAAACCGGATTCAATTTTGCAGCGATCGCCAAGTGGTATGCCGGTACCAGCATTCGCACCGATCAAGGATTCTTTGCCAATTGAAATAACAATATTACCACCACCAGACAGGGTTCCCATAGTGGAACTGCCGCCGCCAAGATCAGAGCCAGCGCCTACAAATACACCGCCGGAAATTCGTCCTTCAATCATTGCCGGGCCTTCGGTGCCGGCATTAAAATTTACAAAACCTTCGTGCATAATGGTCGTGCCTTCGCCAATGTAGGCACCTAAACGCACGCGAGCGGTATGTGCAATACGTACACCTTTGGGCACTACATAATTGGTCATCTTTGGAAATTTATCGACGCAGGATACTTCTAATTCTTCACCCTTTAAACGCGCTTGTAATTGACGTGAGGGCAATTCACTCACATCTATTGCGCCCTGATTTGTCCAGGCTACATTGGGCAGCACACCGAAAATCCCTGCGAGCACAGTGTTGTGTGGTTTTACCAAGCGATGGGAAAGTAATTGTAATTTTAAATAACCTTCGGGTACTGATGTAGGTGCTGAGTCAGTGGCGAGCAAAGTTACGACCAAGGGGCGCTTACTCTCTGTCAATTTTTTTGCAAGCGCAGCTTGTGCTGAATCGCCAGCAGCCTCTAAGGCCTGTGCAAGTTCACCAGCTTGCGCATTGGTAATAGCTATTGCCTGGTTACCTTCACCGTAACCGATAATTTTGGCAATGGCGCTTGCAGTTGTAGAAGAAGGATTTAATAAAGGTGCAGCATAAAAAACTTCAAGCCATTCGTTTTTTGAATTTTGTGTGCCTATACCGAGGCCGAGGCTATAGAGATTGGTCATAATATTTCCTAAACGATTTATTTAAAATATTTTATTGGAAGCCGTCATCCTCGCGTAGCGGGGATCCATGTTTTAAAAGCTGGATCCCCGCTACGCGAGGATGACGCTAATAGGCGAATTTAATTAAAAATTTTGGTGTATTCAGCGTCTTTAAAGCCAACATATTTGTGTGTGCCTATATCGAGTAAAGGCCGCTTAATCAGTGTTGGATTATCTGCAATAATTGCTGCAGCATTTTTGTCGTTGAAATTATTTTTTATGATTTCATCTAACTCTTTCCAGGTAGTACTACGTTTGTTGACTAATGTTTCCAGGCCAAGTTCGGCAATCCAATTATGAACGTTATCTTTACTTAAACCATCTGCACGAAAATCGTGAAAGTGATAATCAACTTTATTTTTTGTTAACCATTCGCGCGCTTTTTTTACAGTGTCGCAATTTTTTATGCCATATAAAGTAATCATATTCCTATTCCTACGTCTTAAAAGCTATGCCTTATGTGCAATTTTTGGTTTTACCCGGTTTGGATAACAGGTTTTACAAATTTCGCAGACTGTACCATTGCAGCCACGTGCAGAACAAAATTCACGGCCATAATAAATAATTTGTAAGTGCAGCGCATTCCAGCTTGTCATTGGAAATAATCGCTTTAAATCTTTTTCGGTTTGTACTACATTTTTACCCTTAGTTAAACCCCAACGCTGCGCCAGACGATGAATATGAGTATCTACCGCAAAGGCGGGTACATTAAATGCCTGGCTCATAACGACGCTTGCGGTTTTATGACCGACACCGGGTAGGCGCTCTAAGGCTGCCCAATCTTGCGGTACCTGGCCGTCATGTTCGTTCACCAACATTTGCGACAATACCGAAATCGCTTTGGATTTTTGTGGTGATAAACCGCAAGGGCGAATCACAGCTTGAATTTTTTCTACTGGAACCTTCGCCATATCATAAGGGTTATCCGCGAGTGCCCATA
>JANYIO010000160.1 GCA_025362015.1 Gammaproteobacteria bacterium | reverse complement strand
TTCAGCACCGGCTTCAAAATTTTCTTCAGGTTTAAAGAGCGGATCTTTTATGGGTGTTCCTGCTTTAATGGCATCTTCTACTTTGCGATTAAAACCGGCGAGATTTCTGACACCCATCGCCGCCATTAATTTGTAGCGGCGCTCCATTTCACCCACACACCAACGCAAACCGTTGGCGGCATCTTTCATATCGGTGATAACTGGGGTGAGCAAATGTGGAATGCCTTCGTATACGGAAAGCTCCAACATTTTTGGATCGACCAGCATTAAACGCACTTCTTTCGGTGTGGATTTATAAAGCAAACTCAAGAGCATAACGTTAACGCCAACTGACTTTCCTGAACCCGTTGTACCCGCCACCAACAAGTGCGGCATGCGCGCGAGATCAGCAATCATGGGTTCGCCAGAAATATCGTGACCTAAAGCCATGGTTAAAACTGATTTTGAATTATCGTAAAGCTCAGAGGAAATAACTTCGGATAAACGTACAATTTCACGATGAGAGTTGGGAATTTCAATGCCCATAACCGATTTGCCTGGGATCACCTCCACTACACGCACAGACACTACAGCAAGCGAACGCGCTAAATCTTTTGCGAGACCAGAAATGCGGCTCGCTTTAATTCCCGCCGCGGGTTGAATTTCAAAACGAGTCACAACAGGGCCCGGTTGTACCGAGACAACTTCAATATCAATACCAAAATCTTTTAATTTTATTTCGAGCAATTTTGACATTGCCTCTAAAGATTCTTTGGAGTAACCCTTATCGCTACGTTTGTCTGCTGGGTCAAGTAAACTGAGCGGTGGCAATGTACCTTCAACAGTACCGGAAGTTTCAAACAACGAAACTTGCTTTTCTTTTTCTACACGAGGACTGGGCGCAGGTTTCTTTTTTGGTAGTTCAGCAATAATGACAGGTGCGACGCGTTTTGCTTCAACTTTCGCACGCTCTTGCACAACTTCTCGACGTTGTTGTTGTGCATATTGTGCAATTTGTTTTTCTTTTCGATCACGCTGAAATTGAATCCATTTTTGTTTTATTTTTTCGATGAGAATTAATGTCCAATGCCCTACTTCATCCATCACCACAAACCAAGATAAATCAGTAAAAATTGTCATCCCAAATAAAAAGCTGGCAAACAACACAAGTGAACCGCCAGCGTAATTAAAATTCGTGTGCATCCAAGCCGCTATGCCACTACCTAAAATACCACCGTTAGAATTTGGTAATACATTTTCGCCGCCGCTGAAATGCATGGTGGCAATGCCGGTACCCGCAACCATCACCAAAATTAATCCCACGGTGCGAATACTGATCACAACCCAATCCAGATTTTTCAAATGGACTTTATCGCGAAATACTAAGACTACGCGATAGGTAAGCATGATAGGAAAAAGATAGGCCATACGGCCAAACAATAAAAAAAATACATCGGCCATCCAAGCGCCAAAGCGACCACCGAGATTCATAATTTGGGGATTTTCTTGCGTACTAGACCAACCACCATCGTGTTGATCGTAACTGAACATGGCCATGAGCAAATAAATACTGACCGCCACTAAACCGATAAGTGCACCTTCGCGTAAAATGCGCATGCCAAGGCTATTGGCTGCATCAGAAACAGGTGGTTTTTGACTGGCATTGCTCGATTTCAAAGGAGGTTCCCGGCTGCTATTGTTATGCGAATAAGCCCCTAGTGGGCGACGCACAGTATCTTATAACAATGAGCCAGTAAAAATCGATTTGTTTGCGGATCAATAATTATTAGTGAATTCTTACACATGAAGTGCTAGGCAATTTATTTTTCTCCAGCAAACGGGCATATACCCCCACCTAAGCTTAAATGATTGCTTATGTTGGTTAAACACTAAGCTCCACCCAATCATTTTGATACTTTATTTTTGTAAAATCCTACCGAATGTTCACGGTGAGGCTCTATTCATCTCACGTTAAGCGTGGAAACGTTTAGAATGCACCACACCTGTCGTAAATTTAATTGAACTAAGTATGAGGAATAATATATGAACAAATCTATGCTCGTTGGTTTAGCCTTAGGTGTCGGTATAGCAACGGTTGGCGGCGCGATTGGCTATCAACATTTTAAAGAGCCTGATTTTGCGGAAGTGCTCAAATCAACAGCCTTAACCAAAACTGTCAAAACCCCACATGAAGAATGTCATGACGAAGATGTGGTTCATCAGCGCGAAGTAAAAGATGAAAACCGAATTACAGGCAAAGCCCTTGGTGCGGTTTTGGGGGGCGTATTAGGCCACCAAGTCGGTGGTGGTAATGGAAAAAAAGTTGCGACGGTTGCTGGTGCGGTAGCGGGCGGATTTGCTGGCAACAAAGTACAAGAAAATATGCAAAAAAATGATACATACACCACCACTGAAAAAGTTTGTAAAACAACTTATGAATCGCATCAAGAAACGACGGGGTACGATGTAACCTATCGTTTCAAAGGCAAAGAAAAAAATATAAGAATGTCTTATGATCCCGGCTCACAGATTCCTGTAAAAGATGGCCAACTGGTCTTGGATGAGAAGTAGAATTTTTGCGCGACAGCAAGAAAGAATTTTTTAATAAGCAGTTAGT
>JANYIO010000057.1 GCA_025362015.1 Gammaproteobacteria bacterium | reverse complement strand
CCCCGCGAACAAGCAGGTGCTGCTGCTGCAATCTTGCGCAGCCTTGAAGATCATGGTTTGCATTGGGACGGCGCAGTGACTTACCAAAGCAAACGGCTTGATATTTATGCAGGCTATTTGACACAACTTCAAGCAGATAATGTTATCTATGCGTGCAATTGCACGCGACAAGATTTAACTGCAATGGAGGGAATTTATAATGGTCGTTGCCGCACAAGATCAGTTGATATTGGCCCTGCCCACGCACTGCGCCTAAAGCTCTATGATCTGCCTGCCAATATCACCAGCCTGGTAGGCGATGAGCTTTTAACATTTACCGATCTGGTGCAAGGTATACAGCATCAGAATCTACGCATTGAAGCTGGCGATCAAATACTCAAGCGCAGAGATGGCTTGTTTGCCTATCAACTTGCAGTAGTGGTGGACGATATTGCGCAACACATTACTCATATTATTCGCGGTAGCGACCTACTAAGCGTTACTGCTCGGCAGATTTTTTTACACCGTATGTTGCATGCATCTGAACCGCAATTTGGTCACGTCACTCTTGCAACCCACAGCAATGGCCAAAAGCTCAGCAAACAAAACCTTGCACCCCCCTTACAATCAGCGGATGCTGGAACAAATCTCTGGCGGGCACTGGAATTTTTAGGGCAGAATCCGCCAAAAGAGTTATATGGTGCAACACCAAACGACTTACTGGAATGGGGCAAACAGCACTGGCAATTAACAAAAATTAAGGGATTGAGTGCTAGTATTTAAAAAGAATAAAGTAACAAACAAAACCCTATTCACTAACGGTCACACTATTTTATGAACCATCAACGCCTGATTATTTTATTGTTACTGATCGTCTATCTTTTCACGCCATCGTTATTTACCTGGATTATCAGCCCCAATGGCGCTTGGTATCGTCCTTATTTATTTTGGATGGCAGTGATCCTGGTGACGTTTATCTTTCAAATGTTTCGCAAAAAACCACACAATTTAGACTAAATAATTTTCGCATCACTGACAATAACAACATAGAACGCCACTTATGACATTTGATTTAAGCCAAGTCGCCATGATCGGAATCAGCTACCTGCTCTTGCTGTTTGGGATTGCTTACATTACTGAACGCGGCTGGATTCCCGAGCGCATCACTAACCACCCGGTGACTTATATTCTCTCACTAGGTATTTTTGCGAGCGCCTGGGCGTTTTATGGCGTGGTAGATTTAGCATTTCAGTTTGGTTACGGAGCCCTAGCTTATTATTTGGGGACTGGGGCACTGTTTTTATTTGCGCCGCTTGTTCTCGCGCCACTTGCTGAGTTGGCGCGACGCCATCAAGTGCACTCCCTCGCAGATTTGTTGGTATTTCGCTATCACAGCCACTCCGTGGGCGCTCTAACCACGCTTTGTATGCTGCTTGGCATAATGCCGCTAATGGCACTGCAAATTCAGGCGATTGCCGACACCATGCACATTCTCACTATTAGCAGTAGCGATGGCATCAATGCTGGCAACGCTACCTCATTTACAGATAACGGTTTATCTTTTAAAGATGTAATGGCGTTGTGTTACTGCGCCATACTGGCGCTATTTACCATTCTGTTCGGCTCCAGCCGCGACCAACATCGCGGTCTGATTACCGCCATGGCATTTGAATCACTATTGAAGGTTTGCGCACTCTGCGCGGTGGGCTTAACTGCTGTTTTCGGTGTTTTCCATGGGCTAAACGGGCTAGATGATTGGCTGGCTGACCACCCGGAGAACCTCGCCTTACTGCACACACCTATTCAAGATAGCTCTGCGCATACGTTGTTACTGATGTTTCTTGCGACAGCCATAACCATGCCGCACATTTTCCATTTGGGCCTTGCTGAAAACCCACTAATGCGCAACTCGCGTACTTTAACCTGGGCTTTTCCTCTATTTTTGTTGCTCATGTCATTACCCATATTTCCTATTCTCTGGGCCGGCTCAGAATTACAAGTGCCGCTACCAGCACAGTATTTCACCCTCGGCGTACCCATTGCCTTTAATTCCCCGGCATTAACGATTCTGGCATTTCTTGGCGGGCTTTCTGCTGCAACAGGCGCAATGATTATTATCACATTAGCGCTTGCCACCATGGTTATGAATCATTGGCTGTTACCAAGTTTACGGCTAACCGCACGCCATGACTTATATCGTCAACTGCTCTGGATCAGACGCAGCCTAATCGCCGCCATTTTCCTCGGCGGTTACCTGTTTTACTGGGGGCTCAATAACCGCTTTAGTTTGACCGATTTGGCCTTCACTACTTTTATCGAAACCCTGCAATTTTTACCTTGCACCTTTGGCATTGTATTTTGGAATCCTGGCAATCGCCGTGGCATGCTCACTGGTTTGTCAGTGGGTACCGCCATTTGGTTTTTAGGTTTATTACTACCTGTACTCACGGGCATCAAAGCATTACCTATTCCGTATTTTGACCTTGATATTCCGATCGGAATTGATTATTGGAACAGCATTACACTGCTTTCGTTAGGTTTAAATACCGCCTTTTTTATCGGTATATCGCTTGTAACCCAACAAACCGAAGATGAACAATACAGTGCCGACCTCTGTGCCGCTGATGAACTTAGCCACCCGGTTCGCCAGGCACTGGATGTACATTCGGCAGCCGAATTCAAAGATCGCCTCGCCAAACCCCTAGGCAAAACCACTGCCAGCCGTGAGGTTGACAATGCGCTGAAACAGCTAAGCTTTGGTATCACGGAGCGCCGCCCCTACGCTCTGCGTCGCCTGCGAGACCAAATTGAAGGCAACTTATCCGCCTTAATGGGCATTCACGTTGCCAGTGAAATTATGGACAAACACCTCCCCTTTAAAGTGGCTGAAGTGCGCGAAACCCTCGATATTAATCTTATAGAAAACCGTTTGGCGCAGTATCGAAACCACCTTACAGGTATGGCTGCCGAGCTCAACAACCTACGTCTTTACCACCGTAAAACATTACAAGAGCTGCCCATGGCAGTTTGTTCTCTCGGACCAGATACTGAGATTCTGATGTGGAACCATGCCATGGCACACTTAACCGCCACCCCGGCAGAAGAGGTTACCGGCTCGTACTTAAGCGACATTACCGAACCCTGGCGCAGCCTACTAATTGATTTCAGCAACAGTTCCGACGTGCATTACTATCGCCATAAAATTGAATTGCACGGCCATCCGCGCTGGATTAGTTTGCACAAAGCCACCATTGAAGGCCCCATTACCGAAGGGGTGTTCGACAAAGTAATGATGCTTGAAGACGTAACTGAGACTCAATTGCTCGAACAAGAGTTAGTTCATAGTGAACGACTGGCATCAGTTGGGCGCTTGGCGGCCGGTGTTGCCCATGAAATTGGTAACCCTATTACCGGGATTGCCTGCCTCGCACAAAACCTACGCTATGACTCGGACAACCCCGATGTACTGGAAACTGCTGAACAAATTCTCAGCCAAACTGATCGAGTAACTCGCATTGTGCAATCACTGGTGGGCTTCTCACATACAGGACACACAGCGACTAACGAATTTAAAGCCGTGGTTTTACACGATTGCGCCAATGAAGCGATTCATTTGTTATCGCTCCAAAAAGACAATCAACCGGTGCAGTTTATTAACGAAATTGCTAAAAACGCAATTGTGGCTGGCGATACTCAGCGTATGATTCAAGTATTGATTAATCTATTATCCAATGCGCGTGATGCCAGCCCTAAGGACGGCTTGGTTGTGCTCGCGAGCAGTGAAGATGAATACTCCGTCAACATCACTGTTACCGATGAAGGAAGCGGTATAGCACCCGAGATTATCGAGCGTATTTTGGAACCTTTTTTCACCACCAAAGAACCGGGCGAAGGCACTGGCCTTGGACTAGCAATGGTGCATAGTATTGTGGAAGATCACGGCGGGCTCCTGGATATTATTAGCCCGGCGGATATTGAACGTAATTGTGGAGCCCAATTCATTGTTAAATTACCGCGTCATGTTGAGTCTTTAGGGGATATTTAAGGTACGATAGTCGACTCACTTTTTGGGAAGTTCGGTATACTTCAAACAACCCAAGTGTTACCAACTGTAATAAACCAAACAAGTCGATAAACTGCTATGAGCAAGATTCTAATTGTTGAAGATGAAACCATTATTCGCACAGCTTTGCGTAAGCTATTAGAACGCAATCTTTACGAAGTTTGTGAGGCACCCTCAGTTAAGGAGGCAACTACAAAGTTTAATCTCAAGGATTTCGATTTGATTGTCAGCGATTTACGCTTGCCTGGAGCACCAGGCACAGACCTCATTAAACTCGCTGGCGAAACCCCTGTACTCATCATGACCAGCTATGCCAGTTTGCGCTCAGCAGTTGACTCTATGCGTATGGGTGCAGTTGATTATGTTGCCAAGCCATTTGATCACGATGAAATGGTTAACGCCGTCAAACGCGTTATCGGCAAAGCCAAGATTATCGATAAAAATGCCATCCAAGCCCAAGGGCTAAATGGTAGCACCGCAAGTAAAGCCATCGCCGGCATGATTGGCACTAGCGATGTCATGCAAGATCTTTACAACCGTATTCACAAAGTTGCGCCAACCGCTGCCACTGTACTTATTCATGGCGAAACGGGTACCGGCAAAGAACTAGTAGCGCGCGCACTGCACGAAGAAAGTCAACGCAATAATCATTTAATGATCTCAGTTAACTGCGCTGCGATTCCCGAAACATTGATTGAATCGGAATTGTTTGGTCACGAAAAGGGCGCATTCACCGGCGCTGCCACTAATCGCGAAGGCTTAGTCGCAGCAGCTGACGGTGGTACTTTGTTCCTTGATGAGATCGGTGAGTTACCTCTAGAAGCTCAAGCGCGCCTACTGCGTGTATTGCAGGAAGGGGAAGTGCGTCCACTAGGTTCAGTTGAGTCACGCAAAGTTGATGTGCGTTTAGTAGTAGCAACCCACCGCGACCTGCGTAAACTCGCCAAAGAAGGGAAATTCCGCGAAGACCTTTACTTCCGAATTAACGTAGTTCAACTCTCGTTACCGCCGCTGCGTGAACGCGGCAAAGACATTATCAACATTGCCGAATCACTCTTACAACGTTATTGCAGCCAATTTGGCAAAGCACAGTTACGCCTCTCTGCAGACGCTGTGGAAGCCATTATGAGCTACCAGTGGCCAGGTAACGTGCGCGAGCTTGAAAATGCGATTCAGCGCGCTGTCATCCTGTGTGAAGACAGCAACGAAATAAGCTCACAACTCTTATCTATTGATTCAGATGCCCCCACGATAGAAATAGGCAATGTAAATAACACGCTTTTTGGACAGGCGCGCACCCTTGTTGGCAATACACAGCCACACACGAACGGCACCAATCAAGATTTATCGCTCGAAGATTATTTTCAACGTTTTGTGCTTGAGCACCAAGACTCCATGAGTGAAACAGAACTCGCACGTAAACTTGGAGTAAGCCGTAAATGTCTCTGGGAAAGACGCCAGCGTTTAGGTATTCCTCGCACCAAAAATAGCTCTGCAAGCACTCTCGCCAAATAAGTATTACTACTTTTCTCATTTAGTACTTCACGATCATTGTCAAGATGATATGAAGTGCTATTTAGTGACATTTTCTCAACAAAAAACCTTTTCTGCAGATTTATATGCCAGTCTTGTTACCAGCAATATTGACGTTGTTACCGCGTCAAAAGTGTTACCCATCAAAAAAAGTAACAAACTTCTAGGAATTTGTAACCATCAGAAATAACAAAAAGTTATAAAAAAATAGAAAAAAACACCAAATCATTGTTTTATATAAAGTTTATTTTGTTGGCATGTAAACTGCTTTTATGGAGCCATAAAAACAACAAACAATAATAAAATTACTGATAACAATAACAACTAGAAATAATAAGAAACTGAAATATAAAAATAATAACGACAATAATAATTAAAATAGAAAAAGCGCTAGAAGACAAAAGTAATGAGAACTTAAAATAAAGCGGATGCCACACCAGGTAAACAGAGGATGGGAAAGCACACGAGATTGGATATGGGCACGGAAGCACCCATTAATTGTTGCCCTATGAGCACCTTAGTTGTGCTGACACCTCCGAACGGGAAAGCCAAAAGCTTTCCCGTTTTAGTTTTCGCTGTTTACGCGTTTAAAATTGTACACGCGTTTAAAACTATAGGAACCCCACTTTAATAGCTCATTATCTACTCATGTTTCCTCTGCCAGAGTGCATCTGCTACACTCCTCATCCATAACTATTATTGCCTATTTTCTCACCCCTTTTTCTCTGCGTTATAAACCTTATGCTAAAACGTTTCTTCAATTTTATATCCTCACACCAACCGAGCAAGCAGTCAAATTTGCCGTTGGTTATACCACGCGATCAACACAATATCTCACGCAAAAATATCAGCCCTGCAGCAATTAAAATCATCAAACAATTAGATGATGCCGGGTTTAAAGCCTATCTTGTCGGTGGTGGCGTTCGCGATTTATTGCTCGGTAATCACCCAAAAGATTTTGATGTAGCCACGAGCGCCACCCCCGAAGAGGTGAAACGTATTTTTCGTGGCGCGCGTATTATTGGTCGTCGCTTTCAAATTGTGCACGTACGCATTGGCCGAGAAATTATCGAAGTTACTACTTTCCGCGGACACCATGACGAGGGCCCGACAACCACGCGCTCCGATGAAGGTATGCTACTACGCGACAACGTATATGGCAGTATCGAAACCGATGCAGTACGCCGCGACTTCTCAGTTAACGCACTTTATTACACACTTAAAGACTTTAGCGTATTGGACTACTGCAACGGATTGGAAGACCTTAAGCAGCGCACACTGCGTATGATTGGTGACCCTGCAACACGCTATAAAGAAGACCCTGTGCGCATGCTTCGCGCAGTGCGTTTTGCGGCCAAGCTTGGCTTTAAAATCGAAGTTAATACTGCTAAGCCGATCAGCGAAATGAGTAGTTTGCTCGCAAATATATCTGAAGCTCGTTTGTTTGAAGAAGTACTTAAGCTGTTTCTTAGCGGGTCAGCGACAGCTACTTTTCATTTAATGCGTGAATACGATTTATTCAAACAATTATTTCCAGGTTCTGACGCCGCCCTCAAGGCTGGTGATAGCCTTGGCGCCGCACTCATTGAACAGTCCATGATTAATACGGACAAACGTTTACGCGCCGAAAAAACAGTAACGCCCGCTTTTATCTATGCAGCTATCCTCTGGCCCGCACTGCAAAAAGAGCAACAACTACTCAGTGCAAAAATACCACCCCAAGCGGCTTATCTACAGGCCGCGCAGAATGTTATTAGCCAACAATTAACCCGCACATCTATACCCAAACGCTTTCTAATACCTATGCGTGAAATTTGGGATTTACAACATCGCCTACCCAGCCGCCAGGGTTTGCGCGCATTGCGCTTACTCGACCACGCACGCTTCCGCGCCGCTTATGATTTTTTATTGATGCGCGAAGACTCTGGCGAGGATTTACAGGGTTTGGGTAGCTGGTGGACGGCATTCCAAAAAGCTAACGATGACGAACGTGAACAAATGGTAGAAAACCTGGGCAAGCAAAACTCTAGCAGCAAGCCTCGCCGCCGCGGCCCACGCAAACCTAAATCCGACAGCATTAGTAAAACTGAATAGTATGACTCATGCCTACGTTGGCCTTGGCAGCAACCTCGACAATCCAGGCGCTCATATCACACGTGCCTTTGATGAACTTGGAAAGCTCCCACTTAGCCAGTTGATCGCTTGTTCAGCACGGTATAGCAGCCGTGCGGTAGGCCCAGGAGACCAACCCGACTACATTAATGCTGTGGCATTCATAAACACTGAGTTAACGCCACTTCAGTTGCTGGATGAGTTACAAGCCATAGAACAAATGCATCAGCGAGTACGGATTGAACACTGGGGGCCACGCACG
>JANYIO010000100.1 GCA_025362015.1 Gammaproteobacteria bacterium | reverse complement strand
TACGATAGGGTCAACAACAAAAACAGCGGCTAAGAGGAAAAAAACAAAACCCCCAGCAAGGCAAGCTTGCTGGGGGTTGGGTGGTGGTTTTTTTAATTAAAAGAAGTGATTAAAAGCTAGGCACTTCGACCCCTTATTTTCAGGATCAGGTAGGCGCATACAAGTTGTACTGCCATTACCGCATGGCACTCCCCTGACAACATCCACAGTTAAAGTATTATTGCCCGCCGCATCAGTCTTGCGATATACGCGAATAGAATCTGTTTCACGTTTATTTTCTACAGCATCATCGAAAACTTTTTTTGCTTTTGTTCCAAATTCATCTGAGCTGGTTCCTTGCTCAATATTATGGATTTCATCAGGGGTCAGTGATGCGCTTGTAGTACCGCCGTTACGCAACTCGTCTTCATACTGCTCTATGGTCATTGTTCTGGGTTCTGCTACTGAGTCTCCATCAGTACTTACTCCGCCCGTTTTAATCCGACTCCCCGCCCAACTCAACGCATACGCAAACGCCGCACTCTCTGCCCCATTGGCGAACTTGCCACCGGTAATCGCAGACGCTACACCACCTGCAACAGCCGCACTTATAAAACCATTCACGTAATTATCGCCCGCTTGTCCTCCCAAATAAACCACCTATTCCCGCACTCACAAAACCGCTGGCAAAATTACCGCCTTGCGCATAAGACATAAAGCCACCATAGATTCCCGCACCGATAATACCTGCGCCGCCAAAGGCTCCGCCTATCGCTCCTGTCACCGCACCCGTGAGAATATTGGTGCCATTCACTGCTGCTTGTGCAGCACCCCCCTGCTGCGCCTGCTGCCATAATAACAATGAAAAACTTTTTAACAATGACCAATTAAAAACAGCTTTCACATTATTTTTTTATCAAATCACAACTTAAATCATTTGCCTCTAGTTGCAGTTCATTCATCTGTTTTTCCGTCCAAGTAATCTTGGAAAGCGCAATCATTTTATTTACATAATCACACGCTTTGGCAGGCGGCATTATACAGCGAACTGTTTGTTGGTCATCCGCATATTCCGTCACTCTAAGAAGTGGATCGCCGTGAACATTATTTAAACTTGTCTCACATTCGTTAGCGCTCACAAACGTTTTAAATTGTTCATATCCCTCATCAGTCAATTTGAATAAGACATTTGGATATTCCCTCTCAAATTCCTGCGGCGAAAACCACAGAAAAGAGAATGGATGATCCATAGTACCAATCAAGTCGAACTTTACCCAGCTTTTAACGCTTTTATCCGGTGGAATCCCGACCATATCAGGCCAAGGAAGCCCAAGAAAATTCGTATCCTTTTTATCAGCAAATAACTGACAAGAAACTGTAAAAGTCAATAAACCCAGTATTGTTACTAACGTGAAAAATCGTTTCATTGTGCGCTCTTTATGAGTGAGTTTTGATACGGCGATGGAGCAACCTTTGTTATTGGCATTAATGTAATAGCTCCTTCCAACGAAGTTGTATATCCCCACTTAAATGTGGCAATAGCGCGATAACCTCCACCAGTTTTAGAAACAACTAACGAGGTTTCTGCTTCAAAACTTGCCCGTCTGGTTCCCGCAACAGCCGTATCATACATAGCTGTTTTTCCTTTAAAGTAATCAGTCTGGTCGTTATAAAATGGGTCTGTTGCTGGAGCCTTAAATTGGTCATAACGGTTAGTATCGATAAAAACCTTATCACCATTTATCAACGAATCCGTAGCAGACTGTATCCATTTACCACCCGTCTCCGTGCCGTTGTATCCAATTATCATTCTTTCTCCACTTGATACTGGACCATCAGCCTCATCGTAGTGATATTGGAAATCTTCAATTTTTCCGTCGTGAGAGTGGGAATATTTAAAACCATAGTGATCACTAGGATTAGAGTTGTCTGTATCCACTGGTTCAGATGGCTTAGTGCCTCCCGCCCCAATCCTCTGAATCCCCGACGTCAGCAAAAACGCAATGACGGAACTCTCTGCTCCATTGGCGAATTTCCCGCCCGTC
>JANYIO010000095.1 GCA_025362015.1 Gammaproteobacteria bacterium | reverse complement strand
CTTGGTATTTGCGCAACTGGAGCAATTTAGCCAACAACAGGCGCAAACACTGTCTGGTGGCCTAAAACGTAGGCTCAACTTGGCCATTGCTACGCTGTCTGACCCTGAATACATTTTGCTCGATGAGCCCACCGTAGGTGTTGATCCACAGTCGCGGGCATTTTTATTGGATGCCGTGCAACAGCTTGCTGCAAATGGTGTGGGGGTGATTTATACCTCGCACTACATGGAAGAGGTGGAAGCATTGGCTAAACGCGTAGTCATCATCGACCACGGTAAGGTGTTGCGCCAGGGCAGCCTGGACGATTTGCTCGCTCAGGGCCAAGCGCTATTAACCTTTGCGCAAATCGGGCTGAGCCCTGAAAGCGTACAGCAAGCCTTGCAGGGTTATGGCGAGATTCCCGCCCCTGTAGCGCACTCAACGCAACAACTATTATTGGATGCGCAGTTTACGCCCAGCCAAGCTTTAGCTGCGCTAGAAAAAGCGGGAGCGCAAATCACCCATGCCGAATTTGGCCGTTTTAATCTTGAGCAACTGTTTATGCAGCTGACTCAACGTTCGCTGCGAGATTAATCATGTTATTGGCCTTGATTCGCAAAGAATTACTCGCCCTTAGCCGCGATATTCACGGTTTGGCGGCGCTGTTTGTATTGCCGGTGATTTTTATTATCGTGATGTCGATGGCGCTCAAAGATGTCTATTCACCGCATGTTGATAACTTGACATGGTCAGTGCTTGATGAGGATAAAGCGGCTCTTGGAGCCGAGTTACTGCAACATTGGGAAAAAGACAACGGCAAGCCTATTGCGCTCCCTTCCGATTGGCAAAAAGCACTGCGAGAAGGCCAGCTTAAATACATCATTAAACTTGAACAAAACGCGAGCAGAGATCTATCTCTTACAGAAAAGCCTGATCATCAGCGTATTCTTTTGCTAACTGAGCCGGGGATTGATGCAGGGGTGTTCGCCTCATTGCGCGCCCAGATTCAGGCGATAGCAACTGCTGTGCGCGTCGAAGCTATGATCAGCAATTTGCCGCAACCAGGCACGCCGAACTTAAGCACACCGAACTTAAATGCTCCTGGCTTGAGAGAGCCCACAGATGCTATGCCAAACTTGGATGCAGGCAAAAAAACGCTGAATGCTGATGCGCTAAGTGGAGCCAATATTGCGAACGCCGAGCGAATTAGCGCCGGCCCACGACCAACCTCAGTACAGCATAATGTGCCGGCGTGGCTGGTGTTCGGGATGTTTTTTGTAGTGACTACGATTGCCGGTTTATTTGTGGAAGAGCGCAGCTGCGGTGCGTTAAATCGTTTGCTTAGCCTCGGTGCTAGCCCACTGATTTTATTGGTAGCCAAAATATTACCGTTTATGCTGATCAATTGCTTTCAAGCCGCTCTGATGTTGGGGGTGGGAATTTATATCATCCCGTTATTGGGTGGCGATGCACTTTCGCTCGCAGGCATTAATTATTTGGCGTTGCTGGCGATGTTGCTCAGTATCAGTCTCGCGGCGATTAGCCTGGCGTTGTTGGTCGCGACTATTGTGCGCAGTCAGGCGCAAGTATCTGCTGTTGGTCCTATGTTAAATATACTGATGGCCGCTATCGGCGGCATTATGGTACCAACGTTTGTGATGCCACTTGCGATGCAAAACCTCTCGCATTTTTCACCCATGAACTGGGCCTTGGAGGGTTTGTTGGATGTGTTATTGCGCGGTGGTGATCTAGTCAGTATTCGTGTTGAGGCCGCACATTTACTCTTACTGGCGATAATAGCTATCGCATTGGCTTACTTTATTTTTCGTGTTAAAAAATCATGATTATCGATATTGAAGAACTCAAAAGTCTCATTTTGGAAGCCGCTGAAAAAGCTGAACCCAGCGATGGCTTAAGTGCTGATGAAGTTTTGTTTGGCGATGGTTCGCGCCTGGAGTTAGATTCAATCGACGCTCTACAGATTTCAATGGTTATTCAAAAGCGTTATGGAATTCGCTTAAATGACAGTAAAGAGACTCGCCGTGCGCTGGGATCAATCAACCAGTTAGCGGCCTTGTTAGCGCAATGACTGCCATTTATATCGCTGGTTTTGGTTTGGCGTCCAGTATGGGTGCTGATTTAAACGCAGCAATAGAGCAACTGCAAAACCCACCCGAACCACAACCAAGATCCATCAAAGGATTGGAATATCAGGTTCCCTATTACGCCATCCCTCTCGCAGCCTCCAGCAGTTCCGTTACCTGGCATGAGCGTTGTCAAACTTTAGTTCGCCAGGTTACAGCCGAAGCGGGTAACGTCAATAAAACGGGTGGGCTTTATCTCGCCAGCTCATCCGTTAATGTCGGTGCGATGGAGGCGGGGGAAGACTACGCCAAAAGCCTGCCGGGTTTTCTTTCTGATTTAGGTAAAATGATCGACTGGCAAGGGCCCGTGTTCTGGATCAATACCGCTTGCACCTCCAGTTTAAATGCAATGTTGGCGGCACAGCATGCAATACAGTCAGGATTAATTGAAGATGCATTAATCATTGGCCTGGAATTAGAAAATCAATTAACACTAGCGGGTTTTGCCGGAATGCAGTTGTTATCGCCCGAAAAAGCAAAGCCTTTTGCTGCTAGTCGCAAGGGTTTGGTATTGGGTGAGGCGGTGGCGGCAGTGCGTTTATCCAAGCAGCCAAGTCGCTGGCGGATAACCGGTGGCGCACAAGTAATCGACAGCAGCCAAGTCAGCGGCGCTAGCACAACTGCTTATCAATCCATGTTGCAGCAAACATTAGAGCAGGCACAATTGGACGCCATGCAAATCGATCTGATCAAGGTGCAAGCCGCTGGTAGCATTCCCAACGACGCCATAGAAGCCGAAGGGTTACGTAATTTTTTCTCACCAGTTCCACCATTATTATCGCTCAAAACCTTTCTTGGTCATACGTTAGGAGCCTCTGGCGCAGCCGAAATTGCTTTGCTGTTGACTATTCTTGAGCGGCAGCAATGGCCTAATCTTGCACTCGATGCAAACAGCCTTGATGCTGGTTTAGGCGTTAATTTTGCTGCGGAATTGCCAATCCAGCCGAAACATATTTTGGTTTGCAATTTAGGTTTTGGCGGCAGCCATACCGGCATCGCTCTTGAAGATAGGGTGGCCTAATATGCAAGCCAGAGTTTTCCACATCAAGGCTTGCCATAACTTGCCCCCGGAAAGTAACTGGAGGGAACAGCTTATTGGTTTGCTGGGGAGTAAGCCGCGTAGATTGTCACGTTGGTGTGAACTTGGTATGTTTGGGGCTTTAAGTTGTTTAAAAAAATCGGGGCAATTTCAGTTGTCGGGCACACAGTTATTGGGTAGCCAGCTATCGGGTAGCCAGTTATCCAGCGAAGTGTCGCTCAGGGTTTATAGTGAATATGGCACCATTACTGCCACGCGCTCGGCGTTAGAGCAAGCCTGCGAATCTTTGCCTATGCCGTTTACGTTCATGCAAACGCAACCGGGTCAGCTTTTCAACGCGCTTGGCACGGCAATAGGTTGGCATGGCGATGGTTATTCAACGGCTTACTGTGACCGTCAACGCGGTGAGTTAGCGCTCTTATACAGTTTTGCACAATCTGCGTTGCTGGCGTGGGTTGATGAAGAGCTAGAGCTTATTAGTCGCTGGATCTGGCTTGAAGACGTTACTCCTAACACAAACACAAATAGCCCAAATGAAAATAGCCCAAACAAAAACGCGATTATTGAGTGGCGGGCCATAGATAGTATTTTTCAAACCTCAGCCGCTGCACGCTGGCTTAAGGTTGATGCTGAGCACAACATTTTCGAAGCATATTGATACCCGGTAAACTACTGTAAGCGTTGGGCATTCGCCAGCGCATCTGATAAACTGCCGCGCTCTTACTAATGGACGAATTAGTCATGTTTACCAAAGAAAAAATCTACAACTTCCTGCAAGAGACGCTCGTTTCTTTGTTTGAAGTTGCTCCCGAAGATATTACTCCGGGTGCTAATCTTTACGAAGATCTGGATATTGACAGTATTGATGCTGTGGATTTAACCGTAAAACTCAAGGAGTTTACCGGGCGCCGCATTCAGCCTTCTGACTTCAAGCAAGTGCGAACAGTGCAAGACATTGTTGATGCTGTATTTGAGCTGCTAAATCGGCCTATTGATAATAGTGCTGAATCAATGACCAACCAAGGTAAGCAATTCGATGGCGGCAACTAACGCCGTTATCACAGAGATTTTACATCCAGAAATTATCTGCTCTACCATTTCTGCACATTCGTTCGACTTAACATTGTATGTGTCTGAAAACCTCTGTTACTTCACGGGTCATTTTCAAGAATTTCCAATCCTGCCGGGTGTAGTGCAGCTTAGCTGGGCAGTGCATTATGCACGCGAATTTTTAAGGCTGACTGCGCCGGTGATGAATGTTGAACGGCTAAAATTTACCTGCCCCATTCAGCCTAATACACAAATCCTGCTGCATATTGATTTTGATATTGAAAAAAATAGCGCAAATTTTTGCTTTCATTCGCCGCAACAATTATCTCCGCGGCAGCAACTAATCTATTCACAAGGGCGTTTGATCTATGCGCAAGCCGATCAATGAATAGCACATCATTCAAGCCTTGCGCCATTATTCCCGTATTCAACCATCAGCAAAAAATTGCGATAGTATTATTGCGTCTGCATGAATTTAATTTGCCATGCATAGTGATAGATGATGGTAGCGATGTAGATTGCGCGCAAGTGTTAAATGATTTGGCGCAACAGCATGATTGGATTAGC
>JANYIO010000094.1 GCA_025362015.1 Gammaproteobacteria bacterium | reverse complement strand
TAAAATAGGATGATGGAAGGATTTATAATGCAGATTACTTGACAAGGTTAAAAAAAATGCAGAAACTCTGCGAGGATTCGCTTTTTATTGCGTAATCGTGAGCAGTGCCAGATCTGTAAAAACGTAGGATTATTTTTTAGCCCCTTTAGTGCTGCTTCAGAACACAGCACTCATAATGCTGGGGTCGGCGGTTCAAGTCCGCCTCTAGCTACCATACAAATCAAAGGCTTACGGAATGAACTCTGTAAGCCTTTTTTGTTGGGCAATTACAAGGCACGCAAGGAGCAAGAAATTAAATACATATAAATTGCAATTGCATTTAATTTCTAGCGCTCATAAAAAAAGGAGTCACTTTCGTGACCCCCTTAAGAGTTAAAACATTGCAAATATTAAAGCGAATTTACAAACTTCACTAATGCATCTTTATCACTTGCTGAGAGAGCTTCATAAGCTTGTTCTGCTTTTAAGCCTTCGCCACCGTGCCAACGAATTGCTTCATCAATGGTGCGTGCACGGCCATCATGAAGATAACTTGCATCTGGAGTACATACTTTATGGCCATCAACGCCATAAGGAAGGCCATCAGTATTGTCCGGGCCTGTAACACCACCAGTAACACATGGAGACAAACCTACGCTCCACAGTGGTGCAGTACGCCATTCAGCGCCAGTCGCTTGGCCTTCACCCAAATTATCCGCAAGACCTGTACCCATATCGTGCAATAACAAGTCAGTGTAGGGGTGAATAGTTTGACTTCTCAATTCAGCTAAAGGTGCAAAACTGCTGGTTGTAAAAGTTGGAGTATGGCAAGCCGCACAGCCAGTTGCAGTAAATACAGATTTACCTTGTATAACTGCAGCACTACCGTAATCACGTTGAGAGCGAACACCCAAAAGAGAAACGTATTTTACAAGGTTTGTCAGGTGTGCATCAGTTAACTCTGACCCTGCAGTGTTGCCGCAGTTGCTTTGTGCAGAACCACAATCAGGCTTAGGCAACACACTAGTCATAACACCCATATCGGTATTTAACGCGGCAGCAACTTGATGGCGAACACTTGTTGCGGCAGCTTTATAACCGAAACGACCAAGCCGTACTTGCCCTGTCACTGGGTCAATTATTTTTTGGGCTTTTCCTGAAATTCCGTCGCCATTTGCATCATTTTCATCAGCAAGCGCCAAAATGGCCGACTCAGGAATTGCCTCTAACAATCCCATCCCCACCAGTTGCGGAGCTATACGCGCGGAATATTGCGCAGGCGCACCACGCTCAAATTGGAAGTTAGGTTTACGTAAACCATTAACGGTTGTGAATGAAGAAATGGACACTGTACCTTCACCAGACGCCACCCCATTCACATTATTTGGCTGTAGTACGCGACCAATAGATGGTGAAGGATTGCCTGAACCATCGCCTACTTTAAATACCCACTTAGTCAACGACTCACCGATAGCTGCAACTGGTGCACGACCGTTACGGGCATGGCACTGAACGCATGAAGAGTTTACAAAGTTAGGACCAGCTTTTCCTACCATTTCATCGAAAATACCATTTTCATCCGACTCATCATGCTTACCTGTGGTGAATTCGGTGTGCGCAAGACGACGACCCAATACAAACGGCTGACCGTTGTTATAGCCCAAACCATAAGTCATTTGCATAAAATGATCTGCAGGTTCGGCTGAAGTTTGACGATTAAGACTATGGATACCTGCGGTCTGTGCAGAAGCTGGCATTTCTATCGAATCACGTTGATAGGTTTTACCACCCACAAACGGATTCATATCGGTCACATCCCATGGCACAAGCCCTTTACCAACAACATAAAGGAACGTACTACCATAATAGTGGTTACGACCTCTCAACAACGTAGAACCATCAAGGAACAAACTAATTTCAAACTCCAATTTATCGCCAATTTTGATTTGGCTGAAGTTATTGCGACAGTTGGTAGACTGCTCTTTCCAATAATGAGTTTGATCAATCACGTTCATCACGCCATTGCCGCAGAATTCAGCAAGAGTATTGTTACCGATATACCACCAGCGGTTTTCTGCTTGTAAATCATCAAGCTTGCCCAGTGTAGTCACATTCATTCTGACAGTAGTACCACCCTTAGCCACATAATCCACGATTTCAATAGAGTCTGTGCGGGTTTCCCAATAGAAAGGTAGATAGTGATCATGTAATTGGAAATGGTTTTCTTTAGCATGACGATCGCGTGCACGGTCTGAAAAACGCGTCACTAATGCGTCGCCACGATCAAACTGAATCACTTGTTCCAGAGCGGTAGAACCATCAAATAACGGCACAATAGTACCAAGCGATACGGATGAAGCGCTGGAACTTGAGGACCCATTGAGTTTGTAATAACAAGACTTTGCCACGCCCGATATAGGATCGCCAAAGGTGGCGTTATTACAAGCAATGCTGTTGGTAGCAGTGAGGTAGTTGAAAGCACCGTTCGCACCAAAAGCGACTGAAGCTGTTCCACTAAAAGAGCAGGTTCCATTTTCAGCTGCGCAAAGGGTATAGCCTGCTGGGCCGCCACTTGCTGGCGTACTACTTGCTGGCGTACTACTTGCTGGTGTGCTGCTTTTTGGAGTACTGCTTGCAGGTGTACTGCTTGCTGGAGTGCTACTTGCTGGAGTAGATGTACCGCCAGAACAACAATTAAATTGTACCCAAGCTGTATCGGTTTGACCGCCCGCGGCAACACCAATAGTAAAAGAGTATCTGACTACTGCACTTGTAGGAATGCTGCTCAAAGTAAAAGTATTAGTGTTATCCGCATTGTGCGTCATGCGAATATTTTGTTGCCCACCACCATTAATGGTGTAATGAATATCGGCCCAAGGTGCATTGTTCGCATAGAAATTCACACTGCTGCTAGTCAGTACTGTGTAACCGTTACCTGTGCTAGCGACAGCTGCGTATACT
This sequence comes from Gammaproteobacteria bacterium, assembly GCA_025362015.1. Taxonomy (GTDB): domain Bacteria; phylum Pseudomonadota; class Gammaproteobacteria; order Pseudomonadales; family Cellvibrionaceae; genus Cellvibrio. The sequence continues at coordinate 1,080 of JANYIO010000094.1, read as the reverse complement.
TTCAGCGAAAATATAGAATAACCCCAATTATTGCCGACACTGCGTGCAGTACCATACATACGCACATAACGATAAGAACCGGAAACTGCAACGGTATCAGTACGATTACCGAAGGCACCGCCGGTACGAGTTGATAGGGTTGCCCAAGAGCTGTTGTCATTAGAGCCTTGAACCAAATAATTGGCAGCATTGGCAGCTTCCCAATCAATCACTACGCTGGCTAGTGAAACTTGGCTACCCAGGTCAACAGTAAGCCACGAAGGATCAGCTGCATGTGCCGATTCCCAACGAGTAGTAGTGTTACCGTCAACAGCATAACTAGCTGGCTGTAGGTTTGTACTTGCGCTGACGGCTTTGTTTAGCGCCACATCAACTTGTGCGTAGAGACTGCTACTGCTACAGAGTATCAACAGCATGCTAAGTAAATGATAAAAACGGATTTTGTGTATTCCAAGCATAACTTACCTCCGAGCCCTCACGCACAACTCACTAATTATTACGCCTCACGGCTAGATAACTTGCCACAGACATTGCTGCCCAGTAACGGAGAAATCGCCAGATTACGAGAGTCAAATTTAGAAAATTTTGCTTATAGGGTGATTGATGAACTAACGCCGAGACTGGTGTAAGTAAGCCACGGCAATTTATCGTTATTGTTAATTAAAGTTTTCAACTGCAGATGTTTTTAATACACCCGTGGCACATCATTGCACATAAATTAAAGATAGCACGTCCCATGACGCATCTACATTAAACATGGGACGAATAAAAAAATGGGACAAGTAGCTAAAAGCTGAATGCATTTATACGCACCATCCACAGAGGCAATTGAACAATGGAGTTACTAAAAAAACTTGCTGTAGTTCAATAAGACTTAACTCTGGACGGCAGAATAAAGGGTAGCCAATAGACACCTATGATTCAGCGAACTAAACGAGGTATTCAATTAATTAACTGACCAATAAGGAAGAAGCCAACAAGGGTGCTGCCCTTGTTAGCTAGAAAGAAGTGGAGTTGGCCTGTAAGCCGGGTTCTGTCGTGGACAGTCATCTATCTAGGCGCCGCGTTACCACGGCGCTC
>JANYIO010000030.1 GCA_025362015.1 Gammaproteobacteria bacterium | reverse complement strand
TATTGCGCAAAGACCCGATTGATAAAACATTCAATTTGATTCCTGCTGGAATAGAGCAGCTGCATCATGCATTGAGTGCAACACAAACCGGTAGTGTGCGTTGGTACGCTGCCACAATTGCTGCCGGTGTGGTTATTATCCTCGCCGCGCTCGTTTTGTTGTAAGACTTTAAGGAACCAGAGAAAAATGCTCACCTGGCTCATACTTATCCCCTTTATTGGTGGTTTTTTTTCGTGGCTAGCCGAACTTGTCGGCTCCAAACTTCAACGCTGGATTTCTTTATTCAGCATGTTTGTGTTATTTGGATTAACACTAAAATTGTGGCTGCAACACGACTTCTCACTCGCCAATCTTGGTGCTGGAAAAGCTGCCTGGACAGAAGAATTCCAAATTAATTGGATTCCACGTTTTGGTATCAGCTTTCATTTGGCATTGGATGGCTTATCTATTCTGTTGTTATTGCTAACTGCTTTCCTGGGAGTATTGGCGGTTGTTTGTTCGTGGAGTGAGGTGCAAAAGAAAATAGGTTTCTTTCACTTAAACTTATTGTGGATCATCGGTGCGGTAGTCGGCGTATTCCTTGCGATGGACATGTTTTTATTCTTCTTTTTTTGGGAAATGATGTTAATTCCCATGTACTTCCTGATTTCACTGTGGGGTCATAATTCTGTAGATGGTAAAGGGCGAGTATTTGCGGCTACCAAGTTTTTTATCTACACCCAAGCCTCTGGGTTACTGTTGTTTTTGGCTATCGTCGGTTTGGTTTTTGCTCACTTCCAGCAGACACATCAAATAACGTTTGATTACGAAGCCTTGCGCAATACTACAATGAGTGCTGAAGTTGAAATGGTTCTGATGTTAGGTTTCTTCATCGCGTTTGCCGTCAAGTTTCCAATTGTACCTTTTCACGCATGGTTACCAGACGCGCACTCACAGGCACCCACTGCGGGTTCAGTTGACCTGGCCGGTATTCTATTGAAAACCGCTGCTTATGGTATGTTGCGATTTGCTATTCCTTTCTTTCCCCATGCCTCACAAATAATTGCTCCTCTTGCCATGTGGTTGGGTGTTGTGGGTGTTATCTATGGCGCTTTCCTTGCCTACGGACAAGATGATGTTAAGCGTTTAATTGCCTACACCTCTATTTCACATATGGGCTTTGTATTAATCGGTATTTATTCTTTTGATCCTTTGGCGTTACAGGGCGCAGTTATTCAAATGATGGCGCATGGCGTGTCAGCGGCTGGTTTGTTTATTCTTTGCGGTCAGTTATACGAACGTTTACATACGCGTGATTTAAACCTGATGGGAGGGTTGTCATCACGCATGAAAGGCCTACCGCCAATTGCTATGTTTTTTGCTGCTGCGTCTCTTGGGCTGCCGGGGTTAGGAAACTTTGTCGGTGAGTTTCTGGTGCTCTTAGGTGCATACAAAGTTAATAATGCGGTTATTATTATTGCTACCTCCGGCATGGTATTGAGTGCAGTTTATTCACTCATGATTGTGCAACGCGCCTTACATGGTCCTGCTAAAGACACCACTGAGATTCCGGGATTAAATAAACGCGAACTTTCCATGTTGGTAACCTTAATGTTAATTCTGGTCTGGTTAGGTTTTTATCCTCAACCTGTGTTTGATACGTCGGCAGCAGTTGTTCATGGTATTCACCAGATAATAACTTCTACTTTGCCAGCTGCGCTGTGAGGTTGAGATGACACTAACTTTAGAAAATTTCCTGGCGCTTTTACCGCTACTTATAACGGCAACAACAACGGTAGTTGTTATGTTGGCTATCGCTGTTCGCCGCAATCATTGGTGGACTGCAACTCTTACCGTAATTGGTTTGAATAGTGCTTTGTTGGCAATTGTCTATGATGTTTTTGCACCCTTGGTTGCTCGTGAGATATTCCCGTCAATTGTTATAAATCCACTGTTTCAAATACCGCAAACAGTCACACCCTTGTTTGTTGTCGATGGTTTTTCATTGTTCTTTTCCGCGTTGATTCTCGCAGCAGCTTTGGGTGCAACCACGCTGACTCATGCATACATTGAATCCTTCAAACGCAACCGTGAAGAAATGTATTTGTTGATTACCATTGCAACTGCTGGTGCCATAGTGTTGACCATGGCGCATCACATGGCGTCTTTGTTTATTGGTTTGGAAATGATGTCGATTGCGCTCTACGGTATGATTTCTTATACCTATGATCGCGAACGTTCGCTAGAAGCTACAATTAAATACATCATACTTTCAGCAACAGCATCTTCAATTATGCTGTTTGGTATCGCCTTAATTTATGCACAATTAGGTACGCTATCATTTGCTGAAATTGGAGCTAAAGTTGGCCATCAACCCGGTATGCTAGTCATTATTGGCGGCATGATGATGGCGATTGGTTTGCTGTTTAAATTATCGCTCGCGCCCTTCCATTTATGGACTCCAGATGTGTACGAAGGTGCTCCTGCACCTGTAGGCGTTTTCCTGGCAACAGCAGCAAAAGTTTCTGTATTTGCAGTGCTGGTACGCTTCATCGTTATTGAAGCTAGCGACGCCACCAATATGCTATTTAAGCTCACCTTAATTTTTGTGGCCTGCCTTTCAATGCTATTGGGTAACTTGCTTGCACTTAAGCAAGATAATGTTAAGCGCATGCTGGGTTATTCTTCGATTGCTCACTTTGGTTATCTTTTCGCGTTAGTGTTATTGGGGGGCAAACAATTTGGTGTTGAAGGCTTTGCTGCGTATCTCACTATTTATGTTATTACTGCGCTGGCTGCCTTTGGTGTGGTGACCTTAATGTCAACTGCCGATGCAACACGTGATGCAGATACTATGCATGATTACCATGGCTTGTTTTGGCATCGTCCGCTGCTCGCTTCTATTTTTACTGTAGCTTTATTTTCACTTGCCGGTATTCCATTGACTGCTGGCTTTATTGGTAAATTTTATGTGGTTATGGCAGCGCTTGCTGCAGGTCCCGTGGGTTGGGTCTCCTTAGGCTTTGTGGTCTTGGGTTCGGCAATCAGTATTTATTTTTATCTTCGTACCATTGTTAGTATGTTCATGACTAATAAAGACTTGGTACCTTTCGATGCGAAAATGGATTGGGGACAACACACAGGCGGTATTGTGGTATTCCTTTCTGCTGCATTAATTATCATTATTGGTATTGTTCCTAATCCATTAATTTTTATTGCACAAGTATCGCAATATATGTGGGTCGCACATTAATACCTGATTCTGGTTTTGATCAAAAATGCCGACCCAGTGTCGGCATTTTCTTAATCGCTTTTTTTATAGTATTTAATTATTTTTGAGGTTGTTATGGAAATTGCATGTCTTGATTTAGAAGGTGTTTTGGTTCCGGAAATTTGGATTGAGTTTGCCAAAGTTACTGGTATTGAATCACTTAAAGCGACTACACGCGATATCCCTGATTACGATGTTTTAATGAAACAACGTCTGCGTATTCTCGAAGAAAATAATTTAGGTTTAAAAGAAATTCAGGATGTTATTGCAACCTTGAAACCACTCGACGGTGCTGTTGAATTTGTCGATTGGCTGCGCGAACGTTTTCAGGTCATTATTTTGTCTGATACTTTTTATGAGTTTTCACAACCGCTGATGCGTCAGTTGGGTTTTCCAACTTTGTTATGCCATCGTTTAAATGTGGACGAGCGCGGCAGGGTAGTGGGTTACACTTTGCGTCAGCGAGATCCAAAACGTCAATCTGTGTTAGCGTTAAAAACACTTTACTATCGCATCATTGCTGCCGGCGATTCCTACAACGATACCACTATGTTGGGCGAAGCCGATCAAGGTATTTTGTTTCATGCTCCCCAAAATGTCATCGACCAGTTTCCACAATTTCCTGCAGTACATACCTATGAAGATTTGAAAAAGGAATTTATAAAAGCAAGTAATCGCGAGTTGAGTTTGTAAAAAAGCGACTCAAAGTTTTCGTCATGAAAGGCTATTTTTTTGCAATAGTTGTGGTTACTGCAGTTATCGTGACTATTGCAACTTCACATGGATTTCACAAACAAATGGGTAGCAGTGAATTACTTACAGGCACTTTTTCTTAGCTCCTGATTATACTCAGTAGCCAACGCCAAATATCTTATCGTCAGCCGAAAGATAGCTATTACATCAATCGCTAACTCGCTCCAACCAATGCGATTTTAGCTGCCGTAATTCATGCGTCCCCTCCAATCTCAGCTAATGTTAAGATTGAGTCTAATCATTCAGGTTGTTAGCATGCCCGGACCCGCTCAAACCTCGCTCTATTCGCGATACTTATTACTGCTTTTACTCATCATCAGTGGCCCACTTGGTGCCGCTACTGCCGGTTTACCTATGGTGGTGAGATACCCTGACGAGGGTACTGTCTGGCCAACCTATTTGTATCGATATGAGTTGATTAAACAAATTCTTGAAACGACAAAGTCTGAATACGGGGATTATCGGCTTGAGCCCTATAGGGCCAAAGATCCGGGTGTGAAACGCCAAGCGATGTTAATTAGTGAGGGTGATCAAATTAACTTGCTGTGGGCATCGCCGGGAACCGCTATCGCCAATGCTAATGTTATTCCTATCCCGGTTGATATTTTAAAGGGTACCTTAAGTAGTAGGATTTGCCTGACTAACCGTATGAGCAAGGCAAAACTGAATGCTGTTACCGATATAAAAACACTTAAAAATATTCGTATAGGTCAGGGGGCGGGATGGGCGGATGTAGAAATATATACGTTTAATAAAATCCCCACTGTTCTATCGTCAAGTTTTGCCGGTTTATTTGGCATGCTCGCCACTAACCGCTTTGAATGTATTGCTTTTGGCATAGATGAGATTAATTATATTTACAGTGAAAAAACGCAAGAAATGCCTATGTTGGAAATAGATAAAACCTTCTTGATTTACTACGATTTTCCAGTTCATTTTTATGTCAGTGCCAAGTATCCCGAACTGGCTGAACGCTTTAAGAAAGGAATGCTGAAATTACAAATGAACGGTGAGTTTGATCGCCTATTTGATCATTTTTATCAAGACAAGCTTAAAGGACTCAATCTTAATGCCCGGCGAGTTATCTGCTTAAAGTCACCTTTTGTCCCTCTTGAAAAGCAATGTTTGCATAATCTCTAGGATAGTTTGAGGGCAGGATAATGTTTATTTTTGTTCGCTATCTGAATAATGAACCTTGCCGCTTTCATCGGTCCAGCGATAAATTTTCTGCTCGGTTTTTTCTTGTGTTTTTTCATTTTTTTCAGTGACTGGTTGCTGCAATTTTTTGTCAGTATTACTGATATCTTTTATTTCATACTGAGTTAGCCCATTTTCCGTTTTCGCTGGTGCAGTAAAAATAATTTCTGTTAGCATTTGTAGCTTGGGATTTGTTAAAAGTGGAAATTTGTTGCTTGAGTTTAGCTGTTGCTGAAACTCCGGGTCTGAGATAATTGCAATTACGCGCGGATCATTTTTAAGCGCTTCGGTGCGATCCCAGGCTGCCACCATTTTTTCTGCTGCCACTTGTTGAGATGTTTTTCCCATTTTTCCATCGTCTGCATTTTCAAGAATTGCTTGCATGTCTGCGTTGTTCATTAATTTTTGAAAATCCTGATTGGCCATGAGCGCATTCGTATCGCCTTTGCTTAACAACTCTTGAATGCTCGTGTCACTGAGCAAGGTTTTGATTTGCCCGTCATTGGTAAGTTGTTGTATGTGGCTAAGCATTGATTGTGGATCTTCTGCAAAAGCTTTAGTCAGGTTGGTAGCAGTTGTATCCTTCAGTGTTAAATCAACCGCGGTTGCGGCGACTGTGCTAACTAATTGTTTAGCGCTGGCGTCAATGAAGGACTCGACACTCGGAGTTTTTTGATTGCTCTTGATGGTGTTTTGACTGGGATTATTTTCCGGTACATACAGTGATTCTTTAGAAGCATTATTTTCCGCAGTAATTGTTGCTGGTTTTTGGGTAAGGTCAATGGCGTAAACAGCTAATAATCCCACAACTCCTCCTATAACACTGCCGACTATGGCGCCCCCAATTTTTGAGGAAGATTCAGTCATCTTGTTATCAGGAATTGCGTCTGAAAAAATAGTTAAAAGTTTCCCAACGACAAAGCTAACGATTAAGAAAATCGCGCTGCCGGCAATAAAATATACAATGACACCGTTCAGCGAAGAGTGCTTAAAGATGAGCTCTGCTAACGGGTTTGTTAAATAAATCGCAGCTGGGTACGCGATCAACCAACTCACAATACGGGTGATAGATTTGATAAATCCCTTTTGGTAACCGCGCCATAAAAAGAAAAAAACCAGCGCACCAAATACAATAGTTGCGATGTTCATAGATTAATCCCTGGTAATGAATATTATTAGATAGTATCTGGTCAATGACGTGTCTTATTAATATAGGCAGCGCCAAAAAATTAATATAGGCAGCGCCTAAAAAAATTAATCGCCATTTGATAGCCGAGTAACTGTAATTCGGCGTCATATCTATCGCCTTCATCGCGCATAAATGCATGCTGGCCATTGAATTCATGCCAGGTAAAATTTATTTTATGATCAGTGAGTGTTTGATAAACCAGAGCGCGGCCTTCAGCGGGAATGTGCGGATCTTGCTTGCCCCATATCATTTGTAATTCACCGCGAATTTCTTGTGCGCGTGTCCGGCTGTCATTTCCGGTTTGGGATGGCGTCATGCCGGAATGAATATCGGTGGCATAAAAACAGCTTGTGGCAGTTATGCCGGGATTAATTGCCGCACGAAAAGCCAAGCCGCCGCCTAAGCAAAAACCCATGGCGCCAATTTTTCCCGAATAGTAGGGAAGGGTTTGCACATAATTAATCATGGCTAGGGTGTCGGTATCGTGCGCTTCTAAAAATTTTGCCACTTTATCGGCATTGCCTTTATCACGGCCAATATCGTCATAACCTAACACTGTGCCGATCGGATTAAGTTCATGAAATACCTCCGGCACAACCACAATAAAACCATGCCCTGCCATAATTTGCGCGCTACGACGAATAGGCGATGTTTGTTGAAAAATTTCTGAATAGAGTAGCAATGCAGGGTATTTGTTTGGTGCGTTGTTAGTGTCAGTTTTGGGGTGATATACATAGCAACGCATGATGCCGGTTGGGGTTTCTAAATCAATTTGATGGTTTTGAATTAGCATCTTTTATTCGCCTGAATTAATTGTGACTGGGCGTCTGCGAGGCGCCCGTAGGTTGGGTGACGCCAAGTTTCCGGCGGTAGTTGATTAAATAGCTTTAATCTTGGTGGAGTGCCAAGTAATCACTTTTACTTGGCCTTAATTTGTGTTTTCATGCGCCGTCTTGTTTTAAGACAGTAACTACTTGTTTTAGGGTAATAGCTACTCGATTTTAATTGTGTGTGAGTTCAGTTAAGAAAATTATCACTGTAAGTAAGCTGTAACATACAAGCAATTGACTGGTTATGTTTCTCGGATTACTTTAACCCAAGTCACTATCTCTAGCCTAGAGAAAGGAATGTAAGCCCATGAATTTTTTGGATAAATATTTGAAAATCGCCGGCGTAACGCTTGGCGCCCTCGTATTTACCGGCACAGCTTACGCAGCGGCACCTATTGCAGTTAACGATAATCGTACTATTCCCATAAATAGCAGCATCACACTGAATCTGATTGCTAATGATTTTGATGCGGATGGCGATGCCTTTGCTGTAATAAGTGTGACTTCTTCTAACAACGCATCGATAACCTTGAACGCTGATGGCAGCGTTTTCTATTCCCCGAATAAGAATTTTCAGGGTGTGGATACCTTTACCTACACCATTCAAGAAACGCAAACGCGAGAAGCGCTTACTGCAACAGCCACTGTTACCATTAAAGTAGAGAACAGTAATTTCGTCGCAGCTTCGGCGGGTGAAAATAATCGCAGCTTGGCTAGGGCCATGGATGTGGTATGTACCCGCTTAAGATCAAGCTCGGATAGTGAGCTGGGTGCAGGCCGCCGCAATTTGCTAGAGCGTTGTAATGCGCTTGATGCGCTGGCGGAGAACGATCCAGCCGCGGCGAACGCAGCCTTTAAACAAATCGCACCAGAAGAAACCATTGCTCTGATGCGTGTTACATCTGAATCTACTCGTACACAAACTTCTGCAGTCTCGCAACGAATTGGCCAATTGCAGGCAGGCAATAATGGTTTTACGTTAAATGGTATGACGTCGCGCAATCAGCCTTTCGATCATACAGCGAGCGGTGGTGCCGCAGGTGATGCTGAACCCATTTGGTCAGCATTAGGTTTTTTTGCCAGCGTGCAACACGAGGCGGCGAAAAGGGATGTGAGCAACTTAGAGTCGGGTTATAAATCTGGCGGCAATACACTTACCTTTGGTGCCGATTATCGTATGAGCAACAAGTGGGTAATGGGTGGCGCATTTGGTTTAAGCCAAAATGATTTGGATTACTCGGCGCAGAATGGCAGCCTCAATAGTGATGTCACCAGCTTTATTGTTTTTAACTCTTACAGCATGGAGCATTCATCTCTGGAGACACAGTTAGGCTATGCTGCTACCTCGTTTGATTCTATCCGCAATGTGCAATATACCGAGGGCAATACGCTGGTTAAGGACACCATGCGTGGTTCTACTGGCGGCTCGCAAATCCTCTTGAATTCGCAATTACAATGGGAATGGAATAAAGAGGCCCTAACGGTGTTTCCCTTTGTGCGTTTTGACTATTTGCAAAATAAAGTTGATGGTTACGGAGAAAATGGCAGCGGTGGTTTACCCATGATTATTGGTAAACAATCTACAGAGCAACTTACTCTCGGTGCTGGTATGCAATCGACTTACGTTTTCAATAAAAACTGGGGCGTACTTATTCCCATGGTAAAGCTGACGTTGCTCAGTGAAGTCAGCGCTGGTTTCGATCCAATAATATCGCACTTCGCCTACGATCCAGACCCGGACAACACTTTTACGCTGAAAAATGATGGTGAAGATAAAGCCTTCGCGCAAATAGCGGTTGGCTCTTCGTTTATTTTTAAAGCGGGTGTATCAGGGTTTTTCCAATACCAACAAATGGTTGGTTACAAAAATCTTTCGGCGTATCAAATTCAGGCAGGTCTGCGTTATGAATTCTAATTTTATAAAATCCTGGATACAGGCGGCGTTTATCGCATCACAGACATTTTGCAGTATATTTTTTCTTGCATCCCTATTGGCATTTTCGGGTTTGGTGTTAACAGGATGTGGCGGTGGTAAGGCTTCAAGCACGTCCACCGAAAATACTTTACCTTCACCAGTCGCGGGTAGTATTAACGGTGAAGTACTCGTGCCAGGCCCAACCGGCGAATCTCCTGTAATCCCTTCGGCGCTGGAATTATTGCCTCAGGTTTCGGTTGGCCAACGGCAATTTGCTGATCCCAATGTGTTACTCAATTTGCGTGGCACTGTGGTAGCGGCGAAGGGTGCGCAAATTGTAAAAACACTGTGGACTCAAGTAACCGGACCGCAAGTTATTATTCCTTCGCCCCTTGCGCTGGATAATGTCGTCCTCATGCCTGATGTGAGCATCGCAACGCAACTGGAATTTCGTTTAACAGCACAAGACAGTGAAGACCGGGTCAATTCGGCCACAGTGTCTATTTTAATAAAACCTGTACCTACTTTTGTTAAAGTCATTGGCGGCGTTTTTAATGAGAACAGTGGAACTGCCGTATTTAAAGTTCGCTTGAGTGCTCCTAGCGAAACGCCAGTTACAATCTCCTACAACACTCAAGACGGCTCTGCCAAAAGCAATACAGATTACGTGACCACTTCTGGTGAGGTTGTATTCGCGGTCGGTGAAGTTATTAAAGAAATTTCTGTGGCGCTGATAAACGATGTTATTGAAGAAAGTGATGAGAGTTTTAGTTTGCAAGTAACTGCCATCGACGGAGAAACTACTCATGCCAATAGCGGTGTAGTTATTATCCGCAATGGTGTAGAACCTGTGTTGCCAGAGAGTATTCAATTTAAGGATCAGGGTCCTATATTTATTCATTTTAATGAGAAGTACACCAATGTACTAAATCCGGTCGCACCTGGGACTGGTGACATTATTTATTCGTCTTCAAATTCATCGATAGCGAGCGTCGACGCGCAAGGTGTTGTCACTGGTTTAGACTTCGGCACGACAACCATCACAGCAACCAAACTTTTTGATGATATTTATTTGTCGGCGACCAATAGTTACACGCTACAGGTAGTTACGCGTGGAGCTACGCCCGTCGTCAGTATCAGGCAAAGTGATGCTTATTCGGTGCAATTAGGTGCTGTAGTGAATCTCTCTGGTTCCGCCTCCGATGTTGAAGACGGCTTGCTTCCGACTGCAGCGCAAATGGCAACGGGTAAACCTATTTCTTCGTTGCGCTGGAGTTCAAGTATCGATGGTTTTTTGGGATATGGAGACATAATAAATACCAGGGCTTTAACGCAGGGCACTCACGTTATTACTTACGAAGTAAAGGATAGTGATGGTAATACGGGTTCGGCGAGTATTACAGTTCTGGTAGGTAATATTGCGCCCTTAGCTACCGCAAGTGCTTCCTCTACTTTTTCTGGCTATTCACCATTGAAGATTAATGACAGCGATCTAAGTGTAGCGCTTGGTGGTCTCCATAGTTGGTCGAATGTTAGTGAAGAAGTTGCTGTTTCAGGTTCACCGCGTTGGACAGTTTATCTTTCATGGCAATTTCTGGTAACTATAAATACAGTTGATCTTTATACATCAGAAGGGTTTACGACGAGTAGCATCACGAATACTTTAGAAAGCTTAGCTCTACGTAGCTACGAGATTGAATACTTAAATGGCGCAAATATCTGGATACCATTAGTCGTAGTAAGCGGCAATACTGCGGTGCATCGATCTCATCCGGTTACTCAAGTGACAACAAGCCAATTACGAGTAATAACTCATGGTTCGGCAGCACAAGAAACTTACAGTAGGGTGAATGAGTTAGTCGTTTTTGGTACTACATCTTCTCCAGTCACAGGTCCATAAACAGCTACTAGATAGATTATCTGGCGCAAGTTGTTGCTAGAAAAAAAAGACCCGCCAATCCTTTTTAACTGGATTGGCGGGTTACTTAAATTTTCAATGATTTAAATGTCCAGTAATATTATTTAAATCGATTCCCCAAATTGCTGCTCAATGGTATCCATCAACACCTTCACCTTGGCAATACTTTCTTGATATTCCTGCGTGGATTCTGAATCCGCCACTATGCCACCGCCACCCCAACAATATATTTTATCGTCCGCACAAACGAGAGTGCGAATGGCGATATTGGTATCCATATTGCCGCAAGTGCTGATGTAGCCAAGGCTGCCGCAATAAAGTGAACGGCGGGTGGGTTCGAGCTCTTCAATGATTTCCATGGCGCGAATTTTAGGTGCCCCGGTGATGCTGCCACCCGGGAAGCTGGAGGCCAAAACTTCCAGCGGGTGAGTGTGAGGTTTGAGTTGCCCAGTGACGCTGCTGACAAGGTGATGGACATTGGCAAAGCTTTGCAGGCTGAATAATTCGGGTACTTTTACGTCGGTACAGGTTTTGCTGAGATCGTTTCGTAGTAGGTCAACAATCATTAAATTTTCGGCGCGATCTTTCTCGCTGGACCTTAGTGCAATGGCATTGGCGAGATCTTCGTCTGGTGTTTTGCCGCGCGCAATTGTGCCCTTAATGGGTTTGGTTTCAACATGAGTCCCATTGATATGGATAAAGCGCTCAGGCGATAAGCTGAGCACTGCACCTTGTTTCAGCTGCATGTAAGCAGAGAAAGGCGAGGGCAGTGCGGCACGTAATTTGAGATAGGCGGCAAGAGGATTGCCTTTGTAGAGAGTGCTAAAACGCTGTGCGAAGTTGACTTGGTAGCAGTCCCCATTGCGAATGTAGGTTTGTATTTTGCTATGCGCCTCGGTGTAGCTTTCTACGTTAAGTTCTGCTTTGAACTTATTGATATTAAAGAATAATTCATCAATCTTAAAAATATTTTTAGGTTCGTGAAACCTCGTAATTTGTTCGATTTCCGAAAAGTTATAAGCAGGAGCGAGTGCTTTATTGATCACTAGCCAGGCACTTTCCTGCTGATGATCTTGAACAATTGCCCATGGGTAAATACCCACGCACATGTCCGGCAACTCAATATCCTGACTGGCAATTTTGGGTAATTTTTCTAGTCTTCGACTAAGGTCATAGGCGAAATAACCCAAAGCACCGCCTGAAAAAGGGACTTCAGTTAAAGGGGCAGTGGTTATTAAATATTGTTGTAACAGTTGGAATGGGTTGTCGCTTGAGGTAAGTGTTGTGCCATCGTGCAATCCAATGACTGTGTTGGATTCACGTGTCTCCAGGGTGATAGCAGGTGCCGCACTGAGAATATCAAAGCGCCCATACAAGCTTTGCGGGCGTCCAGAATCTAGCCAAATTGCTTGCGGTAAATGATGTAGCGCCATAAACCAATCGGCCGAATTTACACAGTATGGGATAGTTATCAGTTGAGCGTTAGGCAGCATTGAATTCTAATCATCAAAGGCGGGCAGGCATTTTAAGCTCTTCTGAGTTTTGATTGCGATAAAGATATACAACAATGAATAGTTTTTGCTGGCAGAATGCATATTGCATA
>JANYIO010000019.1 GCA_025362015.1 Gammaproteobacteria bacterium | reverse complement strand
TTTAGGCACATGATTGCCAAATAGAGGCAGTCCTGAGTGCTCGAAAAACTAAAAACTTACTGATTTTGGTGGACGTTACTAATAATTTTATAAGGCTGCGAAGACCATAAAAACGCCATAAATAAGCTGTGTCTTTACCGTAAATTATGACCTCCTATATTTATTTAAGTGCCAGTAAGGTAGCCATACATATTTTTGAGTTCTTGTTGTACCAAATGGCATCAATATCATTGTGAATATGTACAAACTCTATCTGCGATGATACTGAAACTTCGTAATATATAAATCACAGTACTGCAATCTTCTTTATCAGTGAAGCACTTCGCAAATAAGCTGCCAAAGGTATAAGATAATTTAATCGTAAGCGAGGTGTTTAATTCAAGTTTAAGATTGGGTAATCCTCAGCTTGTTCTCTCGAAGTGTTATAGCTATGTAAGGTCACGATATATTTCGTCAGTGCTTGTTATAAATAATCTAAGGGGAAATAAGAATGAAAATAGCCGTACCCAAAGAGCGTCGCGCGCACGAACGAAGAGTTGCTGCCACACCGGAAACGGTAAAGAAATTTATCGCACTAGGTTGTAGCGTGTTGGTAGAGACGGGTGCAGGTGAAGCAAGTCGCATAACAGATGATGCCTATATCGCAGCAGGTGCGCAGATTGAATCTGATTTAAAAACGTTATTAGGCGACAGCGATATTATTTTAAAAGTACAGCGTCCTCTGTTGGCGCAAGATAATTTATCTGGTGACGGCGATGTTGATGAGCTAGCACTATTTAAACGCGGTGCAATTTTGCTCGCGATGTTATCGCCATATGCGAATACAGCCGCCATAGCAGCTTATGCTGCTGCAGGTATTACTGCCATTGCATTAGAGTTTGTGCCGCGTATTTCGCGTGCACAAAGTATGGATGTACTCAGTTCGCAAAGTAATTTAGCAGGCTATCGTGCAGTCATTGAAGCGATCAATGTTTATGATCGCGCAATGCCCATGATGATGACTGCAGCGGGGACTATTGCACCTGCACGCGTGTTGGTGTTGGGCGCTGGCGTTGCCGGATTACAGGCAATTGCTACGGCAAAACGTTTAGGGGCAATTGTATCCGCAACGGATGTTCGCGCTGCATCCAAAGAGCAAGTTGAAAGCCTTGGCGGAAAATTTGTGATGGTAGAAAGTGAAGAAGTAAAACAAGCTGAAACCGCAGGCGGTTACGCCAAAGAAATGAGCGATGACTATAAGCGTCGTCAGGCAGAATTAGTCGCCGAGACGTTAAAAAAACAAGATATTGTTATTTGCACAGCACTCATTCCTGGTCGTAAAGCCCCGATATTAATTAACGATGATATGGTACATTCCATGCGTGCTGGTTCGGTGATTGTTGATCTTGCATCAGAGCAGGGTGGCAACTGCACATTGACCAAACCGGGTGAGGTTATTGAAATTAATGGCGTGACGATTGTTGGGCTATTTAATATTCCAAGTCGTTTGTCTGCGGATGCCAGTGTACTTTATGCCAAAAATCTTTTGCATTATTTAACCCCTCATGTTGATACCACAACAAAAAACGTTAACTTCAATTGGCAAGATGAAATTTTGACAGCATCTGCGTTAACTCATGCGGGTGAAATTATTCACCCGGCGTTTAAATTGAAACAGGAGCAATGAAATGGAAGCAAATTTTGTTTCGCAATTATCAATTTTTGTTTTAGCAATTTTTGTTGGTTATTACGTGGTATGGAGCGTAACTCCAGCACTGCATACACCTTTAATGTCCGTTACTAATGCCATTTCCAGTGTCATTATTGTGGGTGCAATAATAGCCGTTGGTCCGGCTGAAATGAGTTTATCAAAAGTATTAGGCTTCGTTGCTATGGTATTGGCAGCGATTAATATTTTTGGTGGTTTCACTGTCACCCAACGCATGCTTGCTATGTATAAAAGAAAATAATAGGGTATAAAAAGAAAAAATAACGGGGGTCTTATGCAAGAGCTTCATCAAAATTTAACATCGCTGGCATATTTAATAGCAGCAGTCATGTTCATTGTGGCGTTGCGTGGGTTGTCATCACCTGAATCATCGCGGCGTGGAAATTTAGTCGGTATGTTGGGTATGCTCATAGCGGTTGTGACGACCATGCTCAGCCCTGCAGTCGCTTCCTATGGTTGGATAGTGATGGCACTCACGATTGGTGCCGTCATTGGAATTTTTATTGCTCGCAATATTGCCATGACGGCAATGCCGCAGTTAGTCGCTGCTTTTCATAGCTTGGTGGGGCTCGCCGCAGTTTTAGTTGCCGGTGCTGCATTTAGTAATCCCAATGCATTTCATTTGTTAAATGATGCAGGCGAAATTTTTATTTCCAGTCGTATCGAAATGGGTATAGGTGTGGTCATAGGCGCAATTACATTTTCCGGTTCAATTATTGCGTTTACAAAATTACAAGGCTTAATGTCAGGCAAACCGATAGTGTTTAAAGGCCAACACTTTTTAAATGCATTATTAGGTTTTGCAATTGTTGGTTTGATGATACTTTTTTGTTTCGAGCAAGCGCCCTGTTTATTTTGGGGTATGGCCGCAATCGCATTTCTACTAGGTTTTTTGTTGATTATTCCTATCGGCGGCGCGGATATGCCGGTGGTAGTTTCCATGCTCAATTCTTATTCGGGTTGGGCCGCTGCGGGTATAGGTTTTACCCTGCACAACAGTGCATTAATTGTTACCGGTGCATTGGTTGGTTCGTCAGGTGCGATTTTGTCCTACATCATGTGCAAAGGAATGAACCGTTCATTTTTTAATGTCATTCTCGGCGGCTTTGGTGCAGCAGAAAATGGCGGTGCTGCAATTTCAACAAATGAACGTCCGGTAAAACGCGGTAGTGCTGAAGACGCCGCATTTATTTTAAAAAATGCTGGCTCAGTTATTATTGTCCCAGGCTATGGTATGGCTGTCGCGCAAGCGCAACATGCGTTACGTGAAATGGGCGATGTGTTAAAAGCGGCGGGAGTAAAAGTGAGTTATGCAATACATCCCGTTGCGGGGCGTATGCCGGGGCACATGAATGTATTGCTGGCCGAAGCCAATGTTTCTTACGACGATGTATTTGAGTTAGATGATATAAATAACGAATTTGCCACAACGGATGTTGCGTTTGTTATTGGTGCAAATGATGTTACTAATCCAGCAGCTAAATCGAATCCGCAAAGTCCAATTTATGGCATGCCAATTTTAGAGGTAGAAAAAGCACGTACGGTATTGTTTATAAAGCGTAGTATGGCCTCCGGTTATGCGGGTGTTGATAATGAAATATTTTATAAAGACAATACCATGATGTTGTTTGGCGACGCTAAAAAAATGGTTGAACAAATTGTAAAAAATTTTGATTAACATTGAAAAACTAAGAGGCATAAAGCGTACTAGGGCAAAACCTAATTCCAGCACCACCGACTGAAGTCACACAGTTTATAAAAGCGGCTTTGCACCTGTTTTAAAGTGTAATACCATGCAGAAACTTTCTAGTAGATGGTCGGCGTTTATTTCAACATTCGTCTGTTTCAACATTGCCTGATAAGCCACAATAAAAACCCTTGGCTTGCTCGAATTATAACCAAATTTAATGTTAAGGTTACAGCACCTATGAAATCAGTACCTATAAAACCAATCACTAAGAGATTAACGCGAATGATCTTTAATAATAGTTTTGTGTATGGGGCAACATTCATTGCTGCTTGTACCTTAGTCGCTTGTCAGCAGTCATTACCAAAGTCAAATAATAAGCCTGAATCACTGCTACAGTTTCAAGCGTGGGAGTTGCCAAGTGATGTTGAGGCAAAAAATTATCTTCAATCTTGTGAAGCAGATTACAAAATCGTTGCTACACAATTGGATAGTTTTACCAAAGGTAAAGTGATTGTTGCTGATGCAGCCTTGTTGGATCAAATTAACCACATGGATATGTTAATTGATGGACAAATGAATCGTGCAGGACTTTACTCCAATGTTCACCCTAACAAAGAAGTTAGAGTGGCAGGCGAGAATTGTGAACAGCATTGGGTTGAACTCATTAGTGAAATAAGTTTGTCTCGGCCTATTTATGATGCCATTAGTAAAGTGGATGTGAATAAGTTAACGGATGAAGATAAGCGTTATGTCGAGCATATGCTACGTGACTACCATCGTTCTGGTGTAGATAAAGATGACGCAACCCGCGCTAAAATTAAAGAGCTCAATGAAGCAATTAATTTAGTTGGCCAACAGTTTGATAAAAATTATCGCGAAGGCGGAAAAAAAATAGAATTGAATTCCGTAAAGGAATTAAAAGGCTTACCGCGAGACTATATTGACAAACATAAACCGAATGCCGAAGGGAAAATTATTATCACTACGGATATGCCAGATTATATGCCAATCATGCAATATGCTGAAAGCGATGCACTGCGTGAGCGGTTATATAAAGCCTATCGCAACATGGCTTATCCAGAAAATAAAGTTGTGTTGCAAGAGCTATTAAGCAAACGTCATGAGTTGGCAACAATCCTTGGCTACCCCGATTACGCGACTTACGTAACCGAAGATAAAATGATTAAAACTTCACAAAATGCGCAGGAATTTATCGACAAGGTATCAATGCTTGCTACGCCGCGAGCCACACAAGAACTACAAGTTTTATATAAGCGGTTGTTAAAGATTGACCCCTACGCAAAACGTGTGGCTGATTGGCAAAAACTCTATTTAGAACAGCTGATTAAAAAAGAACAGTATCAAGTGGATGCGCAAAAAATTCGCCAGTATTTTCCCTTTGCAAAAGTGCAACAAGGCATTTTTGATTTAACACAAACTATGTTTGGCGTCACTATTAAGCCTTGGCAAACTGAAGCCTGGGATCCGTCGGTGAAAGCTTATGAAGTGTGGGATGGTGATAAAGTCATTGGTCGTTTTTATTTAGATTTGCATCCGCGCGATGGAAAATATAAACACGCAGCGCATTTCGGCATTATGAGTGGCGTAAGCGGCTTGCAAATACCTACCTCTGCTTTAGTGTGCAATTTTCCTGGTGGCGATAATCCTAATGAATTGATGGAGCATGATGATGTAGAAACTTTCCTGCATGAATTTGGCCATTTGTTGCATGAGATTTTTGCGGGAGATCATCAAAGGATTGCCTTTTCGGGAACTAGAACAGAACATGATTTCGTAGAAGCACCATCACAAATGTTGGAGGAGTGGGTGTGGGATGCCGACACACTTGCCAGTTTTGCGAGCAATACCAAAGGTGAAGTTATCCCCAAAGCATTAGTTGAAAAAATGCGCGCTGGGCGCAATTTTGGTCGTGGTTTGTGGACTAAACATCAATTATTTTATGCCGCAATGTCACTCAACATTTATAACAAAGACCCAGCCAATATTGATTTAGATAAAGTGATGGAACAAATACAATCGACTTATTCACCCTTTAGTTATGTAGCTGGCACACACTTTTATGCGAGCTTCGGCCACTTGAATGGCTACTCAGCAATGTACTACACCTATATGTGGTCGCTAGTCATTGCGAGTGATATGTTCAGCGAATTTGAAAAAGAAGGTTTGCGTAATCCGATAGTAGCGCAGCGTTATCGCAAAACAATATTAGCCCCTGGCGGTGCTAAAGATGCGGCAGATTTTGTTGCTGAGTTTTTGGGCAGGCCATTTAGTTTTGATGCCTTTGCGAAAACATTAGAAAAAACACATTGATTTTTATTCATAAGTAAATAAAAAACTCCGTTGTCATCCTCGCGCAGGCGGGGATCCAGCTCTTAAAAGCATGGATCCCCGCTTACGCGAGGATGACGATAATATCTAATCCTCAACTCCCCGAGCTTTAATGAAACATTTTCTTCGTATTCTTCTTATGTTCATCTCCGTCATTGCACTTAGTGACTGCAAGAAACATAAAACTCTTGTGGAGCTTGGTAACGAGCAGCAGATATTGCATGTTGGGAATGGTGATGAAATTTCTACTGTTGATCCACAGTCAACCAGCGGAATGCCTGAGTACCATGTCATATTGTCATTGTACGAGGGGTTGGTATCGAAAAATCCACAGACATTGGAAATAGTTCCAGCTGTGGCAGAAAGCTGGGAGGTTTCCGATGATGGGATGGTTTACACATTTCACATCCGCGATTCCGCTAAATGGTCAAATGGAGAAAAGCTTGTAGCAAATGATTTTGTCCAATCTTGGTTGCGTGGATTAATGCCAGCACTAGGTAATGAATATGCATCGTCTTACTTTGTAATAAAGAATGGGCAAAATATTTATGAAAAGAAAGTTGGTGTTGAGGAGTTCGGTGCTAAAGTTCTAGATCAACAAACATTGCAGGTGACATTAATTGCTCCAACCCCTTACTTTTTACAATTGTTAGATCATCACAGTATGTATCCCGTACATATTCCCACAATAAAAAAATTTGGTGCACTTGATGAGCGAGGAACGCGCTGGACTAGGCCTGAAAATTTTGTCAATAATGGTCCTTTCATATTGAGCGAATGGACACCTAATAAATATCTATCGGTAAAGAAAAACCCTAACTATTGGGACGCAAAAAATGTTCACTTGAATGAGATTCGATATTACCCGATTCAAAAATCTTCCACAGAAGAGCGAATGTTTAGATCTGGACAGCTTCATGCCACTTACTATTTACCAAGAGACAAATTGGCAGTCTATAAAAAGACAAAAGATCCTGCGCTGCGCTCATACGCCAACTACGCGACTTACTTTTATCGTTTCAATAACAGGATAAAACCTTTGGATGATGTCCGGGTAAGAAAAGCTCTTGCTTACTCAATTGACCGCAATAAAATTGTTGAATATGTAACAAAGTTTGGACAAATTCCTGCCTATAGTTTAACGCCACCAGATACTCATGGTTATGTTGCTCAGGCTAAAATGCCCTTTAATATTAGCCTCGCTCAGAAATTGTTGGCGGAGGCTGGGTACCCGAATGGAGTCGGTTTCCCAGAGCTAAAAATTACATTCAATACCAGCGATGAGCACCAAAATATTGCTGTAGCTGTTCAGCAAATGTGGAAACAGAATTTAGGTATTAACGTAGTGTTGGAAAATACTGAATGGAAAGTTTTCCTAGACAAGGAAAAACAAATGGATTATCAAATTGATCGCGCTTCATGGGTTGGCGATTATCTTGATCCAAATACTTTTCTGGAAATGTTCATAACAGATAATGGTAACAATAGAACGGGTTTTTCTAACTCACATTATGATGCCTTGTTGGCAAAGGCTGCCTTGGAAAGCTATAAAGAAAAACGTATGGCCTATTTTCAGGAAGCGGAAAAAATCCTGGTTGATTCAGTTCCTATTCTTCCCTTTTATACCTATAACTGGAATAGATTAGTGAGTCCATCTGTCCAAGGTTGGTATGATAATTTAATGGATTATTACCCATTTAAAAATGTATATTTAATACCATGATGAGTCGAGTTATTTAATGTATTTGTTTATTTTAAAGCGTATTTTGCAAAGTATCCCGGTTTTATTGGGGGTTTCTTTGTTGACTTTTATTATGGTGAGGTCTGCTCCTGGTGGACCTTTTGATCAAGATAGAAATGTTCCACCTGAGGTTATAAAACATTTAAACGAACATTATCATCTTAATGATCCGCTTTGGAAACAATACCTTGATTATTTATGGAGTCTTCTGCACGGTGATTTCGGCCCCTCTTTTAAATTTCAAAGTCATACTGTAAATGATTTAATTGCTGCGGGTTTCCCTCCAACAATGGAATTGGCTTTTTATGCAACATTATTTGCTTTAATTTTTGGTCTCATCGCAGGTATTACTGCTTCTTTAAAACCGAACTCATTGCAAGACTATGTGCCTATGTCGACTGCGATGATTGGTATCTGCATGCCATCATTTGTACTGGGTCCTCTCTTATTATTAATTTTTGGTATTTGGTTGCAGTGGTTACCCGTTGCAGGCTGGGGGCAAATTGATGGTGATAAAATATTGCCGTCAGTTACTTTAGGCGCAGCTTATGCTGCATATATTGCGCGTATTAGTCGTGGTGGGATGTTAGAAATTTTATCGCAGGATTATATTCGCACTGCGCGTGCGAAAGGTTTATCCACAGCGCGAATTGTTTTTGTTCATGCTTTGCGTGGCGGCATCACTCCGGTGATTTCTTTTTTAGGCCCCGCAATTGCAGGTTTGCTCGCGGGTTCTTTTGTGGTGGAAACTATTTTTCAAATTCCTGGCCTTGGTCGTTTTTATGTGCAGGCTGCATTTAACCGTGATTACACTATGATTATGGGTTGCACGATTTTCTTTGCGTTTTTAATTGTGATATTTAATTTGTTGGCGGATGTGTTGCTAGTATTGCTGAACCCAAAATTACGGCAAGAAGTGAGTGGGGGGCGCTAACATGAATGAGTTAAATATCAACATCGAAAAAGGCACATCTCTCACCCAAGATGCTTTTATTCGCTTGCGTAAAAATAAAATGGCCATGATTGGTTTGTGTATTTTAATTTTCTTCATCGCGATTGCGCTACTTACGCCATTGATCGCACCTTACACCTACGAAGGCCAAAATTTGGAATTGGGTGCAACATCCCCATCGCAACAACATTGGTTGGGCACGGATGTGCTAGGTCGAGATCAGCTCACGCGAATTATGTATGGCAGCCGTGTGTCGTTAATGGTGGGGTTTATTGCAACTGCAGTTGCATTGTTAATTGGTGTGCTCTGGGGCGCAACGGCAGGTTTTTTAGGTGGCCGTGTTGATGCAATTATGATGCGTATTGTGGATGCACTTTACGCTTTACCCTTTACTATTTTTATTATTTTATTAACAGTAATATTTGGTAGCAGTATGTTGCTATTATTTTTAGCGATTGGTGCTGTGGAGTGGTTGACTATGGCGCGGATTGTGCGCGGCCAAGTGCTTACCATTAAACGTCAGGAGTTTGTTGAGGCTGCGATTACGATGGGTTTATCGCCCTGGCAGATTATTACGCGTCATTTAATTCCTAATGTGCTTGGCCCCATTATTGTTTACACCACACTCACTATTCCGAGTGTAATTTTATTAGAATCTTTTTTAAGCTTTTTAGGCTTGGGTATTCAACCACCGCAAAGTTCCTGGGGTTCTTTAATTTCTGGCGGCACTGAAACTATGGAGGAGTATCCGTGGTTGTTAGTATTTCCCGGTCTTGCTCTGTCGCTCACATTATTTTCATTAAATTTTTTAGGTGATGGTTTGCGTGATGCGTTGGATCCACGGGCATCGAAAGATTAGTTATGGGCTTGCGGACATGAATCCCGGTATTCCTTCTGAGACGCGCCGCAAGTACATCCCTGTAGGCTCGACGTCGGCTCCATGCCTCCGACGGTCTCAGAAGAAATGCCGGGATTCATTTAGTTTGGCGTAAATGGAAGTTAAAAAAGCAAGTGATTGTAAATAAATTACTTTGAGTATTTTTATGTTAAGCGTTAAAAATTTACGTGTTGTATTTAATACTCGCAACGGCACAACAGTGGCTGTTGATGATTTGAGCTTTGAACTCAATGCGGGTGAGGTTTTAGGTATTGTGGGTGAATCAGGCTCAGGTAAATCTGTGGCTTGTTATAGTTTGCTGGGTTTAATTCCTATGCCGCCCGGAAAAATTGAAAAAGGCTCAGCGGAATTTTTGGAACAAGATTTATTGCGTATGAACGAAGCTGAGTTACGCAAAATTCGCGGTCACAAAATTAGCATGATTTTTCAAGACCCAATGACCTCGCTTAATCCTTATATGCGTGTTGTTGACCAACTAATGGAATCTGTTCAAGAACATCATCCTGTTTCGCGTAAAGAAGCTCGCCAACGTGCAATCAACGCTTTAAACGAAGTAGGGATTCGCGATGTAGAAGTGCGTATCGATGATTACCCGCACCAATTTTCTGGCGGAATGCGCCAGCGAGTGATGATTGCTATGGCACTTATTACTGAGCCGCAACTATTAATTGCCGATGAGCCTACTACTGCGCTTGATGTAACTGTTCAAGCACAAATTTTAACCTTGATAAAAAATTTGCAAAAAACACGTAATCTTGCGGTTATTTTTATCACTCATGATTTGGGCGTGGCGGCGCAAATGGCGAATCATATTTTGGTCATGGAGAAAGGCAAGGTAGTAGAGCAGGGCACAACAGAACAGATTTTTAAAACCCCAACTCAAGCATACACACAAAAATTATTAAGTGCAGTACTAACCACCGCAAAACCTACAGCGAGTTTAGCTGAAATAACAGAGCCACCATTTTTACAAATCAAACAGTTAAAAACTTATTTTCCACAATTTGGTGGAGCGTTTATTAAGCGTTTAATCAGTGTGGTCAAGGGCGTTGATGATATTAGTTTGACCATTAATCGCGGTGAAATTTTGGGCGTAGTGGGTGAGTCTGGTTCTGGAAAATCTACTCTAGGTCGCAGTATTATGCGTTTAGTAGATGCCCAATCAGGCGAAATTTTATTGGAGGGGAAAGATTTACGTACATTCTCTTTGCATGAATTACAAAAATCCCGGCGGGATTTTCAAATGATTTTTCAGGACCCTTATGCATCACTAAATCCGCGTATGACGGTGTTTGATGCTTTGGCAGAACCGTTGTTGATTCATGGTTTGGCTACTGATGAAAATGTGTTAACACAAGTGAATCAGTTAATGGATGACGTAGGTTTGGATAGACGTTTTATTCGTAAATACCCCCACGAGTTTTCAGGTGGCCAACGCCAACGTATTGCAATTGCGCGTGCTATTGCTTTAAAGCCAAAATTAATTATTGCTGATGAGCCAGTATCAGCGTTGGATGTGACAATTCGTGCACAGATTCTTGCGCTTTTGCTGGAGCTAACACGAAAGCACCGTTTGACGATGTTATTTATTTCGCACGATATGTCAGTGGTGCGTTATCTATGTGATCGAGTAGTAGTGATGCAAAATGGCAAGTTGGTAGAGGAGGGCGCAACAGAACAATTATTTGCTGCGCCTAAAGAAGTTTATACGCAGCAACTGCTTGCGGCAATTCCTAGATTATAACCGCGGGTTGTGATGGCGAACGCTTTAGCCTTTCGCTGGGATCATAATAATCAATTCCTGATTAGGATGAATGTAACTTTCATCTTTCACTTGATTCCATTCTAAAATTTCTTTTGTGGTCACGTTAAAACGGTTGGCAATTTTGAAGAGTGTGTCGCCAGCTTGAATTGTGTAAGTAATTCTACGCGGGCTGCTGGATGTTGCTGAGGAGTGTTGTTCAGATGTTGACTGGCTTAACATCAATATTTTTTGTCCCGGTTTTAATTTTGATGTTGCTGATAGATGATTAAGTTGTGCAAGAGTGTCTCTTGAAATATTTTGTGCTTTAGCGATACCCGATAAATTTTCGCCAGGTTTCACCGTGTAATAACTTGTTTTACCCGCTTCTTTTTGCAGCTTGCGTGCAGCTAATAATTCATCGGCCGCTGTCATCGAAGGATCCATGAATGGTGCCGAGAGCGGAATTTGTAACTGCTGGCCGAGGCGCAGAGAGGATTTTTTTACATTGTTAATAGTAGTGATGGTATCTACGCTAACCCCATAATGTTTTGCAATACTGCTTAAGGTGTCACCTTTTTTAACGGTGTGTTCTTGCCATTGCTTAATCGCTAGCTTCGGTAATGATTCCAATTGCAAAGTAAACGCAGCGGCATCGGCAATCGGTACCAGCACTGGGCATGCTTCAGTGGGATGAGTTAACCAACCATTAAATCCAGCGTTTAATTTTTTAAGTTCGCCAGCATCTATGGCGGAAAGTTTGGCAGCTTGCGCCAGATTGATTTGTGATGCCACATTGATTTTGACAAAGTAGGGATCATTGGCAACGGGGTTCAGTGTTAAGTCGTATTGTTTTGGATCAGAGATAACTTTTGCAAGTGCTAACAAATGCGGTACATAAGATTGGGTTTGCTTTGATAGGGGTAATGACCAAAAATCTGTTGGTTTACCTGCGCGCCTATTTTTTTCGATGGCGCGATACACGGTGCCCTCACCAGCATTGTATGCCGCAATGGCTAACAGCCAATCGTTATCAAACATGGTGTGCAGCTTTTTTAAGTAACGGATTGCCGCTTCGGTAGAGGCGACTACATCCTTGCGGCCATCGTACCAATTATTTTTTTTGAGGCCAAAGTTTTTACCCGTTTGCGGAATAAATTGCCAAATTCCAGCGGCGTGACTTGGAGACATTACCGTTGGATCATAACTACTTTCAATGATTGGCAATAAGGCAAGTTCAAGTGGCAAACCATTGGTTTCCATTTCAGATACGACGTAATACAAGTAGGGTTGGCATTGGGCGGTAAAATGGTTTACATGACCTTGATTGTTAGAGTACCAACGGAGTTGGTTGTTGATAGGATCATTATTAACCTCAGGGAGGCCATAACCATTGCGAATTCTGTCCCAAATACTGTTATAGCTACCATCTTCATTTTGACCTGGCGCCATGAGTTTCTGTTCAGGTTCTGCAGGTTGTTGATTCACAGGATCAATAATGACTAGAGCTTCGGTGTTTGCAGCATCAGGTTTGTGGTGTGTGAAAGAGCTGCAACTTGCGAGAAGCGTCGTAATAAAAAAGAATGTCAGCGCGCGATGGACTAATTGAGAGTTAGGAAATGAGCTGTTAATAAAAATCATAGTTTTACATCTACTCAATAAGTTATTGCTGCTGTCTTTATTATATTACGTTTGTTGGCGCGAAAAACCGAACTTGGTGTATATAAACGCAAGGGATTCTAGGGCTTGAGCTAAAATGGGTCAACTTATGCCATTGTTTCAGTTCTCAAAATTCATCTTTTAGGCGCCGCAACTGAGTAAATACTTGAAGTTCGGTAAGTAATGTTTGCTGGCTTAATTGTTCTACGCGTTGGCGAATGTTGGGTAAATGACAGCGCAAGAACGGATTGGTTTGTTTTTCGAGATCTAATGAATTAGGTATTGTCGGTAATTGTAGTTGACGTTTGTGTAGGGCGACGGCTTGGCGCGTAAGTAGGTTTGTATTATCGGGCTCTATGTGCAGTGCAAAGCGAATATTGTCGAGCGTGTATTCATGTGCGCAGTAGATCAGAGTAGCGTCAGGCAGTCGTGCAATGCGTTGCAGGGATTGAAATAACTGTTCGGCGGTGCCATCAAATAAGCGACCACAGCCGGCGCCAAATAGAGTGTCGCCGCCAAAGAGGCTGGGCTGGTGTTGGGAGGGTTGAATAAAGTAGCCGATATGGTCGCGAGTATGTCCTGGCAGCGTAATGATTCTGGCGTTAAGCGGCCCCAATGTTAAATCATCACCATCGACTAGATAGTCTGTAATTTGCGGAATTTTCGCGGATGGTGGACCATAAATCGGAACCTTGAAGGCTTGGCCAAGCTCCGCAGCACCGTCAATATGATCGTGATGGTGATGAGTAATTAAGATTCCCGCAAGCGTTAGTTGATGGGATTTAAGTGCGGTATAAACCGGTTCAGCAGCACCGGGGTCGATGATATACGCGACTGGTTGTAGTGCGTCCGGCTGAAGCAGCCAAAAATAATTGTCATTGAATGCGGGTATGGGATGAATTTGCAACATATCCTTTCTCCTGATCTTCTATAATTCGTGGATGATAGCAGACTCGTTCCTTCTGCTTTTTGTGTGAGAACCAAGTTGTGTGAGAACCAAGTTGTGTGAGAACCAAGTTGTGTAAGAACCAGTTGTGTGAGAAACAAGAATGCCGCATCACCTTTTTGTCAACAGTCGTTTTTTCACCGCGATCCAACGTTTTTTTATTCGTGGTCGGGTGTTATGGCACAAGCGCTTTGGCGTTTTACCTTTACGCAGTTCGCTTAAGCCGGTCAGTGAGTGGTTTGCGTCGCCGTTAGGCAAGGTTTTAGTCGCTGAGGAACAATTGCTTATAGATGAGCAATTGCGCAACGTGTTTGGCTATCACTTGCTGCAATTGAGCGTTGCCGAGCAGGTTGATTTACTCCAGTCCAGCCGTATTTCGCACCGCTTTGCACTTTATTCGCAGGTGTCCACAAATCCTACCGTATCTGCTTTGGCTGATTTTAACCATTTGCCTTTGCCTGCTAACTCTATCGATGTGGTATTGCTCCATCATGTGCTGGATTACAGCCAAACCCCGCACCACATGTTGCGTGAAGCGGCGGGTGTGCTAATTTCAAGCGGGTACCTGATTGTCGTGGGATTTAATCCTTGGAGTTTATTTGGCGTTGGGCGCTGGTGTGCACGTTTTATTAGTAAGTCGCCGCAGTGGCGGCATCAGTCGCTGCGCCTGGGAAGGGTGTTGGATTGGCTAGCCGTATTGGATTTTGAACCAGTGACGGTACAGCAATGCTTCTATCGGCCACCGTTTCAGCATCCACAGGCCATTAAGTATTTGCAATGGCTGGAGCGCTGGAGTAAAAGGTGTCGCTTGCCCTGGGGTGGTATTTATTTAATAGTTGCCCGTAAAGATCATCTTGCCATGACACCCTTAAAGCCTGAATGGCAGGGTTATGCAGGCTTACGCGGCTGGGGTGTTACCAAGATTTTGGGGCGTGCAAATCGTCAAACGCCTTCTGAGAATTTTCACATACAGTCTAAAAAGCACTGATTATTCATTAGCAATAAGTCGAGAAATCTATTGAAAAAAGTTGAAATCTTTACCGATGGTGCCTGCAAAGGTAACCCGGGCCCTGGTGGTTGGGGAGCGCTGTTACGTTGTGATGGTATTGAAAAATCTCTTAGTGGTGGTGAAGCTAATAGTACTAATAATCGCATGGAGTTGATGGCGGCCATTGAAGGCTTAAGTGCATTGAAGGAGCCCTGTAGTGTTACCCTCACGACAGATTCGCAATATGTTCGCAAAGGCATCACTGAATGGATGTTGGGTTGGAAGCGTAACGGGTGGCGGACGGCGGCAAAACAACCTGTCAAAAATGTCGATTTATGGCAGCGTTTGGATGAGCAGAATCAACGTCATCAAGTTGAATGGCATTGGGTGCGCGGTCATACCGGGCATCGTGAAAATGAAATTGCCGATAGTCTTGCGAATCGCGGGATTGAAATGCTGACTGCCGGGTAGGCTTAACCGGATAGGTCTTAACGGGGCAGTCTTAATTTTAAGTAGTTGTACAATCGTAACTAATAGAATTTCCTTAAACAGAAGAAAAATATGCGTCAGATAGTTTTAGATACCGAAACAACAGGCCTTGAAGCCGCGCTCGGCCACCGAATTATCGAAATTGGTTGCGTTGAATTGTTCAATCGCCGGCTGACTGGCAAACACTATCATCAATACATTAATCCGGAACGCGAAGTAGACGAAGGTGCATTTCGGGTGCATGGCATCAGCACACAAATGCTGGCAGATAAGCCCAAGTTTACCGATATCGCCGCTGACTTTATTGCGTTCGTCGGCGACGCCGATTTGATCATCCACAATGCCGCGTTTGATATAGGTTTTATCAACGCTGAGTTTGCACGCTTGTCACCTAAGCCCGCGTACATGGAAACGCGCTCCAAGATAATAGACACCTTGTTGATGGCGCGTGCAAAGCACCCTGGGCAAAAGAATAATTTGGATGCGCTCTGTAAACGGTATGGCGTTGATAACTCGCAGCGCAATCTCCACGGGGCATTACTCGATGCCGAAATTCTAGCCGATGTATATTTGCTGATGACCGGCGGCCAAACAGCTCTGTTGCTGGGCGGTAATCAGGGCAACAAGGACTCTGGCGGTGTTGCAATCAACGAAATTAAACGTTTATCAACTGTGCGAAAAACCTTGCCAATTATTATGGCAAATACTGAAGAACTGTCCGCACATGAGCTAAAGTTGACTAGTATTAACAAAAGCAGCAATGGCAACTGTGTCTGGCTGAAACAAGCGTCACCCGTTGAATAAGAAGCGCAGTCTATTCCTATTTAAATGCAAGTTAAGTGCAAGGTATAGGCGGGCTTTTGAGAAACAATTAGCATTCTTGGCGAGCAATCTGCAAAGAACGGGCATAATTTCTGTAGGTGAGATACAGTCAAGCTATATTAGACAGTCAAGCTATAGACAACATTAGAACACTAGGAATTCATTATGAGCGCAACTGAAACCTTTAATGGTGCCTCGTTAAAAATGGTACACGATGAGTTGATTGCTACCATCGAACAATCGGCAATTCGTCTTGAGCAGTTTTCAACCGATAGAAGCAACGGCGACTTATTGCAAGGTTGCATTGATGGTATTAAGCAAATTCGCGGTATTTTAAGTTTGATTCAATTAAAAGGAATTGACCTTCTGGCGCAAGAGTTAGTAGAGCACATTACTGAAATTACCTTGGGTGATGATGCTGGCATTGACAAAAAATTAGAGATACTCACGTCGGCATTTTTCATGTTGCCGCGCTATTTGGAGTTTTGCGCGCAAACTTCTCGCAGCATGGCGCTGCTTCTGATCCCATATATTAATGAATTACGTCAAGCTCGCCGTGCACCGTCATTACCTGAGAGTTATTATTTTGCATTTGAACCGCGTAAAGTAAATCGCTCTGCTTCTGTTCAGGCGGTAGCGCCACAAGAAGATATTTCAATTCTGGTGCGTCGTTTGCGTCACATGTACCAAGCTGGATTGCTCAAAGTATTACAAGGGCGCCAAATTAAAGCTTCTTTTGCGATTATGTGCCGGGCTCTGGAAAGGTTGGAATCGATTTGTGGCGCTACACCGGTTGGCAATTTATGGTGGATGGCCAATGCGACTTTGAGTGCAATCAGTGAAGAAAATTTACGCATTACAAAAAGCCGGAAAATGTTATTTAGTAGTATTGATCGTGAAATAAAACGTTTACAGTTTGAAGGTCGTGCGGTTTTTAATCGTGAACCTGATGCGCCTCTCGTAAAAGAATTATTGTATTTGCTTGCCTTATCAAAATCATCAACAGAAAAATCTCTCGCAGTAGCAACTGCTTTCGGCGTCCGTCCGTTAGGTTACAGTGATACTGAATTAGGGCGTGAAATGGAATTCCTAAAAGGTCCCAGTGCAAATACCATTAATTCTATGGTGGCAGTGCTGAGTGATGAATTGCACAGCACAAAAAATATCCTGGAAAGTGCTGCACAAAACGGCGCAGAAATATTGGCGGATGCCCCTGAGTTGGTAGAAACGCTGAAAAAAGTCGCAGAAATTTTAGCGATTGTAGGCTTGGTCTCACCTAGCAATAGTTTAAAACAAGAAATTGAAAAAATTCAGCGTTGGAAAGAAACCGGAAAAATAGTTTCAGCCGAAGAATTTTTGGGCGTTGCGGATACTTTATTATATGTAGAAAGTACCATTGCGGGTTTAGGTAAGACGAATATGTCTGACGATAAACTGGCAAAAATTAATGCGCTCACTCGCGATGATGCCATGGCAAATAATCAAATTGCTGAAGCAGAAAAATTAGTTATCGATGAAGCAGAACTAGGGTTAGGAATGGTTAAACGTGCACTTAGTGCATTTGCTGAATCAAATTATGACAAAACACATATTATTAATATTACAGCTACGTTGGATGGTGTTCGCGGTAGTATGTTTGTTTTAAGTTTGCCGCGTGCTGCAAAAGTATTGGCTGGCTGCATGAAATTTATTGATGAGGCCTTGATCGCGAATGAGCAGCAGGCTGCGGTGCAACATATGCTGGAAACTTTCGCCGACGCCATCATTAGTGTTGAATATTATTTAGATAACTTGAAAATTGATAAAAATGCAGATACCGATATATTGCGTATTGCGGAGGAAAGTTTAGAGGCGCTTGGATATAAAGTAGTTTAGCGAGTTGATGTAGCTATTCGCAGTTGAAGTGGTTAAGAATGGGTGTTATCAACAGTGCTAAATAATAAACTCTATTTTATTGTTGCTAATGACCAATTGCTTTGTTCAACGAGCGGTCATTTGATTGTATTAAACGAAAATGAATTTTATTGCTTAAATTTGCATATTATTTTGCAATACTCAGTAGTGGCAAATAAGGATGAGCAATATTGGGTTGTTGCTATAAACAGCCAGGAAATTCCTGGCTATCAATGGTTAAATTTGCGCTCGCAGCTAGGGTTTATTTCTGACCCGAAATTTCAATTGGCGGGACGTGCGTTACAAACGTTGCGGTGGCATATTGATCATCAATATTGTGGGCGCTGTGGTAAGCCCACGGTACCACACCCACGTGATCTTGCAAAAATATGTACTCATTGCGCGCTGGATTTTTATCCGCGTATATCACCTTGTATTATTGTGTTGGTTACTCAGGGCGATTATTGTTTGCTTGCGCGTCATACCAAGTCTCATCAGGAAATTTTTAGTTGTCTGGCCGGTTTTATTGAGATCGGTGAAAGTCCTGAGCAAACCGTTGTGCGTGAAGTAATGGAAGAAGTGAGTGTTAATGTGGACAATATAAGATATATCGCCAGCCAGCCCTGGCCATTTCCAGGGCAGCTCATGTTGGGTTATTTGGCCGATTATGTGAGTGGTGATATTATAGTGGATCGAAACGAAATACTTGCTGCTGCTTGGTATCATTACAATCAATTACCGAACGTGCCATCTCTGGCAACGATATCGGGCTGTTTAATTAATACTTTTGTGCAACAGAGACAAGCGTTGCAGATAAGTATCAAATAGGAAATTGTATGTTATACACATTGCTAGCCCTTACTATTGCTATTATTGCTTTGTTTATCGTTTATAACGCCGTAAAAATTTTATGGAAAAGCAGTTGGTTGCTGGGTTGGTTAAAAGGGATGTTTGGCTTGGCGCTCCTGGTGATTGCCGTTGCGGTGGGGGCGATTTCTTATGATATTTACAGCTACAAACAAATTTTATCGGAACAGCCAGTTGCCACAATTAATTTTGAAACAATTGAAGAGCAATATTTTGTTGCCGTGCTTGTCGATGTAAAAACAGGTAAACAACAACGGTTTAACTTACATGGAGATCAATGGCAATTGGATGCACGTATTATTAAATGGAAAGGGTATTTTTCCGGCTTTGGAATCAAGCCGGCGTATCGTTTGGATAGGTTAAGTGGTCGTTACTTTGATATTGCAAAAGAAACTACTGCCAAGCGTTCGGTTTTTGCGATTGTCGATACGCCTTATCAAGTTGATGTGTGGACCTTCATTAATGAGCATGCAAAATGGTTTTCGGTTATTGATGCCCGCTACGGTAGTGCAACTTATCTGCCAATGAAGCATGGTGCTTTATACGAAATTAGTTTATCTAACACCGGTTTGGTGGCGCGGCCGCTAAATGATGTGGCAAGCAATGCCGTAGCCGAGTGGAAATAGTTTTTAATCGCAAGCGAGGGTTAAATTCTCCGTGGCTTGCCACGAAATAGATTTTTGGAACAAAACTATTGTGACAAAAAAATGACTCGCTGCTTGCGGCGAGGTGTTTAATTCAGTGGAGTTTATGTGTTGGAATTTTTAACGAATTACGGTTTATTTTTAGCGAAAACAGTTACTTTTCTCATTGCAGTTTTTGTTGTTATCACTTTAATTGTTTTTGCTGGCTTACGTGGCAAACGGTCAGAGAAGGGTCAGATTCATATCAATAAACTGAATGAAAAGTTTGACGCTATGCGCGAAGCTTTGCAGGCAGCAATTCTTGACGAAGATCAGCTAAAGCAACAAGAGAAGGATGAGAAAAAACGTTTAAAGGAAAAAAAGGTTGAACAGAAAAAACTAGCCAAGCAGAGAATAAAAGGGCAAGTTGGCGACTCAGCGATTGTGGAAGAGCACAAAAAACGCGTATTTGTCCTGGAGTTTATTGGTGATATAAAGGCCTCTGCATGTGAAAACTTACGTGAAGAAATCAGTGCGATTTTAACCTTGGCAACGCCACAAGATGAAGTCGTCGTTAAAGTGGAAAGTGGCGGTGGTATGGTGCATAGCTACGGTTTAGCATCTAGTCAACTAGCACGCATTACCCATAAAAATATTCCACTCACGGTGTGTGTGGATAAAGTAGCTGCGTCTGGTGGCTACATGATGGCTTGTGTTGCTAACAAAATTATCGCTGCACCATTTGCCATTTTAGGTTCTATCGGCGTAGTCGCACAGCTGCCAAATTTTCATCGGTTATTGAAAAAGAATGATATCGACTTTGAAATGTTTACGGCAGGTGAATTCAAGCGCACTGTTACTATGTTCGGCGAAAACACCCACAAAGGACGTGAAAAGTTTGTTGAAGACTTAGAAGATACTCACGTTTTATTTAAAGAATTTGTTAGCGAGCATCGTGCTCAGGTGGATATAGCCGCTGTTGCCACTGGTGAGATCTGGTTTGGTCGTCGTGCTTTGGGTGTAAACTTAATTGATGAATTGCAAACCAGCGATGAATATATATTAGCGCAAATTGATACTGCTGATATTTTTGAAGTGGAATATTCAGTCAAAAAATCTTTACCAGAAAAGTTAGGCTTAGCTGCACAAGTTGTTGTAGAACGGGCATTATTTAGTGTGTGGAATAAAGTGCACAATAGTCGTTTCTTTTAATGAGCACTAATAACATCCACTAAGGTTTTTAGTGATATCCAGGTAGTATTAATGATTTTCTCAAGTAAAAAATTATCGATTCCTACACCCGAACAAGCTTTGCCTGGTCGCAGTGATATTATGCCTGTTACTCATCCGCATATTGTTTTGGGCAATTCTTTGCAGGAACCTTTTCCTGCGGGAATGGAAAAGATTATTTTTGGTTTGGGGTGTTTCTGGGGCGCAGAACGTCGCTTTTGGCAACAGTCAGGTGTGTTTGCAACTGCTGTTGGTTATGCCGCCGGTTATACAAAAAATCCAACCTACGAGGAAGTGTGTTCCGGATTAACGGGCCATAATGAAGTGGTGCTGGTGGTGTTTAATCCGGCAATAATATCATTAGAGGCGTTACTAAAAGTATTTTGGGAGTCGCACGATCCAACTCAGGGAATGCGACAAGGCAATGATAGCGGTACGCAGTATCGCTCTGGTATTTATACGTTTACGTCAGAGCAACAAGCCTTGGCTGAAAAAACTAAAAAAGAATATCAAACAGGTTTATTGCAAGCTGGGTTCGCGGATATTACAACAGAAGTTTTACCGGTCACCATTTTTTATTATGCGGAACCTTATCACCAACAATATCTGGCGAAAAACCCTAACGGCTATTGCGGATTGGGTGGCACGGGTGTTTGTTTGAATGGCTAGTTTTTTTGCCAGTATTTTTTAATAGTGTTTATCAAGGATGATGTATGACTAGTGTCTTTTTAATCTTTTCTCTTGGCATTATGGTGGCTGGTTATTTGCCAACATTGCCGTCCATAATATATTTTTCCGCTTTGCTCTCTGTGTTTTTACCTGCAATTCTTGTTACTAAAAAAAATCCTATTATTATTTTACTATTAGCATTTACGTTGGGATTAGCTTACGGAGTTGCTTCCGGCTATCTATACCTCGCTAATCAATTGACTGAGGATTTGGTGGCGCAAGATTTTGTAGTAGAGGGTAAGGTTGTCGATTTGCCGGAAGAAGATAGTCGTCGGCAATTATTTAGTCTTATTGTATCCAAGGCCTATTCAAGTAGTCATGACACAAATGCTTTTATTCATTTTCCGAAAAAAATTAATCTCAGTAGTTATGATAGTTTACGCGTAAAAACAGGTGAGCAATGGCGGCTGTTAGTGAAACTAAAAAAGCCGCGTGGTTTTGTTAACCCTGGTGGGTTTGATTATCAAGTATCCTTGTTGCGACGGGGTGTGGGTGCGGTAGGTTATATTCGCACGGGCTCTCTAAATCAATTAATGCAACCACAGCCGACATTTTCTATGGACGTGTTGCGTTATCAATTGCAACAATGGTTGTTGCAAAAAAGCCAAAGCCCTGAAAAAGGTATTTTGATCGCACTGTTAGTGGGTGATACATCATTGTTGGATAAACAACATTGGGGTGAAATGCAAAAAACGGGCACTACACATTTAATTGCCATTTCAGGTTTGCACATTGGATTTTTTGCTATTGTTGGATTTTTTGTGGGGAATCTTATCGGTCGGTTTGCGCAGTTATTCTGGCGCACTTGTCCGTCAATGTTGGTAGGCCATTTTCTCGCATTTTTTTGTGCGACGTTTTATAGTATTATTGCAGGGTTAAATATTCCCACATTGCGTACGTTAATTATGCTGGCAGTAGTGCAATGGTTTTTTGTATGGCGTAGAACTTTTCGTGGGCGTGATACTTTATTACTTGCATTAGTGTTAGTACTTTTATATGACCCATTGGCAGCATTTGATATAGGCTTTTGGTTATCTTTTGGCGCCGTAGCTATGTTGATCTTTTGTTTTTCTGGTCGGCTTAAGGTTGCAAATAAAACAACAAAGGTAATGCAATCTTCTGTTGTATCACCTGCTTCATTTTCTATCTCGTTGATGGAATCTTTTTTTGAATTTATACAATCACAATGGGTAATGTTTATTGGGTTATTGATCCCGCTTGCGATCCTGGTTCATACTTCTGCGCTCTTAGCTCCACCTGCAAATTTTATTGCTATCCCCTTGGTAACTTTTTTTGTTGTACCTTGTTTAATTGTTGCGGCGATTTTTCATTTTATTTTTGCGGCATCAGGTGTAGGTGCAGAAAATTTCTTTCTGCGTTGTGCTGAGTCAGGTTTGGCCGGATTACATCAATGGTTACAGTATCTGTTGGGGCTGGGTGGTGGTAAATTAAATCCGCTCGTCAATTTTAATTCCTGGGCCATTGTAGTAGCAGTGTTAAGTGTTTTTTTAATTTTATTGCCGCGTAAATTGGGCAATAAGTGGCTTGGGTTTGTGGGTATTTTTATTGCGTTGATGATTCCACTGAAAACATTACCCGCATTGCAAATGGTAGTGTTTGATGTAGGGCAGGGCACCGCAATTTTGCTGCGCACGCCAAACCATCAGTTGCTCTACGATACTGGCCCCCTGTATACAGAAAATTTTGATGCGGGTAGCGCCCTAATTGTCCCCTATTTACAAAGTCAGGGCTTACAACAGTTGGACACTGTTGTTGTCAGTCATAATGATATGGATCACTCTGGTGGTTTGGCTGGCGTTTTAGCGGCGACGCAGGTTGAAAAATTATTTTTGGGTGAGCCGGAAAAATATCATCCGGATTTACCGTCATTTGCTGAAAAAAAATCATTTTCTAACAAGGAATTATTTCCTCAAAAGCAAACCATAACCGGGAACGAATCAACTAAAAATTCGCCGCCCATAAGCTTATGTCATCAGGTTGAAACTTGGCAGTGGGATCAAGTAACTTTTCGTTTTATTACCTGGCCCATTCTTCCCTCTGCAAAAGCTAATAATCATTCATGCGTTTTATTGATTGAGTATCAAGGCCATAAAATTTTGTTAACAGGCGATATTGAAAAGGATGTGGAAAATATTTTATTGGCGCAAAATAGTCTGAGTCACGTAGATGTTTTATTGGCCCCTCATCATGGTAGCCACACATCATCAACGGAGGCTTTTGTAGCACAAATACAGCCTGACTATGTAATTTATAGTGCCGGGTACCACAATCAATTTGGGCATCCGCATCAGGATATTCAAGCGCGTTATTTGGCCGTTAAATCCCAGCCCTTGAACACAGCTGTTAGTGGTGCCGTGGAGTTCAGCTGGAGCGCTGGAGTTTTAACCTCTCTACGTGAGTATCGACACTTTTCACGACGTTATTGGTTTGAACTTGATGCTGAGTGAGCAAAGCATTTCTTAAGCATTAGAAAAATTGATGCGCAGCATGGTTTTCTGTTTTGCTTGTGGTAATGTACGCCGCACTTAAAGCAAGGTTTTAACTGGCCACATTATTAATAGGCAGGCTCTTAATGGGCAGGCTCTTAACGGACAGGCCCTTAATGGACAGACCCTTAATAGTTAGGCGCTTAATAGTTTGACCCTACAATTTTACAAAAGAGGAGTATTGCGGTGCTTGAAATTATAATATCTGGCGGCGTTATGATGATCCCTATCATATTGTGTTCGATCATTGTTATTGCCATCAGTGTTGAGCGGTATTGGACATTAACCCCAGCTAAAATTGCACCTAAAACACTGCTGGCGCAAGTGTGGGCGTGGATAAAAAACAATCAGGTTGATGCGGCTAAGTTACGCGAACTAAAACAATCTTCACCGCTCGGTAAAATTCTCGCGGCAGGATTAAGTAATTCTCGTCATGGCCGCAACGTGATGAAAGATAGTATTGAGGAATCCGCCAATCAAGTGATTCACGATTTGGAGCGTTATATTGGTATCTTGGGCATCATTGCCAACGTTGCTCCACTCTTGGGTTTGTTAGGTAGTGTCATTGGCATGATTGAAACCTTTAATGCAATTATGCAGCAGGGTTCCGGTAATGCGAGCGTGCTAGCGGGTGGTATTGCGGTAGCCTTAACTACTACAGCAGCTGGTTTAATTGTGGCTATTCCGGCTACGGTATTGCACCGATATTTTTTACGTAAAGTAGATTCGCTTTCAGTTATTTTGGAAGAAGAAGCGATTAAATTAGTAGATGCGTTACACACTGATCGTAACGTTGATGTTAAGTTAGTTTAACTAACTATAAGTCTAACTGTGAGTTTAATAGGGTAGAGCCTTCTATGAAATTTCGTCGGCAGTCGCGTGAAATTGAACCCATGAATTTAATATCACTCATCGATGTGATGTTTTTTTTGCTCATATTTTTTATGCTATCGAGTACCTTTACGAAAGAAACTCATCTGAGCGTTGAATTGCCGCAAGCAACCGGTGAACCATCAGTTGACACTAAGAATCAAATTGAAGTTTTAATTACGCAACAAGGTAGTTATTCGGTGAATGGCCAAAGTCTGGTCAACTCGGAACTAGAAACATTAAAATCAGCCATTGCTAAAGTTGCTGCAGGTAAAACAAATATGCCTTTGCTCGTAACTGCCGATGGTAAGACACCACATCAATCAGTTGTAACAGCTATGGATGCTGCCGGGCAGTTAGGCTTTGTAAAACTCAGTATTACTACTCGTCAGGCCGAAGGGGCTGACAAGCAGAAGAAATAGATAATTGTTGTGATTATTGTTGTGATAAGAAAACTAGCAGCCACTCAGAGCCACTTGTGAAAGAATCGCATAATCTTTGG
This sequence comes from Gammaproteobacteria bacterium, assembly GCA_025362015.1. Lineage (GTDB taxonomy): Bacteria > Pseudomonadota > Gammaproteobacteria > Pseudomonadales > Cellvibrionaceae > Cellvibrio. The sequence goes on along the minus strand of JANYIO010000019.1, from coordinate 22,468 downwards.
TTAAATGCATGGTACGGTAAATCGAAATGGGTTTACGGATTGTTGCCACTGAGTTGGTTGTTTTGCTGCATCTCCTGGTTGCGTAAATATTATTTAATTTCTTTTGTGCAACAATCAATTGCAGTACCAGTCATTGTCGTGGGCAATATCTCTGTCGGCGGCACAGGAAAAACCCCGCTTATTATTGCGTTGGTGGAATACCTGCAACAGCACGGATACACCCCGGGTGTTGTTAGCCGTGGTTATGGTGGTAAAGCACTGCATTATCCTTATTTATTAAATGGCGCTACGCAAGCTAAAGAATCCGGTGATGAACCATTACTTATTTTCAATGCCACAAAATGCAGTGTTTGTGTCGCGCCAGATCGTGTTGCTGCCGCAAAACTATTAGTAACTCTAGGTTGTAATATTATTTTAAGTGATGACGGTTTGCAGCATTACCGTTTGGCGCGTGATCTTGAAATTGCGGTGGTAGATGGTTTACGATTTTTCGGCAATCAATGTCGTTTACCTGTTGGTCCGCTGCGAGAACCTATATCGCGTTTAAAAACAGTTGACCTTGTGGTAGTCAATAATCCGCAAGCGTCTTCATCGCCAGTTGATAATTTCCCTTCGTTTGGTATGCATCTTAAGCCGAGCGCGTGGCGGAAATTGCAAAATCAACGCATAATTTCATTAAATGATTTAACGTTTGAAAACAACCTTCATGCAGTGGCTGGCATTGGTAATCCGCAACGTTTTTTTAACACATTAGATAGTTTGTTGCTTACTTATACTGCACATACATTTGCGGATCACCATAAGTTTACCTCTGGAGATTTCCAATTTTTAAATGATGCAGAAATTGTTATGACTGAAAAAGATGCTGTGAAATGTCAATCCTTTGCGAAATCAACCTGGTATTCGTTAATCGTTAATGCACAATTAGATGCAAAGTTTTGGCAAAAGTTTCAACAAAAATTAGATTCTATACAGAGTACAAAACCATGAGCTTCACTGTAGTAATCCCTGCACGTTATGCTTCAACTCGGTTGCCTGCAAAGCCCTTAAAAGAAATTGCTGGTAAGCCGATGATTCAACATGTGTATGAACGTGCGTGTGAAAGTGCGGCGCGGGAAATAATTATTGCTACAGATGATGTGCGCATAGAAACTGCAGCTAAAAAATTCGGCGCCAAAGTATGCATGACATCTGTAAACCACACGTCAGGAACTGATCGTCTGCAAGAAGTTGTGAGCCAATTAAAGTTAGCTGACGACAACATAATCGTTAATGTACAGGGTGATGAACCTTTAATTCCGGCACAGGTGATTAACCAGGTTGCAACAAATTTAGCGCTAATGCCGAGCGCAAGTTTGGCGACATTAAGTGAGCCTATTCATAGTCTGGATGATTTTCGTAATCCAAATATTGTAAAAGTGGTTGCAGATATCCACGGTAAAGCGCTCTATTTTTCGCGCGCGCCAATTCCTTGGGCGCGCGATCATTTTGCAGATATAAATGTACAAAATTTACCTGACGCTTTTATAGCGCAAAGACACATCGGGATTTATGCTTATCGTGTTGCACTTCTTAATCGTTTTATTACTTGGCCACCAGCACCTTTAGAGAAAATTGAATCACTAGAGCAATTACGTGTTATCTGGAATGGTGAAATTATTCACATTGCTGAAGCCCTTGTTGCTGTTCCCGGTGGCGTAGATACTGAAGAAGATTTACTGCGAATCAAAAAAATATTAGAAAGTTAACGCCATGTCTATAAAAGTATTATTTGTGTGTCTGGGCAATATTTGTCGCTCGCCGACGGCCGAAGGAATTTTCTTAAAGTTAGTGAATGATGCCGGGTTGAGTAAGTACATTGCTGTTGATTCCGCTGGCACTGCAGGTTGGCATGAGGGCCGTGCACCTGATGCGCGTACTATAGCCGCTGCTAAAGCGCAAGGTTATGACTTATCGACATTGCGTGCACGCCAGGTATTAAAAGATGATTTTGAGAAATTTGATTATATTGTAGCGATGGATTCTGAAAACCTGCACGACTTGGAAAGGTTAAAGCCTGCTCATTATACGGATTACTTAGGTTTGTTTTTAACGTTTGGATTGCAAAAAAAATATCGTGAACTGCCAGACCCTTATCATGGTACTGATAAAGATTTCGAATTGGTAGTAGATTTAGTGGAAGATGCTGCACAGGGATTGTTAGATCATATTCGAAAAAATAATGCCCTATAATTTAAATTTTTTACGCTGAGAATCGCTGTGTCGCTTTATTTGCCTTTCTTTAATCTGCAGAACTACAATACGCTTGCATCACCAGTAGTGGCGCAATTTTTTGTCAGTGTTAAAACTGAAACTGAATTATTAGATGCCATTCAATTTGCACGCGAACAGCAATTACCCTTGTTGGTATTAGGTGGTGGCAGCAATGTTGTATTGCGTGATGATTTTCCTGGCCTTGCATTACATATTCATTTGCTGGGAAAAAAGCTGGTTAGTGAAGATGAAAACTTTTTTTATGTTAAAGCCGCTGCCGGTGAAAATTGGCATGAGTTTGTTCAATATTGCCTGGATTATCACTATTGGGGGTTAGAGAATCTATCGTTGATTCCAGGTAGTGTCGGTGCTGCACCCATCCAAAATATTGGCGCTTATGGTGTTGAGTTGCAGGATGTTTTCAGTGAGCTAACCGCTATTGATGTGCAGTCTGGTTTATCGGTTACTTTTACAAAAGACAGCTGTCAATTTAATTATCGCGATAGTGTATTTAAAGATGCGTTAAAAGATAAATACATTATTACCTCGGTGACCTTTCAGTTACATAAAAAAGAGGAGCTGAAGCTTCAGTATCCAGCTTTGCAAAATAGTTTGGCACAATACTCGCCAATTGAGATTTCCCCTACTCTTGTCAGTGACGTGGTCTGCGAGATTCGTCGTCGGAAATTACCTGACCCACAAAAAATCCCTAACGTTGGTAGTTTCTTCAAAAATCCGGTTATCAGCGAAATAAAATTACTCAGTCTGCAACAATTGTATCCCACAATTGTTTTTTATCCGCTGGCTAATAGACAAGTGAAATTGGCAGCTGGATGGTTAATTGACTGTGCGGGATGGAAGGGTTATAGCGATGGTGGTGTTGCGGTTCACAGTGAGCAAGCTTTAGTGCTTACTAACCCAAACAAGCGTAAGGGGGATGTAATTTTGGCCTTGGCGCAGAAAATTGAGGAATCTGTCTTTAACCTATTTGGGGTTCACCTGGAGCTTGAGCCTAGAGTTTACCCTTAGCGAGAGAATAATTTTTTTTTAAAAACAGCGTGCCTTAGTTGTTAAATGGTGAATAATCAGAAGAATATGAGCTATAAAGGTATAGTATGCTTATTCGTCTGGTGGTGGTTTGTTTCAACTGTCGTTACAATTAATAAAATGCGCCAACAGCAGCGTCTTTTCAATAAAAAATAACACCTGCCTTAGGGCTTGGGGGCTAGTTTGACCAAGATACTTGTTGTCGATGATCACGATTTGGTACGCATGGGAATAGTGCGTATGTTAGCCGATGTTGATGGCTTTCACGTGGTAGGTGACGCTAAAAGTGGTGAAGAGGCTGTTATTAAAGCGCGGGCGCTTTCCCCGGATGTAATCTTGATGGATGTAAAAATGCCTGGCATGGGCGGATTGGAAGCGACTAAAAAGTTACTTGTGGCTAAACCGTCTATTAAAATCATTGCAGTTACTGCCTGTGATGATGACATGTACCCGACGCGTTTGATGCAAGCAGGGGCTGTTGGTTATGTCACCAAAGGTGCTGAATTTTCAGAAATTATTAATGCTATTAATAAAGTAATTCGCGGCGATTTATACATGAGCAATAGCATTGCCCAGCAGCTGGCATTGAAAATTTTCTCAGGTGCTGGCAATCAAGCAACGCCGTTTGAAAAGCTATCACCCCGTGAATTGCAAACGGCAATGTTGATCGCAAATGGGCAGAAAGTAGTTGATATTGCGAATACTTTTTGTGTAAGTCCGAAGACAGTTAATAGTTATCGCTACCGTATTTTTGAAAAACTTGCTATTAACAGTGATGTTGAGTTAACTCTGTTGGCGGTTAAATATAATTTGCTTGACCCTGAATCTGTTGTATAAACCTTAATAATCTTGTGTAACGATAATGCCGTATTGCGGTAAAGTTTGCAGCTCAGGTATTGTTAGGCTGGGTGCTGTTACGCAGGATAGTCACCATGGTACAGAACTGATACCGTTCTAATGTTTATTATTTATGTCAGATATTCCTTCATCCCCTCAGTTTGATTCAATACGCTTTCTTGCGGATGCTTCACAGCAGCCCGGCATTTATCAAATGTTTGGTCTGGATGGCAATATTCTTTATGTCGGCAAGGCCAAAAATTTAAAAGTTCGACTTGCCAGTTATTTTCGTAAAACCGGGCTTTCACCTAAAACAGCTGCTTTGGTTGCACGCATTTATCGTATTGAAGTCACTATTACCGCGAGTGAAGCAGAAGCGCTAATTCTTGAGCAAAATTTAATTAAGTCTAATCGTCCGCCGTATAATATTTCGTTGCGCGATGATAAATCCTACCCCTATATTTTTGTGTCCAGCAGTGAGCCTTACCCGCGCATTAGTGTTCACCGTGGCGCAAAAAAAAAGCAGGGAGATTATTACGGCCCCTTTCCCAATGTGAGTGCTGTGCGCGATAGTTTGCAGTTTTTACAAAAAACGTTTCGTGTTCGTCAATGCGAAGACAGTGTTTTTAATAATCGTTCGCGCCCTTGTTTGCAATACCAAATTAAACGTTGCACTGCACCTTGCGTTGAATTTATTAGCAAAGAAGATTACGCCAATGATTTGCGCCATACGCGGATGTTTTTAACCGGCAGCAGCCGGGAGTTAATGACAGAGTTGGCCGATCAAATGGATGCAGCTGCAACAGCTTTGGCATTTGAGCAAGCCGCACATTATCGCGATCAAATTACTTTTTTGCGAAGTATTCAATCGCAACAAGTGGTGGAAGAGGGCAGTGGTGATATTGATATAGTTGCCATTGTGACCCGGCCAAATGCTGTATGCGTGCATATTTTATTTGTGCGTCAAGGTCGGATTTTGGGCAGTAGAAGTTTCTTCCCTAATATAGGGTTAGCTGAAACTCCTGCAGAGATTCTTGCGCAATTTGTTGCACAATTTTATCTTGCCAGTGAAGGTCGTGACATTCCGCGCGAAATTATTACTAATTATGAATTGGAGGATGCAGACGTTTTTGCGTTGGCATTGCAGCAATCTATTGGTCGACAAGTTCATCTTACTCATACCGTTCGCAGCCATCGTGCGCAGTGGTTGCAAATGGCCATTACTGCCGCTGAACAAAATTTAATTGCCCATCTCAATAGCAAACAAAATTCGCTGGATCGATTTATTGCACTGCAAGATGTTTTGCAATTAGATGAAGTTCCGCAACGTATGGAATGTTTTGATATCAGCCATAGCAGTGGCGAATTAACGGTTGCATCTTGCGTGGTGTTTGATACGAATGGCCCGCTCAAATCTGATTATCGCCGCTTTAATATCGACGGTATTACGCCTGGCGATGATTATGCGGCTATGGCGCAGGCTATTGAGCGTCGCTATACGCGTTTGAAAAAAGGTGAAGGGAAATTGCCTGATATTTTGTTAATTGATGGTGGTAAAGGCCAACTTTCAAAAGCAATTGGTGCACTTGCTGAGCTGGGTATTGATGACGTATTCATCATTGGTGTTGCCAAAGGCTCGACCCGTAAAGCAGGGTTTGAAACACTTTATAATGCCGCGACAGATAGCGAAATTGTGTTGAACAATGATTCACCAGCGTTACATCTTATTCAACATATTCGCGATGAGGCGCATCGCTTCGCCATCACCGGTCATAAACAACGGCGCGATAAAAAACGTAAAACCTCCACATTGGAAGACATTCCCGGTGTAGGTGCGGTGCGTCGGCGCGAGTTATTGCGTCATTTTGGTGGCATTCAAGAGATTCAAAAAGCGGGGGCAAAGGATCTTGCCAAGGTTGCGGGTATCAGTTTGCATTTGGCAGAAGAAATTTACTCATTTTTCCATAATGATTAAACGATAGTGTATTATTGCGATCTATTATTGACTGCGTCTTTTGCTCATCGTTGAGAAACTCTGGTTATGAATCTAGCTAATCAGCTAACACTCTTGCGGATCGTTTTTATCCCGTTATTTGTTGTGCTTTTTTATTTACCGTTTTCGTGGGCCCATTTGTCCTGTGCAGTAATTTTTACCGTTGCGGCCATTACTGATTGGTTGGATGGTTATGTTGCGCGTAAATATGATCAAACAACATCCTTCGGTGCATTTCTAGATCCAGTAGCAGATAAGCTAATGGTTGCTTTTGCGCTCTTATTACTGGTTTCTATTCACCATGACTCAGCTTGGTTTGTAGTGGCAGCTGCAGTTATTGTAGGGCGTGAAATTGTTATTTCTGCTTTGCGTGAATGGATGGCAGAGCTAGGTCAAAGAGCGAGTATTGCAGTTTCCTACATTGGTAAAATTAAAACCACGTTACAAATGTTGGCAATAATTGTCCTATTAATGGATTTTGAAAGTTTGTATTGGTTGGGCTATATAGCGCTTGCGGGTGCTGCATTTTTAACGCTTTGGTCAATGATCTTGTATTTGCGCGTGGCATCGCCATTTCTTCTGGCAGATTCGGCTAAAAAGTAAACGTATTAATCATGTTCAGCTCCGGAAACTGTAATTCAGTCAAAAAACTTCACATAAGTCTCAGAAAATACTAGGATTTTTAAAACGACTCCGCTAAAATTGCGCGCTCCTGAAACGGCGCGATAGCAAAGCGGTTATGCTCTGGATTGCAAATCCAGTCAGTCCGGTTCGACTCCGGATCGCGCCTCCAGCTTCTTTTACGTTTTTAACTCGCAACGTAAAGGCACTCTGCCCGAGTGGTGAAATCGGTAGACACAACAGATTTAAAATCTGTCGACCATTGGTCATGCCGGTTCAATTCCGGCCTCGGGCACCAAATTGAAATTCAGTAGTCATTTGTAACATCCAAAGACCCGCGTAATTGCGGGTTTTTTTATGTTTATTGTTCCTGTTTCGTCCCATGAGATTCTATTGCAGCCTACACTACATGGGGGCACAATAGGGGGCATACTAAAAAAGGGCTGGGGGCATAAGGTGGCGGGTAGCAATAAACTCACAGAAGCAGCGGCGAAGCAGGCCAAGCCCAAAGAGAAGTCTTACCGGTTACCCGATGGTAGCGGTATGTATATTGAGGTTATGCCCACCGGCTCCAAGTACTGGCGGCTTAAATACCGTTATAACGGGAAGGAAAAGCGGCTGGCTTTGGGTGTTTACCCAACAGTTACTCTATCTGTAGCCCGTGAAAAAGCCAGAGTTGCCAAGGCTATGCTGGCTGAAGGCAATGATCCCAGCGAACTTAAAAAACAGAACAAGCTCGCCAAGCAAACATCAATTGATAATACCTTTGCGGTGGTAGCTTATGAGCTGGTTGAGAAGCACAAGCGTGAAGGTGCTTCATCGTCCACGATAGAAAAACTTTACTGGTTGCTTGATAAGAAATTATGCCCCTTTATTGGGGGCATCCCCGTTGCCGAGCTTACCCCTGTACAATTATTAGCAGCCTTGCGCCGTATAGAAGATGATGGTTTACATGAAACGGCCAATAGAGCAAAGCGAGTAGCGGGGCAGGTATTGCGTTATGCAGTTGCCACTGGCCGTGCTGAACGCGATACTTCACAAGACTTAAAGGGTGCGCTGATAATCAAGAGGGCTCAACACCGCGCCGCTATTACGAAACCAGAAGAGTTACGCGGCGTTTTGATTGCAATGGATGACTACAATGGGACGCCAGAAGTAAAAGCCGCCTTACAGTTAACGCCTATGTTATTCCAGCGCCCCGGCGAAATTCGTCACATGGAGTGGGCAGAAATAGATTGGGCACAGGAACACTGGGAAATTCCTGCCGAAAAAATGAAAATGCGTTTGCCGCACATAGTCCCTTTAAGTCGCCAATCGTTAGTAATTCTGCGAAGCCTGCAACCGCTAACGGGCTATGGTCGTTATGTGTTTCCAAGCGCAAGGCGAGGTGGTCGGCCACTGTCAGAAAATGGTGTGCGAACGGCGTTACGCACCTTGGGTTACACCAATGAACAAGTAACGCCCCACGGCTTTCGTGCAACAGCGCGCACGATATTGGATGAAGTGCTAGGCTTCCGCGTGGATTACATAGAGCAACAATTAGCGCACGCTGTGAAAGATGCTAATGGCCGTGCCTACAATCGTACAAAACATTTGCCAGAACGAAAACAAATGATGCAAGCTTGGGCGGATTATCTTGACCAATTGAAAACAAAAAATTAAAACAATTATTTGCTAACGTAACGCCAAAAAATTAAAACGAAAAAAGGAAAGGCACAATGACACCCCTACAAAGCATTCTTGCAAAATACCGTAATGACTCAGCCAGTGAGCGTGAAAAAGGCACCTATTTTGAAGAGCTAATTCGCACCTATTTCCGCTATGAGGCTACTTACCGCGATTTATACAGCGACGTATGGCTTTACAGCGATTGGGCAAAAACACAAGGCTTAGATGGCCGTGATACCGGCATTGATTTGGTCGCCAAAACTCAAGGCACCAATGAATACCACGCCATTCAGTGCAAATGCTACGCAGAAGATTATTGTGTAAGAAAAGCCGATATTGATAGCTTCTTTACAGCTTCAGGCAAAAAGCCATTTACCCACCGCGTCATTGTAACTACCACCAGCAATTGGTCAGAGCACGCAGAAGATGCGCTTCAAAATCAACAGCCACCCGTTACCAAAATTGATTTAAACGATTTGGAAAATAGCCAAATTGATTGGGCAAAATATAAACCCAATGCTGCGCCTGTGCTTAAACAAAAGAAAAGCCTGCGACCACACCAACTTAATGCTTTAAATGGAGCAAGAGCAGGGCTGCAAATTGCCGACCGTGGCAAGCTCATTATGGCTTGTGGTACGGGTAAGACTTTCACCAGTTTAAAAATTGCAGAAGAGCTAGCGGGCAATGGCAAGCGTGTTTTATTTTTAGTGCCCAGCCTTTCGTTGCTATCCCAAACCCTTACCGAGTGGACGCAAGAGAGTGAAACCTTGTTGCATAGTTTTGCCGTTTGCTCAGATAGCCACACAGGCAAGAAGCGCAACAAAGATGAAGATGTAGTGCATACCTTTACACACGAATTACGTTACCCCGCCACCACAGAACCAAAACGCTTGGCCGAAGAAATGGCAAAGCGCCACGATGCTAACCACATGAGCGTGGTATTTTCTACTTACCACTCCATTGATGTAATCAGCAAAGCCCAAAAAGAATTTAATCTTGCAAATTTTGATTTAATTATTTGCGATGAAGCGCACCGCACTACAGGTGCAACTTTTGACAATGAAAGCGAAAGTAATTTTGTAAAAGTTCACAACAACGATTTTATAAAATCTGCCAAACGCATTTACATGACCGCAACGCCGCGTATTTATGCCGATATTGCAAAAGCCAATGCGGATAAAGATAACGTCGCCCTGTGCTCAATGGATGATGAAACCCTGTACGGCAAAGAGCTTTACATCATCACTTTTTCTGAAGCGGTCAGTCGTGGTTTGTTATGTGATTATAAAGTTATTGTGTTAACCGTGGACGAAGCGCACGTAAGCGCAAGGCTGCAAAATTTATTAAAAGATGAAAACAACAGCTTAAAAGTAGACGACGCTGCAAAAATTGTGGGTTGCTGGAAGGCGCTTAGCAAACAAGGTGCAGAAGATGATTTAATTAACGACATCGAACCAATGCGACGCGCCGTTGCTTTCTGCCAAGTAATTGAAGCACAAAATAAAAGCACAAAACATAAAGTTAGCTCTAAACAAATATCGGGTATGTTTCAAAGTGTGGTGGAGGCTTATCAAGAGCAGGAAGACAATCACAACACCTTAATTTGTGAAGCGGCGCATGTTGATGGCGGCATGAACGCCACCCAAAAAGAAGAAAAATTGAATTGGCTAAAAGCTAATTTGCCAGACAATACCTGCCGTATTTTAAGTAATGTGCGCTGTTTATCTGAAGGTGTAGATGTGCCCGCACTGGATGCCGTACTGTTTTTAACTCCACGCAATTCTCAAGTAGATGTAGTGCAATCTGTAGGCCGTGTAATGCGTAATGCGCCCAACAAAAAAATGGGCTATGTGATTCTACCCGTAGTAATACCCGCTGGCATGACACCCGCTGAAGCGCTCAATGACAACAAAACTTACAAAGTGGTGTGGGAAGTTTTACAGGCATTGCGTTCACACGATGACCGCTTTGATGCCATGATTAACAAGTTAGATTTGATCGGTAGAGATAATAAAAAAATGGAAGTGATTGCCATTACCGACAAAATCACTAAAAAATCTGAAGGAAAACCAAAGAAGAAAACCGGCAAAGGCACCTACGGTATTGGCGAAGAACATAAAGAGTATGAGGTACAACCAGAACAGCTAGGCATGACCTTTGAAGTGGGCGAAATTGAGCGCGCACTTTATGCCAAGGTAGTGCAAAAGTGCGGCAATAGAAATCACTGGGGCGATTGGGCAAACGACATTGCCAAAATTGCCAATACCCATATCACGCGAATTAAAACCATTGTTGAAAACCCCGCGAATACCGAAGAGCAAAAAGCCTTTGCTGAATTCGCTCATGAATTACGCGATGACTTGAACGATAGTATTAGCGATGGCGAAGTGATTGAAATGCTTGCCCAGCACCTAATCACTAAACCCGTATTTGATGCGCTCTTTAGCGATTACAGCTTTGCCCAACACAACCCCATGAGCCAAGCCATGCAAGGCGTGCTGGATGTATTGCAAGATCACAACCTCAATAAAGAAACCGATACCCTAGAAAAATTCTATGCCAGCGTAAAAATGCGTGCAGAAGGCATAGATAACGCCCAAGGCAAACAAAAAATTATTGTTGAGCTTTACGATAAGTTTTTTGCTAAAGCCTTTCCAAAATTGCGGGACAAATTAGGCATTGTGTATACGCCAGTAGAAGTGGTGGATTTTATTATCCACAGCGTTAACGATATTCTTAAACAGGAATTCAACCAAACCTTGGGTAGCGAAGGCGTACATATTGTTGACCCCTTCACAGGTACGGGAACCTTTATTACTCGTCTGCTACAAAGTGGTTTAATTCCAGTTGATAAGCTAAAGCAAAAATATAAATCTGAGATTCACGCCAATGAAATTGTATTGCTGGCGTATTACATAGCGGCAATAAATATAGAAGCGGTTTACCACAGCTTGGTAGGGGGAAACTATGTGCCCTTTGAAGGTATCTGTTTAACTGACACTTTTCAACTCTACGAAAAAGATGATTTGGTGGATCAGATACTTATACAAAATAGTGCTCGCAGAAAGCGCCAGAAAAGTTTGAAAGATATAAGAGTAATAATCGGAAATCCGCCTTATTCATCTGGTCAAAAAAGTGAAAATGATAATAATCAGAAAACCTCATACGAAATTCTCGATGGAAGAATTAAAGAAACATATGCTTTTCATTCCAATGCAACACTTAAAAATAGTCTCTATAATTCATATGTAAGGGCTATACGTTGGGCTAGTGACCGTTTAGGTGACAATGGTGTGTTGGGTTTTGTTTCTGGCAGTGGTTTTGTGGACAAACCTGCTATGGATGGAATGAGAAAGTGTTTAGAGAGTGAGTTTTCGAGTATTTACATCTTTAATCTTCGTGGAGATATTCGTAAAAACATGCTGAGCAAGGGGAAGGCTAAGGAGGGGCAAAACATATTTGAAAGTAATAGTATGTCTGGTATAGCTATAAGTTTTTTAGTCAAGAACCCAAAGTCAAATAAGCACGGAAATGTTTATTACTATGATATAGGTGATGATCTAAAGACTGACGATAAACTGAATAAAATTAAAGAGCTTCGCAGTGCTGGCTACATGAGTGATTCTGGCTTATGGTCAGAAATTACTTCCGATGAGCATAACGATTGGCTGACTCAAAGAGATACATTTACAGATTTTTTTATTGAGATCGGAAATAAAAAAGATAAATCGAGATCCACTATATTTGAAAATTATTCGAGTGGGGTAAAAACTAATCGTGATGCTTGGGTATATAATTATTCAAAAAAATCTTTATCGCTAAACATGAATTTAACTATAGAATTTTACAATAAGGAAGTGGAACGGTGTAAATCTATTTTTGCCAATAAGAATAATAAATTTTCAAGTCTTGAAGGCCTGCTAAGTGATGACGCTAAAAGTATTAGTTGGACAGATAATTTAAAGTTAGATTTGACGAGAGGTGTAAAACATATAAAGCGTGAAGATGCATATGTTGTTGCTATGTATAGGCCTTTTGTAAAGAGATGGTTTTATTTTGATAAGAATTTTAACCAGCGTCGTTATCAAATGCCAAGTATTTTTCCTGAATCTGAAACTGTCAATTATTTAATTTGTCTTTCTGGTGTGGGTGCAAGAAGTGGATTTTCATCATTCATTGTTAATTCTTTGCCTGATCTGGAGCTGATTGAAAAGAGTCAGTGTTTTCCGTTATACCTCTACGAAAAATCCTCCAATGACGACCAAATAGATTTCGATGATAAGCTACAGATTGTCGATTTATTTGCGGGACAAGTAAATCAAAGGACAGAGGTTAACGACTCAGAATATCAGCGTAAAGATGGTATTAGCGATACCGGTTTAGCGCATTTTACAGCGGCTTACCCAAATGAAAAAATCAGCAAAAAAGATGTGTTCTATTACGTCTATGGGCTTCTACATTCATCCGATTACCGTGAGCGCTATGCCGATAATCTCAGCAAAGAATTGCCGCGCATTCCCTGTGTAAAAACCGCCAGTAATTTTTGGGCGTTTTCCAAAGCAGGGCGCGATTTAGCAGAGCTGCACCTCAACTATGAAACTGTCGATTGTTACCCCGTCACTTTAGATGTGGGCAAGAAAAAAATAACCGAGCTGGAAGATAAAGATTATTACGTTACAAAAATGAAGTTCGCAAAGAAAGGCGAAAAACACACGGTAATTTATAACAATAAAATCACCATCCGCGATATACCCGAAGCCGCCTTTGATTATGTAGTCAACGGTAAAGCCGCACTCGATTGGGTAATGGAACGCCAAGCCGTAACCACCCACAAAGAAAGCGGCATAGTGAACGATGCCAACGATTGGGCAATTGAAACAATGGGCAACGCAAAATACCCGCTAGAGCTTTTTATGCGCGTAATCACAGTAAGCATTGAAACTATGAAAATAGTGAAGGCGTTACCAAAGTTGGATATAAATTAATATTTTGTGATGCGCTAAGTTGAGTCGTTGAAATTTATTAAATTTCCAAAACAATGCTTAAGGGGTTATTGATGAGAGAAGAAAAGGAAGATGATTACTTTATTCATAAGCGTGAATTAAATGAGCTTTTTGATTCAAAATTTGATTTGAATGTGAATCTGTGGCGAGGTCGAAATCCTCACAATAGCGATTCAATTTTTTATCCCATTCTAAAAGCGTTCAAAATGTCTAACGGAAATCTTCGTCCAGAGGATATTAAAACCTATAGCAAAAATGGGGAGCTTTGGGTAAAAGCAAAAACTGGAGGAATCTCTCTGTTTGATCGTAGCGGCATACCATCAAAGAACTGGGAATATTATAAATTGCTTGCAGGTAGCGGTATTCCATTCGGCTTGGTTATCACTAAAGATGACTATAAACAAAATTTTAAAGCTACGCATTATACAATAAGGCCAAATTGGGATATGCCAGTCACCAAATTTTGCATGTTACTTGATAAATTAGCATTAAACTTAGTTAAGGAGATGCTCAAATGTTAGATCTAGGCGATTTAGCGACAATCATTCGATTTACAGAAGTTGAAATATTTCAACTTCAAAAAAAAATTGATAGTTCTGATTTGGAAGAGTCAAATAATGCGGCAGAGATTATCGTTTATACAGACAATTTAGCCGTCAAATTAAAAAATATGTATGAAGAGCAGTGGGATCAAGATTCTGGTTATCCGGTTTACCAAGAGCTAGTATCCGAGTATAAAAAATATCCACCGTTTGTATAGCTAATGCTAGAAAATATAGACATGGAGCTATCACTTTCGCACTTATCTTTGCTTATCGAACTCACAGAGGTCGAGTTGGCAGACATGAAAAAAATCATTGAAAACCCTGACTCGTCTAGTAAAGAAGCTGATGATAGTAGCGAGCATAGTATGCAATTATTATCAATCTCTTCTGTATTGCAAACAATGTATAAAAATAAATGGAGTTCTTTAAATGATGAACTGAGTTATAGCGCGCTTATAGATGATATTTATCAAAGAAGGTTGTAACCAATTAGCCCAGCGCAACTTGCTACCCAACTTATGAAAGAGGCCATGTAATGGAAATTCCAAATGGTTGGGCGTCGCTTTTGGTGTCTGCCGTCCGAGATGCTGTGTTGTACCAAGAGCAACTATTAAAAAGTGAAACCTTGCGAAATAGGGCTGATTATGAAGAGCATCATTTGCAACTTACTCAATTTTTTGAATTTGTCAAAGAAGAATATAAAGCTGTAGAAGTTGAAGCTGGCATTCCCCTTGAGCGTTTGCTTTAAAAGTCGATTAGTGGTTATTTAAAGCGTTTTGGCTGCGAAGGAGCGTAATTTAAATGCATGAAATAAATCAAGCTAAGGAGTTACGCAATGGCAACACAATACTCAAACCGACAATTTTTTAGAAATACACCTAAAGAATATTTAGCACAGTTTTTTGTAGCGAAAGAAATACCGCTTGCGGTTGATTTTAGCGAGCATAACAAAAAAGTTGTGGATGAGTTGCAAGACGCCCTTAACTCGTTACCTGATGGCCAGAAAGCAGGTATAGAGGCGGTGTTTCAAGATGTGAATGCCTTGGCGTGTGAAGGTGGCGTAGCGGCGCTAATTGATGAGGCAAGTTTTCATAACGATGAAACCTTTGTGGAAACTATAGCTGCTATTGACGGCTTTCACGCTAAGGCTATGTGGGCGTTTTTAAGTAAGCCTAATTATTGGCACGGCGCTACGATGTTTTTGCATGCCGATAATGTAAGTCCGTCTTATTGGAAAAAGCGCAATGACTTACCTCGTGTGCCGCCGCATGTTGAAGATGAAGATATTGACGCGCTAGCGAAGGCAATTAGTGGATTTTTTTATCACAAAGAAGGCCGGGGCAAAAATTGCATTGTTGAACCCTACCGCCGCAACAACAAAGAATACTTTTTTGCGTACCCTGAAGATTTCGCACAATCAGCCATTGAATGGATAGGCGACAAATTAAAAAATCAAGCTCATCACCCCGCCTTTGAAATTATTTTTGTGTATTGTGAGGCCGAAGGTTCCCTCGATATTTATGCCCCCAAAAACACCAAAGCATTACCTGATTTACAATTGATGTTTGCGCAAAATATTTTAAAGATGGATGCGTTGAAAGATGGTGATATTGATAAGCGAGTCTATGAACTAACGCCGGTGATAGAAGATGATTTTGAATTTAAGATAGAACCCTCTTCAGGCATTGCTAGTGTATTGGTAACTCGTTTACGGGTGAATTTAAAGCAGGGTAATAAACGGCGCATTACCCTTGAAGCTGATGCACACAAAGATCCTAATGCAGTTTATGCGTTACTAGAAGAGCTTAATTTGCCACCTTACTACGTTAGCCAGCTTACTTTAAAAGTAACTTTTGAATCTGTAGGAAATAGGCGTGCAAAAACCCGTATGGTGAATATCACTCACCCTAATTCTTGTGCTTTAAATTATGATGGCAATGATTTAAAAATTCGGCAAATGCTCGCTACGTCTGGCCTTGAGCCTAAAGCCGTTAGCAGTGAACAATAGCAATGAATGACACTCAAGCATTAGCCGCTCTAATTAATCACGTAAGTGCTAGTGACAAGCCGGTGAATATTGGGTGGGATGAGGTGGCGCAATGGCAAGACGGGCTATTAAAGCGCTTTATGAAGCTTGGGTTGTTGGTTAAAGATGTTAATGCGCAATCACTAGAGTGCATGGGGTGTGAGCATCGTTGTTTTATGGATGTTCTTTTAGCTGAAGATAGTAAACGTGCGTTTATCGTGTGCGACCACCCCGATGTGCAAGATCAAATGGGGCGTATACAAGTGCCCTTGGAGCGATTGCAGCAATGGCAGGCTAGCGCAAAACAATTTTCTGGGGTGGTTGCTCGTTTGTTGGGGCTAGATGTTAAGCCTGTCTACAATAAAGAATCTGCCTGTTATAAATTGGGAATGCTACAAAGTGATAAAGGGCGGCGCTGGGCTATTTTGTATACACAGCCGTTAAGGTTGGTAATTAACGGTTACACCGTGCCTGTCATTGATCTGCTTTATTTTAATGATAATGAGTTAGCCATTGATATGTTGCGTATTAAATCATTGCTAGATTTAGCCGCTATTGATACCGGTAAGGCATACACCCCAAATATCAGTAAGCAAGAAACCAGAAAACTTGCCACTCAAGCAATGCGCCAAAACTGGCGTGATGAGTACCAATCTCTACAGCTCACACACCCAAATAAAACTGATGATTGGTATTCAATGCTAATTTCTAAGTTACCCATTGCAAATGGTAGAAGCGCTGAAACTATTAGAAAAGATATGAAAAAATAAAATAGTTGGGCGGAAAATTTCCGCACAAATAAGTTTTTGAAATGTAAGGAGTTTTTTAGTAAATAACCATCATTTCTGCCTTGCATTACCCTTCTTTTTTTCGACTAAGTCCTTGTTGTTATTGGTCTGACCGATTTTTTCCCCTCGCTAGTATCGCCCAAATCGCACAAGCACCATGAAATCTCTTTCCTAACAGCATTTAAGAGGTTTCAACATGTCACATACAATATTAAGACTTCCCCAAATAAAAAAACGTACAGGCTTATCGCGTAGCAGTATTTATTTACGCATGGCTAATGGCGAATTTCCCGTCTCCATTTCTTTGGGTGGGCGCGCAGTGGGTTGGCTAGAGCAAGATATTGATGAATGGATTATTGAGCGAATTGAAGAAAGTCGAATCAACGACCATGAGTAATTACAATCACAACCTCATAAAAATTCACCGCAACTATTCTTTTGAAGAGTTAGCCTGTGTTTTAGGTGCCCATAAAAATACGGTTGCGAATTGGGTTAAAGATGGCTTGCCGTGCCTTAAAGAGCAACGACCATTTTTAATATTGGGCACCGATGCCAGAGTTTTTTTGAAAGCGCAAAGAGTGGGTAAGAAACAAAAGTGCAAGCCTGATGAGTTGTTTTGTATGCGCTGCAAAGCACCGACTAAACCGGCTGAAAACTTTGTGGAATATACGGCTTTATCTGCAACCAAAGGGCGCTTAACGGGCTTCTGTGTTCGTTGTGAATGCGTTGTAAATAAATTTATTGGTAGTGAGAGCTTGGAGCGTTACGCGGCCACTTTCGATCTTACAAAACCGACAGGCTTGAGGCATATAAACGATAGTAACAACCCTCTCTAAAATAGTGGTTTCAAGAGCGAGATAAATCATGACGAAAAATAATGCAAACAATGAAAGAATTAAACGTAAATATTTAGTGTATTTAAAGAAGGCAAAGGGGCAGGATGAAGCCACTATTGATGCGGTGGCTAAAGCTATAAATCGGTTTGAATCTTACAATAAATTTAAGGATTTTAAAGCCTTTCATTTTGAACAGGCCATCGGTTTTAAGGTGCATCTTGCTAGTCAAAAACATCACAAAACGGGCGAGCCTTTGAGTCTTGCCACTATGAATGGAACGGTACGGCATTTAAAAGCTTTCATTGAATGGCTATCGCAAGAGCCGGTTTATAAATCGCGCATTAAGTTTTCGGATGCTGAGTATTTTAATTTGTCGGAAAAAGAAGTGCGCGTGGCTAAAGCTAAACGCAGAAAATCAGTAGCTACACTAGAACAAATTAAGCATGTGTTACGTGTTATGCCTAATAGCACTGCCATAGAAAAGCGTGATCGAGCATTAATCGCATTTACTTTATTAACCGGCACTAGGGATGGCGCTATGGCCTCGTTAAAGTTAAAGCACATAGATTTTAAGGATGATACCGTCTATCAAGATGCTAGGGAAGTCAACACTAAATTTAGTAAAACCTTTACCACATGGTTTTTCCCCGTTGGGGATGAAGTGCGCGAAATAGTTTTTGAATGGGTGCAATATTTAAAATGTGAGCATTTATTGGGTAACGATGATCCACTGTTTCCCAAAACCAAGATGAGCCAAGGTCGTGATCATAATTTTGAGGCTTCAGGGTTGACCAATGAACATTGGAGTAGTGCCGCCGCCATACGAAAAATATTTAAGAATGCGTTCTTGTTAGCTGGCTTGCCTAATTTTAACCCTCATAGTTTTCGTAATACGTTAACTTCGTTGGGTGCAAAAATGTGCCAAACAGTAGAAGAGTTTAAAGCGTGGAGTCAAAACCTGGGGCATGCGGGGGTGCTAACCACTTTGTTTAGTTATGGTAATGTTCAAGAGGGCAGGCAAGCGGATATTTTTAAACAGTTTAAAGAGCCGCGTGTGGAGGTGCCAGCAACTAATGCGGCTGATTTTGCCAAAGAAGTAGCAAAGCAAATGATTCTTCAGCAAGCGGGGTAGGAAGCTTTAACTAATTCGAGCGTTTTTTTACCAATTCTATACACGTTGCCAGTTAGCCAATATCTTCATGAAGTGATGTTAGCTGAAGATTCACTTTTGTAAATATGTTATAAATGCCTCCTTGTTTGAACAGCATATTTAGTGAAGGAGTTAGCAAGTGGACTATTTGCACGGCGTTAGATTGGCGCCTAATTATCATGAATTATCGCCTCTTGATGCGGCAATTTCTAATTTTGAAAAGCAAGCTAAAAAGTATCATCGTAAAAAGAATAGCTTTTCGGGTGCGCCAGAAACACCAGAACAACGGAAACACAGGGAAACCGAGCTTCAATCAGCTTTAAAGCATCTTGAGCAAGAGCGGCGCATTGCGCTTGTTACGGCAGATGTACAAGTCAAGCTTGAGACTTACAGAAATCAATTTCATAGCAAAAATGGTAACACTCGATTAGAGCGTCAAAATAATCGATCTGGCATGTTGGGTGAAAAGCATCACCCTACTGAAGCTCTCGCAAAATTTATGCGGACAGAAGGGCGGCCACAACCAAGCCCTAAGCATACTGCACACCACATTGTGCCCGGCAAAGGTAAAACTCCTTTTGCTGTTCAGGCAAGAATAAATTTACATATGTACGACATTAGAATCAATGATCCTAGTAATGGAGTTTGGCTCATAAGGTTGATCGTCGATAAAGGGCACTGGAGTATGCCTAACTCTAAAAGTCATTTGGAATTACATACCCATAATTATGAAAAGTGGGTATTTTCCTCAACAAAGATTGCTATGGATGAAAACTCTATGCGGGCAAGCCTTAGAAGAGTTCGCCTACTTTTGGAAAGCGGAAAACAACCTGATAAAGTGACTATGCCGCCGGATGATAGTTGGGGTGGTGCATGACCAATACTTACCTAGTCACCAATGATGGTTATGATTTTCAATGGTTAGCGCTTCAAGTTGATGATTTTATTAATCTCATGCCAGAAAATTACAGTGATGCTGAGATTTTTCATTTTAGCTACCACAACATGAGTTTAGAGCCGTGGTGGAAAAACATTGAATCGCATTTTACGCAAAGTGAAGATTCACCCCCACTCACGATTCCTGATGTGTCACTTTGGTTGAGCGGTGCCGCATTGGTGTTATCTGTTAAAGCCTATGAGGTGTTGTATGAGGTATTGACGGGCTTTGGTGAGTTTTTACCTGTTAATTGTCAGGGCGAGATTTATTATATTTTTAATTGTTTAACCTTGGGCGAAGTTGATAAGGAGCAAAGTCAGCACATACTTGAGGACGGTTCTGTAGTAGGTGTTAAAAGTTTAAAATTCGATAATAGTGATGTTAAGGATAAAGTGGTTTTTAAAACGACTTTTAATAGATGTACAGACGTTTATTGCAATAACACTTTCAAAAATATTGTGGAAGCGCATCATTTGACGGGTATAGCTTTTAAAGCAGATTTACTATTCGTCATTGAGGAGTGATTGGATTCGTTTTCCTATTTCGGAATCGAATTTAAAAGCGTCTTTCTAGCGACCCATTCATCAAGAAAAATAGGGTAGCAACACAGGTGTGGGGGCATATTTGGGGGCATAAAATAAGTGCGATGCTTTTATACCATTATATATGTTGATGTTTAGAATGCTTTATGGGTGCGGCCTCGGCACCATCACAGAATCTTCACGATTCACAATAACCCGCCAAAGCCCGTAGAACAAGGCTTTCGCGGGTTTTTTTTGTTTTTAGTGTCGCCAAAGCTCGCCATAGTTTGCGTAATATCGTAAAGTGTTTACGACAAATTTACGACTGGGAGGGTTACGTTTATGGCTACATTTCGAAAAGTGGCAGACAAGTGGAAGGCTGAGGTTTGTGTTAACGGGCTGCGAAAATCAAAAAGCCTTCCCTCCAAAATGGCGGCGCGGTCATGGGCAAGTGAAATGGAGTTTCAGTTGAGTGTGCCGCCTGTGCCAGCTAGCTCTACACATACTCTTGCTCATGTTTTTACGCGTTATGCTGATGAGGTTTCCCAACTTAAGAAAGGCGCTCGCTGGGAAGTGATACGTTTGGCTGGATTTGGTCGCGACCCGATTGCTCAAGTAAGGCTGATAGATCTGCAGCGTGAAGATGTGGAGGCTTTTATTCTACGGCGCTCAAAAACAGTGTTATCGTCTTCAGTAAATCGCGAGCTAAGTTTGATTAGCCACTGCTTAACACAGGCGCGGCGATGGCGATTAATGGAGCACAATCCTTTCAACGATTTAAAGCGCCCTAAAAATCCACCGCATCGTGATCGCCGTATTTTGGATAACGAAATTAACGCTATTTTAACTGCATTAAAATATTCAAATGAATATCCCATTATTCAACAACAGCAACGCGTCGCTGTAGCTTTTTTGTTGGCGATAGAATCAGCAATGCGTGCTGGTGAGATTTGTTCGCTAGTTGCTCGAAATATTGATATTGAAAAACGCACTGTCTATTTGCCAGACACTAAAAACGGATTGCCACGTTATGTGCCGCTATCGACTGAAGCTGTTCGCTTGCTGTGTAAGTTGCAACCATGGGCACTTGATGAGCCGGTGTTTAATATGCCGTCGGGCACGCTGAGTACGTTATTTAAAAAAGGTGTTGGGCGCGCTGGCATTGAAGGGCTAACGTTTCATGACACCAGGCATGAAGCGATTACACGCCTCGCGAAAAAATTAGATGTGCTGGATTTGGCGCGCATGGTTGGCCACCGAGATATTAAGCAATTGATGACGTACTACAATAAATCGGCAGCTGAGTTGGCGGGGCAGTTGGATTGATTTATTTGTACGGATTAGTAACTTTTTCTTTTGCGTCTTCACCTTCAAAAAATGCACTTTCATATGCAAAGCCTAAATCCGCACTCTCATAATGGTGGTCTCGCTCTGGCGATCCACCCTGTACTTTCCGGTGTCTTTACCCGCGTTCCACCCACTTCGCTTTGCATCCCTAATTTGGGTTTTTGTTGACTTTTTCATTAGCTAGCCCTCTTTTGTTTATGTACCCAATTCGTTATTTCAATGGCATACCAACGTGATTGACCGCGCCCACCGCCGGTGCGACTGGGGAAAACGATAGGGCTTGGGAATCCAAATTGTTTTGAAAGCCAGTCTACAAAGTGCCGCTCACTAACGGATAAATAATGTGCGCAGGCGGTAGCGTCCCATAGTATTTTTTCTGGTGCTGGAAACAATTGTAGTTTTTGCGCGATAGTGCCTGCTAATTTTTCGTAATCAATTTCGCTCATCTCATTCTCACTGTTGGCTGCAATGCACATAAATGGCTGTGTTAGGACAATCTGTGTCTATGCCATACGCAATAAAACAAATGACTGCTACCGTAAAAATCACACTGATAGCATCGTAAAAAATCTTACGTTTCATCTAGCTAAAGACCCCATTCTCGCATTTGCTGCATGACCTTCTCATGCGCTTTATTGGGCGCGGTATTATTATGTTGGGCTTGGTTTTTTTGAGTACTTTCCAGCATTAATGCTATGGGTTTTGGTGATGCTGCGGGCTGTGCTTGCATACTGTTTTTTAACTCGTTAAATCCGCGCTGGGTAATCAGTGTTGTGTTATAAAAAATGGAGACTTGCTTGTTGTAAGGCGCCGCATAACCTTTGGTGTGCGTGATGACCCATCCCGCCAGACGCGCTGTTCTGCGTGGGGTGTTATGGTAAGGGTCATCTTTGTAA
>JANYIO010000324.1 GCA_025362015.1 Gammaproteobacteria bacterium | reverse complement strand
GTCGCAGCTGAACGCTATACCAATAGTAACAATTTTACCCTTTCGCTAGGGGTAGATATTTTGTTTTTAAATGATAAGGCTGGATTCACCAACTTAACCGATCATGGTGAAAAGAAATCTTCTGCCTCAGGCGGTATGTTGGTTGTGGAGTACGGCCCCAAAATTAATTTTGGGGAAAATAAAGATCACTTTTTTGAGGTTCGTGCCGGGTATAGTGTTTCATTGGGTGCCTCAAGAAATATTGCCTATTGCAATGGTTGTGATTCGGAAGATATTAATATTGAGGGCGGTGCTTATGGCATCCTGGGCATAGGTCATAATTTCGGTGGCTTTGCACTGGGTTTGCAATACCAGCAATATTTTACTGGCGATCTTGATAATAGCCTGCGCTTAAAAATTTCTTCAGCATTTTAGCGCGGATTTATTCGGTAGGTATTGCATCCAAGTTGCAGCTTGGGTGCAAGAGCTTTTCACCACCAACATTACTGCATGTTGCGCAAAATTTATTTTTATTTCTCTAAAAAATAACGTGCCAGTGGCCGCTCAATAAATCGATAAGTATTTTGGTTGATCGCTTCGGAAAATTTTGTTTTCGCTAGTGCAGTTTTCCCATCGCGATAATCCTGATAACCGCTATAAAAATAAAATTCAGTTTTTTCGCAGCTAGTGCGCGCTAAATTTTTTAATTGGTCAGCGCTAATTTTTGCATTCCAATACTTAAATAGATTTTCTTCCCAGTTATTATTGAGTGATATTTTTTTATTGATAGGCTCGGGCTGTTGTTGGGCTTGTTGGGAAATTATGTCGTTCTTAATTAAATCATAAATGCTATAGGTTTCACGGATATTGATGTAAGCTGAAAAACCTTTGGCAGCATTTTTCCAATCCCCTTCATTCATTAGGATTTCGTGATAGCCGGTTTCGCTAATGGCATAGCCACTGTTGAGCGCACGTAATAATAGCGCGTCGGCTTTTTGATTATTCCCTAACATAGAATAGTTTTGTGCAGCAATTGCCAAGTCGACTTTGTTCTCATCCAGCTCCAGTGCAATATCGGCTTCATTAATCCCAAGATTATTCAGGTTCTGATCGAACAATGTGCGTGATAAATTATAGTGTAAGTTTTGCTCCGTAGGTTTTAATGGGATTGCCAGTTTGTAATATTTGGCAGCATTGGCAATATCACTGCTGCGCTCATAATTACAGCCATTTACATCGGCACGCTTTTCGTAAGTCGTGGCAATTGCTTTGTATAAATCCATGGAGTCATGAATACTTTCGGCACCTAATTTTAATGTTGCTAGCGCCAATGAAAAGTAGTGGTCATCGTTATAAAATTTTGCCAGCTCAATGTAGGCAGCGTCACTTTGTGGGTGCTCTCGAATCGCCTCCAATAAAATTTCGCGCAAATATTGATGGTTTGGTTGATGCTGCGTTTGTTGCCAGCTAGCAGTAAGTGCATACTTGGCCAATGACGGCGGGTTAAGTGTGCTACGCGCGGCTTCAGGTAATTGCAAAAAAATACTTTTTGCATCCGCAAAGGCAGATGGCTTGCGATTGTGTAGCGTATCGTTGTAATAAATATAATAAAGCGCGAGCAATACTGCCTGATTGCCAGGAACCATCATTAACACTTCATTGAAGTAGTTAATGGCCAAATCATGTTCGTGCATATTGTCATTGCTTTGAGAGCTTTGCATATGCGTATAGCCCAGGTTATACAACGGCTCCGGGTTATTCGGATCCAGCGCAACCTTTTGTATCAACTGACTTATGGTTGGCGCATGGTTAGTTTTTTGCGAATCCTGCAATAATAGGGCAATTTTACTGTTCACCACCGGCGGTGTGCTCATGGCTTTAGTTGAAAGTTGTTGTTGAACAGAACAACTTGTTAAGATTGCCAGAAGTAAAATATGAATAAAAAATTTCATTGAATAAAGATTTTCTCTGCTGTATCCCAATGATTCGGTCCAATGATTCGGCCTAATGATTCGGATAGGTGGCTTTTATTAAATCTGGAAACCTAGCTCTTCTGCTTTGACAAAAGATTTTTCAGATTCGTAGAGTAAATTACTGTAGCCCTGCGCTAAACCCAATACATAATAAGCTTCGCCATTTTTAGGTTCATTTTTTACTGCCTGGGTTGCCGCTTCCAATGCTTTATCGTAAGCACCGTTTTTAATTTGTAGCCGTGCTAGTGCAATAAAGTTAGCCGCTTTGCCGCTACTGGTTGCACTTTGGTTTAATGCGACAAGCTCGGCTGCAGCTTTGTCATAATTGTAGCTGATCGACCAATCGCTACTGTCGAGCAATTGATGTATTAACGAATAGAATTTTGGATAGTCTTGTGGTGTTATTTGGCTGGGTTTTAATACGAAAGTTATTTCGATAATAAAGTTACCATTTTCTTCGTGACTTTTTTGTACGAGTGAAAAGTACAGGTTATCAAAATTTTGTCCTTGGCTATTGAGTACCGCTATGTGCTCTGGGCTGGGGCGAGTGAAAACTAAACGTGCAGAAAGCATATAACCTGGATCATTGACATAGTCCTGCACGCGGTCCTCCGGCTTATGCAGATCGTGCAGATCCGCAAATAGACCAATGAGTTGAATAATATTAAAGCCGTAATTCAATTTATCTTTATTGCCGTTCCAAATGTTTTTATAAATAAAACGGCCGGTAAGATCAAACCCTTGCCACATGTTATCAGCGTTGTTGCCATTGAGTGCAACAACTTCCGCTACTGGAAAAATATGCCCTATCATTTCGCGAAAAGTTTTATCGCGCTCGCGGGACAGTTGCCACATACCGCGTAGACGTTGTTCAAACATACCGCCAAACTTCATGCTGAAATTGGCTTCGGTATTTTTCCCTTCAAATTTATCAAACACTAAATCAAAGTGAGAGAAATGTTGTTCGGTTGCTAGCGCGGGAATGCTAACAATAGTTTGTGTTTCCTTATTTACGATGAGTGCCGGTTGGCCTTCCAGCCCCACTGAAAAGCCGGGAAATAATGTCGTGTCGCCACTGGTGTCCATCCATATTTCCGGTGAGCCTGTTTGTGTGGGAATGTGCACAATCATGTGGTCAAAGCCAACGCTGGTAACCGTCATGTCGGGAATGCCGCGCGAGCGTGTGACAAGTAATGCTGGGTCTGCTTTTATGCCCAATTTACGCAGCATGGTAACCGCTAATGCAGACTGATCTTTGCAATCGCCATAGCCGTTACTGAGCACTTCAAACGCATTGTGTGGCTCGTAGCCGCCACGGCCAACATGTGCAAATACATAGCGCACTTTATCTTGGAGTGTGCGATAGACGGCTTTGATTTTTTCATCTGGTGTAATGGCCGTTTTTGCTAGTTCATTAATTAAAGTATCTAGTTTCGCATCGGTAATTAAATGCGGTGTAATTAATTGATTGGACCAGTCAGCAACTTGCTTCCATGAGGCCATAGTACTTATGCGCAGATGTGGCGAGAGGGTGTGATTGCGTGACATATTATCTTGCAGTACAATTTTTGCTAAATTTTTGCCTTTCCATGTGACTGTTTGTAGATCGCCTTTTTCCTGGCGGGTTTGTGTTATGCCAAAAGTGCTAACGTTATTATTATAAAACGTAAAACTTTTTGGTGCAGTAATGCTGAGTTCAGTTACGGCTACTCTATCGGCGCGCGAACCTTGATTGGCCGCGCGATCTTCCCACCAGTGCAAACTAAAACTATCGAACCATTGGTTGGTAATAATTTTCTTGGTGTCGGTATAGCGATATTGAAATTCAATCACAGAACCTTTGCGTACATTAGGTAAGGAAAATAAGAGTTCTTTGCGATCGTGATAAAAATTTTCATCGGTTGGGCTTTGAATTTGAGTAGCATCGGGTTTGATGCTATCCATCTGCCCTTCAGTTGTGCGTACTTGGGCAAACTCGAGTGCTATATCTTCATAAAAACTGTTAAATGAAATACTGATTTGGCTGTAGTCGCGCACGGCTTCATCGCTGTTGATATACACCGCTACATAAGTGGTGGTATGGCTAAAATAATGCTCATCAATTGTGATTTTAGTGCTGTGTAAAATGACTTCCGCTTCTGTGCTTGGATCGTGTTTAAATTGTTTGATTAGCGTTTGCAGTGGTGCTGCTATGCGCTCGGCAGAGTTTTCCTCTGCCAGTATTGGTTGGATCAAAAAAGTGCAACAAAAAATAATAAAAGGGATAATTTTTTTCATCTTGCTGTTCGTGTTGCTGCTCATGTTGTTGCTCATATTATTTCGTGTTGCGTTATTTATTTTCATCTTAATAAAGTAAGCCTGAAGCTCAGAGTAAAATTTATAGGATGCTATGCCATTGATTGGTTTGCGCGCTGGCAAAAATAGCGTCAATAATTTTCATATTGGCGAGTGCATCACTTAAGGGAGTGGGTATATTTTCGTGTTGCAAAATACTTTGCGCAAAAGCATCAGCCATGTTGCGATAGTGGTCACTGGTGATGATTACAATTTCCTCATGTTCTTCATTCCGTTTAAGTACTAAATGCGTGCCGGTATCAGCGATGGGATTAAATGGAACCGGAATAAAAATACTGCCCTGCTCGCCATTAATCGCAACGTATTGCGCAGGCTCAATTTTGGTGGATGCAGTGAACGTAGCATTGCCATCAGCAAACTCCATCATGCCCGATACAAAACAATCCACTTCATAACCTGCGTAAGGTGTAATTTGCCCGAGCACGCGTAATGGTTCTTCAGCAAAAATAAAACGTGATAGTGAAATGCAGTAACAACCTATATCCATAAGTGCGCCGCCGCCCATGACAATGCTATTGCGAATATTATTAACATCGTGATTATTGTAGG
>JANYIO010000248.1 GCA_025362015.1 Gammaproteobacteria bacterium | reverse complement strand
AACACTGGCCGTATCACTACCCGTCATATCGGTGGTGGTCACAAGCAACATTACCGTGTGGTTGATTTCCGTCGTAATAAAGATGGAATTCCAGCAACCGTAGAGCGTATTGAATACGATCCAAATCGTACTGCATTTATTGCTCTGGTTTGTTATGCCGATGTGAGCGTCGTTACATTATCGCTCCTAAAGGTTTGGTAGTAGGTGACAAAATTGAATCTGGCAATGCCGCTGCAATCAAGCCTGGTAATACCATGCCATTGCGCAACGTTCCGCTCGGTTCTGTTGTTCACTGTGTTGAGCTCAAGCCTGGTAAAGGTGCTCAGATCGCTCGTTCAGCAGGTGCTTCTGCACAGCTGGTTGCGCGTGACGGTGCTTATGCAACCTTGCGTTTACGCAGTGGTGAAATGCGCAAGGTGTTGAGTGATTGTTGTGCAACGTTGGGTGAAGTATCCAACAGTGAACACAATCTGCGTTCCTTGGGTAAGGCTGGTGCTACTCGCTGGCGTGGTGTTCGTCCTACCGTTCGCGGTGTGGCGATGAACCCTGTCGATCACCCAATGGGTGGTGGTGAGGGACGTACGTCGGGTGGTCGTCACCCAGTTTCACCATGGGGTGTTCCTACTAAGGGATACAAAACGCGCAGCAATAAGCGCACAGACAAGATGATTGTTCGTCGTCGCGATAAGAAATAATCGCGCCTTCAACAGCAGCTGAGAGAGGAAGTAACAGTGCCACGTTCACTGAAAAAAGGTCCTTTTATAGATCTTCACCTGATTAAGAAGGTCGAAGCAGCGATCGCAGCTAACGATCGTCGTCCAATTAAAACTTGGTCGCGCCGTTCTATGATCATGCCGGAAATGGTTGGTTTGACCTTGGCTGTGCACAACGGTCGTCAGCATGTACCAGTATTGGTAAATGAAGAGATGGTTGGTCATAAACTTGGCGAATTTGCAGCAACCCGCACTTATCGTGGCCACGCCGCTGATAAGAAAGCGAAAAAACGCTAATCGAGGTATACGATGGAAGTAGCAGCAAAATTAACCGGTGCTCGTCTGTCGGCGCAAAAAGCGCGTTTGGTGGCTGATCAAATTCGCGGTAAAGGCGTTGAACAAGCTCTTGATACTCTTGCATTCAGTACCAAAAAGGGTGCAGAGATTATTAAGAAAGTACTGGAATCTGCAATTGCTAATGCAGAACATAATGAAGGTGCTGATGTTGATTCTTTAAAAGTTTCAACAATCTTCGTTGATGAGGGCACAAGTCTGAAGCGCGTAAGTCCACGTGCAAAAGGCCGTGCTGACCGCATCACCAAGCGCACTTGTCATATCACCGTTAAAGTAGCCGACAAGTAAGAGAGCAGGCGTTATGGGTCAGAAAGTACATCCGAACGGTATACGTCTCGGTATTATCAAGAAGCACACCTCTATTTGGTATGCTGATGGTACTGATTACGCAGATAAGTTGATTGTTGATTTGAAAGTACGTAAGTACATTCAAGACAAGCTGGTTAGCGCATCTGTAAGTCGTGTTGATATTGAGCGTCCAGCTAACACTGCACGCATCACCATTCACACGGCGCGTCCTGGTATTGTCATCGGCAAAAAAGGTGAAGATGTTGATAAGCTTCGTTTAGAGCTTACTAAGCAAATGGGCGTGCCCGTCCATATCAACATTGAAGAAATTCGTAAGCCAGACTTGGATGGTGCATTAGTTGCTCAGGGCGTAGCCCAGCAATTAGAGCGCCGCGTAATGTTCCGTCGTGCTATGAAGCGCGCGGTACAGAACGCCATGCGTCAAGGTGCCGAAGGCATCAAGATTCAAGTGGGTGGTCGTTTAGGTGGTGCTGAGATTGCACGTAGTGAATGGTATCGTGAAGGTCGCGTTCCTCTCCACACTTTACGTGCGGATATCGATTATGCAACCGCTGAAGCGCACACCACTTACGGCATTATTGGTGTAAAAGTCTGGATTTTCAAAGGTGAAGTGATTGGCGACGTAGTTGCTGAAGCTGAACCTAAGAAAAAAGCCGCTAAATCCAAGTAAGGGGTACGCAAAATGTTACAACCTAAGCGTACAAAGTTTCGCAAGCAGATGAAAGGCCGCAACCGCGGCTTGGCCCAACGTGGCTCCAAAGTTAGCTTTGGTGATTTTGGCTTGAAGGCAACTGGTCGCGGTCGCTTAACTGCTCGTCAAATTGAAGCAGCACGTAGAGCGATGACTCGTCACGTTAAGCGTGGCGGAAAAATCTGGATTCGTGTGTTTCCGGATAAGCCAATTACCGAAAAACCTCTTGAAGTTCGTCAAGGTAAAGGTAAGGGTAATGTGGAGTACTGGGTAGCACAAATTCGTCCGGGCAAGGTTTTATATGAGATGGACGGCGTGAGCGAAGAATTAGCTCGCGAAGCTTTCGCTCTTGCCTCGGCAAAATTGCCAATTATGACAACATTTGTTAAACGTTCGGTGATGTGATGAAAGGTTCAGAATTGCGCGAAAAATCCGTCGAAGAGCTGAATGGCGTCTTGTTGGAACAATTGAAAGATCAGTTTAAGTTTCGTATGCAAGCTTCAACTGGCCAATTGAGCCAAACTCACTTGCTAGCGCAAGTTCGTAAAGACATCGCACGCATTAAGACAGCGCTAAGACAAAAGGCAGGTAACTAACGATGGCTCGTACTTTAACCGGAAAAGTTGTTAGCGACAAAATGGATAAAACTATCAGTGTACTGATTGAGCGTCGCGTTAAGCATGAGCTTTATGGTAAATACACCACTAAGTCTTCCAAGCTTCACGCTCACGACGAAAACAATGAGTGCAAGATGGGTGATATCGTGACTGTTGCTGAGTCACGTCCACTATCAAAAACCAAAACTTGGTCTTTGGTAAAAATTGAAGAGCGTGCTGCAGGGGTCTAATTGATCCTCGCGTATTTTAAGAGTTTCGGAGACGGACGATGATTCAAACAGAAAGTTACTTAGATGTGGCTGACAACAGCGGCGCTCGCCGTGTCATGTGCATCAAGGTTCTTGGCGGATCCCACCGTCGCTATGCCGGCGTGGGTGACATCATCAAGGTTACTGTGAAGGAAGCTATTCCTCGCGGTAAGGTGAAGAAAGGCCAAGTAATGAAGGCAGTTGTAGTGCGCACAAAGAAAGGTGTGCGTCGTCAAGACGGTTCATTGATCAAGTTTGACGATAATGCTGCAGTACTGCTGAATAACCAGGATGCTCCGATTGGTACACGTATTTTTGGACCAGTAACTCGAGAGTTGCGTGGCGAGAAATTCATGAAAATCATTTCTCTCGCGCCTGAAGTACTTTAAGTACTTCGGCTAACTAGAGAATCGAGGCAGAGATATGCGTAAAATTAAACGTGATGACGAAATTATTGTTATTGCAGGGCGTGATAAGGGCAAGCGCGGGAAGGTAGTTCGTGTACTCGCAGAAGACCGTATTATTGTTTCTGGCATTAACATGATCAAGAAGCACCAAAAACCTAATCCTCAGGCGGGTGTTGCCGGCGGGATTATTGAAAAAGAAGCATCGATGCACTCTTCTAATGTTGCAATTTACAATTCAGCAACTAAGAAAGCAGATCGTATTGGTTTCAAAGTACTTGAAAATGGCGACAAAGTACGCGTTTTCAAATCCAATGGCGAAGCCGTAGAGGCGTAATTAGACATGGCTAGGCTTAAAGAACTATACAAGAAAGAACTCGCCCCAAAACTTAAAGAAGAGTTGGGTCTTGCGAATGTTATGGATGTCCCGCGCATCACTAAAATCACTCTGAATATGGGTGTTGGTGAAGCTGTTGGCGATAAGAAAGTGCTTGATAACGCGGTAAGCGATCTGACTAAGATATGTGGTCAGAAAGTAGTTGTCACTGCAGCGCGCAAATCAATTGCGGGCTTCAAAATTCGTGATGGCTGGCCAATCGGTTGTAAAGTAACTCTGCGTCAAGATCGTATGTATGAATTCTTGGATCGTCTAGTAACTATAGCTATTCCTCGTATTCGCGATTTCCGTGGTATTAGCCCCAAGCAATTTGATGGTCGTGGTAACTTTTCAATGGGTGTGACTGAACAAATCATATTCCCTGAAATTGATTACGACAAAGTTGACAAGCTCCGTGGTTTGGATATTTGTATCACTACGACAGCTCGCACTGATGAAGAAGGTCGCGCTCTGTTAAAAGCCTTCAACTTCCCATTTAAAGGCTAAAGGTAAAGTCATGGCAAAGAAATCTATGATTGCGCGCGAATTAAAGCGCACAAATACCGTAAAAAAATTCGCAACTAAACGTGCTGAGTTGAAGGCTACTATTGTTAGCACTTCATCGACTCAAGAGCAGGTATGGGAAGCGCAAATCAAATTGCAAAAGCAGCCTCGCGATGCGAGTGCTAGCCGTAGACGTAACCGTTGTCGTTTGACCGGTCGCCCACACGGTGTTTATCGCAAATTTGGCTTGTGCCGTCATAAGCTACGTGAAGCTGCAATGCGTGGCGATGTCCCTGGTCTTGTGAAAGCAAGCTGGTAAGCCCCGAGCTTAATTTTAGGAGCAGAATCTTATGAGTATGCAAGATCCCCTGGCAGATATGCTTACCCGCGTTCGCAATGCGCAACTAGTTGGTAAAACATCTGTCACTATGCCTTCATCAAAGTTGAAGGTAAGTGTTGCAAAAGTACTCTCTAACGAGGGTTATATTAATGGTTTTTCAGTAAGTGAAAGTCTAAAGCAAGAACTTACTCTGGACCTGAAGTATTTTGAAGGTAAGCCAGTTATCGTAGAGATCGACCGCGTGAGCCGTCCAGGTCTGCGTAATTATGCTGGCAAAGCAGCTATACCGACTGTCCGTGCTGGTTTGGGCATTGCTATAGTTTCTACCAGTAAAGGTGTAATGACTGATAGAGCTGCACGCGCCGCAGGCGTTGGTGGTGAAGTTCTTTGCACAGTATTCTAATTAGGAATTTGTCATGTCACGAGTTGCAAAAAGTCCGGTTGAAGTACCTGCCGCTGTAAGTGTAACCCTCAAGGGTCAGTCGCTTACTATTAAAGGCGGTAAGGGTACGTTGGCGCTCCAAATTCACGCGAATGTTGAAGTTAAGCAGGAAGGTACTGTGTTAACTTTCACTCCGCGCGATGGTGCCAAGCAGTCTAGCGCGTTGGCAGGCACTACACGTGCTTTGGTCAGCAATATGGTGATTGGTGTTAATCAGGGTTTTGAGAAGAAACTGACTTTGGTTGGCGTTGGTTATCGTGTTAAAGCGGAAGGTAACACTGTAAACCTGTCTGTGGGTCTCTCTCATCCAGTTAACTACGTTCTGCCTGCAGGCGTGGCTGTCGAAACCCCCACACAGACTGAGATAGTACTAAAAGGCGCAGATAAGCAATTGCTTGGTCAAGTTGCTGCCGAGATTCGTTCGTATCGTCAACCAGAGCCCTACAAAGGCAAAGGTATACGTTATTCGGACGAAGTAGTACTTCGTAAAGAAGCTAAGAAGAAGTAAGGGCTAGGTTATGAGCGATAAGAAGTTATCTCGTCTTCGCCGTGCGCGCCGTGCTCGTGCCAAGATTCGCGAATTGTGTGTCACACGTTTGTCGGTTCACCGCACGCCACGACACATATATGCACAATTGATTGCTGAAGATGGTTCAAGAGTGTTGGCCTGCGCCTCTACTCTCGACAAAGATTTACGCAGTGGTAAAACTGGCAATGCTGATGCCGCTAAAGCAGTTGGTAGTCTGATTGCAGAGCGTGGAAAAGCTGCGGGCATTACGCGAGTTGCCTTTGATCGTAGTGGTTTTAAATACCACGGACGTATCAAAGCCTTGGCTGATGCTGCGCGTGAAGGTGGTCTGGAATTCTAAAGGTTAAGATATGGCATACTCTAAGAAAGAAGAAGACAACAACGAAGGCTTGCAAGAGAAATTAGTACAAGTCAATCGTGTTGCTAAAACTGTAAAAGGTGGTCGTATCTTCCAATTTACCGCATTAACAGTTGTTGGTGATGGTAGTGGAAAGGTAGGTTTCGGTCGTGGTAAAGCACGCGAAGTGCCCATAGCAATTCAAAAAGCTATGGAAGCAGCGCGTCGCAACATGATTACAGTTGAACTCAACGGTGACACTTTGCAATATCCTATCAAGGGTGTGCATGGCGCCTCTAAAGTTTATATGCAGCCAGCTTCTCAAGGTACTGGCGTAATCGCCGGTGGTGCGATGCGTGCTGTACTTGAAATTGCAGGCGTTCAGAACGTACTGGCCAAGATCTACGGATCAACTAATCCAGTGAACGTTGTTCGTGCAACATTTAATGCCCTTAAGGCAATGACTTCTCCAGAAGCTGTTGCTGCAAAGCGTGGCAAAAGTGTTGAAGATATTCTGAACTAATCGAATTTTCGATTTACGATGGTGGATAAACCATGTCTAAGAAAATGATTACAGTGACTCAGGTGAAGAGCGTTGCTCACCGCCTGAAAAATCACAAAGCGTGCGTTGCAGGTTTAGGCTTGCGTCGCATTAACCATACTGTTGAAGTTGAAGATACTCCTTCAGTTCGCGGCATGATTAACAAAGTTAATTATCTGGTCAAGGTAGTGGGAGAATAAGATGCGTTTAAATACTCTTAGCCCCGCACCGGGCAGAATCCGTAATAGAAAACGTGTAGGCCGTGGTATTGGTAGTGGTCTTGGAAAAACTTGTGGTCGCGGTCATAAAGGTTTGAAGTCGCGCTCAGGTGGTTCTGTTAAGCCAGGATTTGAAGGTGGTCAAATGCCTTTACAAATTCGTTTGCCAAAGTATGGTTTTACTTCACGTATTGGTCGCGTAAGCGCTCAGATTCGTTTGTCTGAATTGAATCTGGTCGAAGGCTCTTTAGTGGATTTAGAAACTCTTAAGCAAGCAGATCTTGTTGGCTCGATTATTAAGCGCGCAAAGATCTTCCTTTCTGGTGAGTTAACTAAGGCTGTGACCGTAAAAGGTTTGGCTGTAACCAAAGGTGCTAAGGCTGCTATTGAAGCTGCTGGCGGTACTGTAGAAGAGTAAGACACTCATGGCTATCACTAATAATATGCCGTTAGCGAATCAAAAAGGTTTAGGCGAGCTTTGGGCTCGCCTTCGTTTTCTCTTTTTGGCTATATTGGTGTACCGTATGGGGACTCATATTCCAATTCCCGGATTGGATCCTGAACGCATTGCAAATTTATTTAATCAAAATCAAGGCACAATCCTAGGCATGTTTAACATGTTTTCGGGTGGTGCTTTGGCTCGTATGAGTATCTTGGCTTTGGGGATTATGCCCTATATTTCTGCCTCGATTATCATGCAGTTGCTCAGTTCTGTAGCACCTTCTTTAGAACAGCTTAAGAAGGAAGGTGATGCCGGAAGAAGAAAAATAAACCAATACACGCGTTATTTTACTGTTGTTTTAGCAACCGTGCAGGCGTTTGCCATGGCGGCAAGTTTTCATTCTTACGCTTACGGCGGTGAAGCTGGGTTTGCTTATTACTTTACATCAGTAGTTTCTTTGGTGACTGGTGCAGTCTTTATGATGTGGCTGGGTGAACAAGTTACTGAGCGCGGCATAGGTAATGGTATATCTATGTTGATTTTTGCGGGTATTGTTGCTGGCATGCCAAGAGCAGTTGGGCAGGCACTTGAAAGTGCTCGTCAAGGTGATTTAAACCCTATTTCTTTGCTTTTTGTAGCGGCTCTCGCATTGCTAGTTGTATGGTTAGTAATTCGCATCGAGCGTGGTCAGCGCAGAATTACTGTTAATTACGCTAAAAGACAGCCGGGTCGTCAGGGCTATGGTTCGCAATCTAGCCATTTACCTTTAAAAATTAATATGGCTGGCGTTATACCGGCAATTTTTGCTAGTAGTATTCTGTTGTTTCCCGCATCAATTGCCCAGTGGTTTGGTCAAGGTGGTGAGGGCCCTGTAAAAGAATTCTTACAAGATTTTGCTTTGGCTATCGGCCCAGGTCAGCCCCTTAATATTTTGTTGTTTTCGGGTTTGATTACGTTTTTCTGTTTCTTTTACACGGCATTAATGTTTAATCCGAAAGAAGTGGCAGATAATTTGAAAAAGTCAGGTGCTTATATTCCCGGGATTCGTCCTGGTGAGCATTCTGCAAAATATATCGATAGCGTTTTGACTCGCTTAACAGTTGTTGGCGCTATTTATATGTCCTTAGTTTGTTTGTTACCTCAAGCCTTAATAGTGGTCACCAATGTGCCTTTCTATCTGGGTGGTACTTCATTACTCATTGTAGTAGTGGTAGTAATGGACTTTATGTCACAGGTACAAGCTCACTTGATGTCTCATCAGTACGAATCACTGATGAAGAAATCAAACTTAAAAGGTTACGGTAGCGGTAACGCTCGTTAATCCAGGATTTTGAGGTTGAATAATGAAAGTTCGTGCGTCTGTTAAGAAAATTTGTCGTAATTGTAAAATGGTGCGTCGCAACGGTGTTCTGCGTGTAATTTGCGCTGTTGAGCCACGCCATAAGCAGCGTCAGGGTTGATGCCCTCTTGGTGTCCTTGCTTAAGAGCAAGAGGCAGGTAGTTACTAGCTACCTGCCTCTTGCTTTCTGTAAGTGATGCAGAGGCATTGACATAGGGGGCGTTGACTGTCGTTTGGTGAGAAATCGTCAAGCTATTGCTTTGTGGTGTTTTTATCGTTATCCTGCGCGCCTTTCGCGGTGAGGGTGGCGATTAACACTGTCAGCGCCACATTTAAAGTGTTACTGGAGTAAATTGAATGGCTCGTATTGCTGGTGTAAACATACCAGATAACAAACACGCCGTTATCTCGTTGACTTATGTTTTCGGGATTGGTCGTACCACAGCTAAGCAGATCTGTGCTGCCACTGGTATTTCTGAAGAGGCTAAAGTTAGCACTCTTTCTGAAGAACAGATGGACGCGATCCGTGCTGAGGTTGCTAAGCGCACCGTTGAAGGTGACTTGCGACGTGTTATATCTATGAATATCAAGCGTTTGATGGATTTGGGTTGCTACCGTGGTTTGCGCCATCGTCGTAGTTTACCGCTTCGTGGTCAGCGTACAAAAACCAACGCTCGTACCCGTAAAGGTCCGCGTAAGCCAATTAAAAAATAATTGCTCTTAGGTTTCATTCACTTAGATAACTAATTTAGTAGGAAGAATTGCTATGGCGAAGCCAAGTAATAAAACCACAACCAAAAAGAAAGTGAAAAAGACAGTAGTGGATGGTGTTGCACACATTCACGCTTCTTTTAACAACACCATTGTGACGATCACTGATCGTCAAGGTAACGCACTTAGCTGGGCTACCTCTGGTGGCTCTGGGTTCCGTGGTTCACGTAAAAGTACACCATTTGCTGCTCAGGTTGCTGCCGAGCGCGCTGGTGAAGCTGCAAAAGAATACGGATTGAAAAATCTTGACGTCGAAGTTAAAGGCCCTGGCCCAGGTCGTGAATCAGCTGTTCGCGCCCTGAATAATGTTGGTTACAAAATTACCAACATCACTGACGTTACACCGATTCCTCACAACGGCTGTCGTCCGCCGAAAAAACGTCGTGTGTAAGGAGAATAGATAATGGCTCGTTATATTGGACCTACCTGTAAACTGTCTCGCCGTGAAGGCACTGATCTTTTTTTAAAGAGTGGTGCTCGTGCGCTTGATTCAAAATGTAAATTAGAAACTGCACCAGGCCAACACGGCCAACGTCGTGGTCGTTTGTCTGACTATGGTGTGCAGTTGCGTGAAAAGCAAAAAGTACGTCGTATTTACGGCATTCTTGAAAAGCAATTCCGCAGCTATTACAAAGAAGCTGCTCGTCAAAAAGGCGCTAGTGGTGAGAACTTATTAAAATTGCTTGAATCGCGCTTGGATAATGTTGTTTACCGCATGGGTTTCGGCTCAACTCGCGCTGAATCACGCCAACTCGTTTCGCATAAAGCAATCAGTGTAAATGGCAAAACCGTTAACATCGCTTCTTATCAAGTAGCGGCGGGCGACGTAGTTGCTGTTCGTGAAAAAGCTAAAAAACAATTGCGCATTCAAAGTGCTATTAATCTTGCCGGTCAACGTAGCAATGTTGAATGGGTAGATGTTAACGCTGAGAAAAAAGAAGGCGTGTACAAGCGCATTCCTGATCGCAGCGATTTGCCAGCTGATATCAATGAGAACCTCATTGTAGAGCTTTACTCTAAGTAAGAGCCCGATTTAGTCGGTCCCTAAACAGAAACGCTAACAGGTGTGGCTATGCAGACAGCAGTAAACGAATTTTTAACTCCGCGTCATATCGACGTATCCGAAAGTAGCCCAACACACGCTCGCGTTGTGTTGGAGCCTTTGGAGCGTGGCTTTGGACATACGCTTGGCAACGCATTGCGTCGTATTCTTCTATCATCAATGGCCGGTTGTGCCATTGTTGAAGCTGAAATCGATGGCGTATTGCACGAGTACAGTGACATTGAAGGGGTTCGCGAAGACGTTATTGAGATTCTTTTAAATCTCAAAGGCGTTGCGATTGTTATGCATGGTAAGGATCAAACTGTTCTTACGCTTAACAAAAAAGGCCCAGGCATTGTAACTGCTGCGGATATACAACTTGACCATGATGTGGAAATTAAAAATCCAGATCACGTAATTGCAAATATCACAGGTAACACTGAATTAAAAATGCGCTTGACCATTGCGCGCGGTCGCGGTTACCAACCAGCTGACAGCCGCCGTAAAGATGACGATGAAAGTCGTGCGATTGGTCGTTTGCAATTGGATGCTTCTTTCAGCCCGGTAAGACGTTTAGCTTACAGTGTAGAAAGTGCGCGTGTGGAACAGCGTACTGACTTGGATAAGCTGGTGTTGGATTTAGAAACCAACGGTA
>JANYIO010000232.1 GCA_025362015.1 Gammaproteobacteria bacterium | reverse complement strand
TTACGGCCGTGGTGCGAAGCAATTAAGTTATCACTATAACTATGGGCCTTTTTCACTAGCCATGTTTGGCGATGCAACCGTATTGTTGAACAATCCTGACCAGGTTGCGGAAAGTTGGTTGAACGTAGCCTCAGCAGTGTTCTTCTTTGTATACCCTCAACCGCCCAAGCCAAGCATGTTGCATGTAGTAGACGGCACCTGGGTTCCAAATGATGTAGACCGCGCGGCAGGTATCGAGCCGGGCTTTGGTGCTACCATTAACGTAATTAACGGTGGCCTTGAATGCAATAGCGGAGCCGAGAAACCACAGGCAGCAAATCGCATTGCGTATTACACGCAATTCACTAATTATTTAAAAGTACCTATCGGTACCAACGAAAAATTGGGCTGCGCCAATATGGCTGCATTCACAACAACAGGTGCCGGAGCCATATTAATTTATTGGGATCAGGATTGGAGTTATGTTGCCACCAACCCAGGTGGTGGTGCCTTTGCCTGCAAACAAGTTGGTTATCAAACTGCTTACAATGCCTTAGTCAAAGGCGACTATCAAAAATGCGTGACCAAGTACTTTAATCTGAAACAGATTAATTAATTGTTATTGCTTAAACAAAAAAGGGGTAGCTTAACCGCACCCCTTTTTTGTTTGTGATGAAACGTTTATGATGCGCAGACACCTATATGATTTAGCCTCGGGCTTTAGTTAGGTGAAAAAGGACTGAAAATCAAGGCTATAACAGCCACCAAATGGAGCTTGGAAAAATGAAGATGATAGTAACTGCAATAACAACCCTAGCATTAGCTACAATAATTTTTACCGCAACAACTACTTCAAGTATTGCCGCAGCACTGAATTGTGAAAGCTACGAAAACCGAATCAATCGTTTGCAAAATTTAAACGCGAGAGGCGGAAAAGCAAAACAACAGGAATCCCGCAAACAACAAATCAGCCGCTATGAAGATGAACTGCATAATTGCAGTAATATTCAAAAAATTAAAATCGCAACTAATAGCCAAAAATTTAATGCTAAAACTGACCATCAAAAATTGCGCTCTAGTAAAATCCAAAACCCTCAAACACAACAACTGATAAAAACCTGTAATTATTGGATTGACCAAAATAACAAAAATCCATCATGGGATAATACGAATTACAGGGATACTGCTTGCAGAGCAGCTGATGAAAATGAAGAGGCCATCAATAGCCCTAGCTTACAAATTGCGGCCAATGTAAGAAAGCTGAAAGACTGCATTAAACCAAACAACCTAATCGACGATGAAGTGAATGAATGCATTAAAGGGAATAAAGACGCTAGTTGGAAAAAATAAATTATACAAATCTCAGATGCCCAATAAAAAATCTTGCACCATTGATATTGAAACATTGATCCTGAAACATTGTTAGCACTCACACAAAATGCTTTACATGCGCATCGTTAAATAATTTATATTGTTCTCATCTTCACCCAAGAGATAAAAATATGAGCAAATCACTTCAGGAGCTTTTCGATACTCTCCCGCAAATTGGTCGGGTCGCCTGGATTGGTATTCGCCCTGAACGTAAGGCACCAATGCTTGTGGTGACTGCCGTTGAAGCCAACGCTGGTTACGGTTTAACAGGTGATCGTTACAGCAGTAAAAATGGTAAGCGCCAAATCACGCTCATCCAAAGTGAACATTTATTTGCTATAGGTTCAATGCTCGGCAGAGCAGCTATAGATCCAGCGCTATTGCGTCGCAACATTGTAGTAGCAGGAATTAATTTGTTAGCGCTAAAAGACAAACGCTTTTTGCTTGGCGATGTATTGCTGGAATACACAGGGCTTTGCCACCCATGCTCGGCAATGGAGGCTACTTTTGGAGCTGGAGGTTATAACGCAGTACGCGGACACGGAGGGATTACGGCGCGAATTTTAAGCAGTGGGACTATTAATGTTGGAGATGCAGTTAGTTATATGGGAGATAAAATTAGTCATACGGGCGATGTAATTAGAACTGAAGCCATTGTGTAGTGCGTACAATGATCTTGGTTTAGATCCCGTTAAGGGATCTAAACCATCTTAAGCTCGATCAAAATCTATAATCAACACCAGCACTAAAACCGCTGAAATCAAGATTGTCTTTATTATCCTTCAGCTGTTTGTATTCCAGATTGAAGTTTATGTTATCGCTCATCACAAAACCTATCCCTACTCCGAAAGTAAAACCAGAAAAACTACTGTAGGCTCCAGACATAGACCCTACCGTATATCCTGCAAGCAAATAAGTTTTTCCCACTTCATTTGCACTTTCCACGCGATAATAAGCGGAAAAATAACCTGTTATATTAGGATCGCTCTCACCTGCCGCCCCTATTCTTATTTCGCCACCCACAAACGGGCTAAGTTTATAACCACCAATAGCCTCAACAGTAGACCAAGTGTAAGGGCTATCAGCTAGTTTTACATTAGTTACTCCCCCCCCAACATAAAATCCGTTGTTAGAGTGAATATCGGCAAAAGCTGAAGTAGCCACTAAAGACAGCAGTGCAATTATAATTCTTTTCATTTGGCGTTATCCTTTTTAGGAAGATGTTTATGCAAGTATTTGACTTGGCGATTCTACTCGTTTAGATAAGTTTATTTCAACTAAGAGCAGCATAAGATTAGCGTCAAACACAGGTTAGTCGTTATTGATAAGATGTGCAACAATACCCCTATATCAGAACCCAGCCCTACGCCTGCCATCACCCGGTAACTCTACCCGAATAACATTACCCAAATAACATTAATAGTAACTGCAATAACAACTATTAAGAGTAATTAGTAAGAACAAATAGAATTGGTTGATGCCTGTTTAATAATACGATCAAAATTCCGGATCACAGATTAACCAAATTTTTTGTCCGCAACAAATGCATTATTTTTACGCTCATCACCAAAAGTAGACATAGGACCATGACCTGGAATAAATTTTACGTCATCGCCCAGAGGCCATAGCTTTTGGCGAATTGAATTCACTAAATCATTGTAATTGCCGCGGGGGAAATCTGTACGCCCGATAGAGCCATGAAATAACACATCCCCCACTAATGCGAGCTCACTTTCTCGGTGATAAAAAATAATGTGCCCAGGAGTATGGCCTGGGCAGTGACGAATTTGCAGCTGAATATTGCCAAATGTGACTTGATCACCATCCACAAAAAACAAATCTGGCTGAAATGATTGCGACGCAGAAAACCCCATCATCTGTGCTTGCAGTGGCAGCTGATTGATCCAATACATATCATCCACATGAGGCCCTTCAATGGGAACGTTTAACGCTGCAGCTAAAGCCGCTACGCCACCAACATGATCCAAGTGGCCGTGAGTTAATAAAATTTTCTCCAGGATTAAATGCCGCTCATGAATCGCTTGCTGAATAAGATCAATATTGCCGCCAGGATCAACCACTGCAGCATGTTGCGTTTCATCGCACCACAACAAGGTGCAATTTTGGCGATAATGAGTAACAGGAATAATTTGATAATGCAGCACAGATTCACCGAATAAAATATTGTGAGTTTAGATAATGATCAAAGAGAAAAGCATTTACTTCGCGCCATAAAATTTAAAATTTCTGCTTACTTCTCTACTTAAAAATGCGGATCGATTTCCCAGGAACGAATCCAATTTTTGCGTGCGGCTTTGCGTTCCCACCTGCACCCAAAGATAAGGATGAGTTAACAATTGTAAGCCTGTTTTATTTTCTACAGCAGGATGATCTAAAGGATGTCCATGCGACCAATAACCCGCGCCATCAGAAACATATACTTTTTCGCTAAAAAATTGGGGCGCATAAGCATGCAATCTGTCCGCAAATAACATATCCATACCTAAAAACTCTGGGTAGCAGGTGCCGGGCCGATGAAATGCCGTGACTTTAATTGCGGCACCTATAATATCTTCAAGAGTATTACATTCTTGTTTTGCTGCAGCATTGAGAATAGTTAAATCTTTTTTATAGACAGACGCGTCAAAATGCAGACCGATTTCATGCCCCATGGCGATTACTTTTTTAATAATAGCGCGTGCAGCAGATGATGCAGGATTATAAAACTCAGATGACATTAAAATAAAAAAAGTTGATTTATAGCCACTATCACACTCAATGTCGGCTATTTGCAAGGCAAATTCAAGACTGACGTCTACATCATGACGAAGCAATAGATCTGTTTGCGCAGCACAAAAGTCATGGAAAGTTGCATTGCGATAACCAAGCCCACTAAAACAATTGAGTAAATTTTTGTAGCTTTCTGGTGCTGCATTTTCTGCAAATTTTTTAATCATTGAAATTTCAGCATCATTTTCCATAGCTTAACCTCGCATCAAGATCACAATTGAAATTTCACGCAATTTTACTTAATTAATTTTTCTTCACCATGATTAACTAAAAAAGCCCCGCGAAAACGAGGCTTTTCTATTTTCAATTTTTTGTAAAAATATTCCCTAAAACGGAATATCATCGTCAAATGAATCAAAGCCAGCTGGTTGTTGCGGTGCGTTGTGGCTAGGCGCGGGAGCTTGATTAAATTGATTGTTTGAGTTTTGTGGTGCCTGATTAGGACGAGCGCCTTGAGCTGCATTTGGAGCTCCGCCACCTTGGTAACCACTTGGCGCACCGCCAAATTGTTGCCCGTCATCTTGATTGAAGCTACTGCCAGCGTTGTCGCCGCGGCCATCGAGCATTTGCATTTCGTTGGCGACGATTTCAGTGGTATAGCGATCTGTACCATCTTGCGCTTGCCATTTGCGGGTGCGCAATGAACCTTCGATATAAACTTTGCTGCCCTTTTTCAAATATTGGCCAGCAATTTCACCCAGGCGATTAAAAAATACCACGCGGTGCCATTCAGTACGCTCTTGCGGCTGGCCGGTGGTTTTGTCTTTCCAGGATTCGGAAGTGGCGATACTAACGTTGGTAACAGCGCCGCCAGAGGGCATGTATTTTATTTCAGGGTCTTGACCGATATTGCCGATGATAATGACTTTGTTAACGCCGCGTGCCATGGTGAATTCCTCTTGGTTTGATGGTGTAATCGCCTTCTTTATGTTTGTCGGGCGACATTCGGATTAATTGTCTTCGCTTGGCGAAGCTGGAGCAGAATACACGACCATAAGTCGCACTCAAAATACTTTTTTCTTATTCCGCAACAATTGCATGCAAGGCTTTTCTATCAACGAGACGTTGGTCCACTTTTAGGTAAGCCGTATTTTCCGAAGCAACAATCAACACTTCGGCTACACCTTCAACCGCACGCAGTTTTTCGGCGATGACTTGAGCATCGTGATGACGCAATGGGATAAGTACACTCGCCAGAAAACGCGGGGGTTTCATTGACCAAGCCGCTGCCAGCCATATCAGTGTAAAAAATGCAGCCAGTGCAAATACCGCCGTCATTCCATAGTGTTGCAACAGCCAGCCACCAACCGCGCCGCCCGCCGAAACACCGATTACTTGACTGGTGGAATAAATCCCGGTTGCAGTGCCTTTTGCGCCCGCAGGTGCAATCTTGCTGACCATAGAGGGCAAGGTTGCCTCCAACAAATTAAAAGCAACAAAGAAAAAGAATAATGCCGCTATGGTGAAATAATAATTCGGTGGAGCAATCATTAAGGCCAACTCCATGACGGCCAATAAGCCAATTGCACCCAGAAATACAGGTTTAATTTTGCGACGTTTTTCCGCAATGATGACAAAGGGCAGCATAACTGCGAAAGCAACAACAAGTAGCGGAAAATAAAGCATGCCGTGGTGATTGCGAGGAATATGCAGTTGTTGCTCTAGAATTTGTGGCAACACCATAAAGTTGGCCATAAGCACAAAATGCAGTGAGAAAATCCCCACATTTAAACGCATTAGCTCAGGGTGT
Organism: Gammaproteobacteria bacterium; assembly: GCA_025362015.1. Taxonomy (GTDB): domain Bacteria; phylum Pseudomonadota; class Gammaproteobacteria; order Pseudomonadales; family Cellvibrionaceae; genus Cellvibrio. Next base: position 28,691 of record JANYIO010000232.1, on the reverse strand, counting down.
TTTAACGTTTGCCACAGTAAACTCGGTACAGCACCCGCTTCCTGTTTGCGACGCGGGACATGCTGAACCTTAGGCACTAACAACGCCAGAATAAGAATGCCGATAACTCCAAGTGCAGCGGTAATCCAGAAAATGCTACCCACTCCACCCCAACTCGCCACCAGTGGACCAACAACCATGGCAACGGAAAAAGACACGCCAATAGAAGCACCTATTGTCGCCATGGCTTTAGTACGATTCTCTTCAGAGGTAAGGTCAGTCAATAACGCCATCACCACACCTGAAATTGCGCCGCCACCTTGTAAGACTCGCCCGAGAATTAATTCATAAACGCTGTGCGCCTGAGCCGCAACCAGACTGCCAATAATGAAAACGATAAGCCCGAAAAAAATAATCGGTTTGCGGCCAATTCGATCTGACAGCATCCCAAAAGGGATTTGCAATAACGCCTGACTCGCACCGTAAGCACCAAGTGCTACGCCCAGCAAAAACGGAGTATGTCCTGCGTATTGTGTCCCGTAGAGCGCCAAGACCGGCAGCAATAGGAACAGACCAAACATACGAAATGTATACAACGCGGCAAGCGACATGACCACACGACGTTCGAACGGAAGGGGGGCGGAGATCAGATCAGACGATGATACTTGCACGAGAGGTATAGCTCCGAAGACAGGGGCCGCAATTCTATCAAGGGCGCCATGCAAGCAGATAGCTATTACTGGAAATAAACGGATTTAGCTCGCATAAACCAATTTATTCACGAGGCAACTCAGATTATTCAGAAGGCAACTCAGGTTATTCAGGAAACGATTCAAGTTATTCAGGAAATAGTTCAGGATGATCTCTTACCATGCGCTGCAAACTCGCATAACAGGCAGGATCTAGTGCGGTGCCCACGGTTTCACCCATCATAACCATGGTTTTGGCAACGGGAACGGCGCCGCGATAAGGACGCTCCGCAGTAATTGCATCAAATATATCAGCCGTGGTGATAATGCGAGTTTCCAGAGTTATTTGCTCAGCCATTAATCCCAAGGGATAACCTTTGCCATCCAGCCGTTCATGATGCGCACTGGAGACCTGCGCAAGCTCCGCAAATACATCAATACGCCCTAAAATAACTTGCGTAAAAGCCGCATGTTTTTGCACTGCCGCCCATTCAACGTCATCAAGCTTGCCAGGCTTATCCAGAATGCTATTACTCACCCCCAATTTACCCACATCATGCAACAAAGCACCGCGTTTTAACCAACGACGACGCGGCTCGGACAAACCCAAATCTTCAGCCAGGAGACTGGTATAAAGCCCAACCCGCGCACTATGCCCAGCTGTGAATGGGCTTTTGGCATCGACAACCTGACCGAAAGCTTCAGCAATATCATCAAGAAAATCTTCATCCAGCGGTTTGGTATATTGCCCCGGTTCCAACGCGAGAATACGGGTTTCAAGATCCGCCGCGTTGAGGTTTTGCCAAAAAGCAGGTTCAGCCGCAACCCCCGCAAAAGCCTCAACTAAATCAGGATCAAACCAAATCTCTGAACGCTCTTTCACCTCAATCAGAGCCGCATCAGCACCTTGTGAAGAATTCATAATATCAATCACTTGTGCAAGCAAAGCGATGCGGGCATAGAGAGGAATTTGTGAGCCGGTCAAACCTTCGGGACGACCATGCCCATCCCAATGCTCGTCCAATGCATGAATCCCTTCCGCTACCGGCTCAGAGAAGCGCAGGCGCCGTGCAATATCGGCACCGCGCGTACAGCGGGTTTTGATTAACTCCTGCGCAATTTCATCGCCATGTTTAAATATTTCAGTGACGGCTTTAAGACGATCCACCAAGCCTGCGCTGGTACCGGTATGACGCAATACGAACCGCAATACCTGAGGCAAGCTGCCATCCACCCACTTGAAATCGCGTTTAAAACTTAAATCATCCGTTAAATACAGCTCACAAATACGCGAAGCATTACTGCTACAACCCAAATCCTTGAGCAGCAACACATAGTACAACTCCCACAATTGCGACGGATTCAACGCAAGTTTTTGGCCAATACTCATGCCAATCCAGCAACAGCGAATGCAGTGGCCTTCAGGCTGACCTTCGGTGATATCCAGTGCGTAGCTGAGTGCGCCGATTAATTCGGAGAGTTTTAAGTTTTGCAATGAAATGTCTCAACGCGGCAATAGATTTAAGAAGTCTAGCAGCAGTATTGAGAGTAGTTTATTTTGCGCTCTATTTAAAAGCACCTAACTGAAATGAAGTTACAACCAGCAAAACCACAACATAATATCAAAAAGCAGAGAAGTGCTAAGCACTCAAAAAATCTCCCGAATGGATACTCATCAGTGCTTGCGTATCTTGCTGATAAACATAAACCCAAGCCTTAACAATATCACCGTTATTTAAAGCCACCTCATGAATACAGCGATAATATTCATGAGGTTGAGGTGAGTTTTTAGCGCAGCCTTCATACAGATCTAAATCGTGCAATTGTGCTTGGTTACTGAGTAAATAAATCTCGCCAACGACCCATTGCCCGACTTCGCTGGTGACTAAACCGGGATAGTCACCAACCATAAATAGTTGCCCGCGAACTTTAGCGTTGGATACAAAATCCGCGCCGCCTAAATACTCATTGTGCGCGCCGCTCTTGCAAGCTTTCCGTAAGGTCCCATATACAAATAAATAATCAATTTTTATTTGGTCGGTGTCAGCGGTAATGTTAGTTTTATGCATTTTAAACAATTTACCTTATCGTGAATTATGCGAAATATAGAATACTGACATCCACTGCCACTTGCATCACGTATAATCCGCCCCTTGCCTAATTTTTTGAGAGCAGTAGATGGACACCATTATCGTTCGCGGCGCACGCACCCATAACCTTAAAAATATTGATGTGGATATTCCGCGCGACAAGCTGGTCGTGATTACGGGCCCTTCAGGTTCCGGTAAATCATCGCTGGCATTTGATACGCTGTATGCCGAAGGTCAGCGTCGCTATGTGGAATCACTTTCCACTTATGCGCGGCAATTTTTGTCGATGATGGAAAAGCCGGATGTCGACCATATTGAAGGTTTGAGCCCGGCAATTTCCATTGAGCAAAAATCCACTTCGCACAATCCACGTTCTACGGTGGGGACCATCACCGAAATTTACGATTATTTACGGCTGTTGTATGCCCGAGTGGGCGAAGCCCGCTGCCCTATTCACGGCGAACCTCTGGCTGCGCAAACGATCAGCGAAATGGTGGATACCATTGTTGCCTTACCTGAAAGCACCAAGCTAATGCTGCTAGCACCTATTGTCCGCGACCGTAAAGGTGAGCACTTGCATACCTTTGAACAGTTGAAGCGCGACGGTTTTATTCGTGCGCGCATCAACGGCACTCTTTGTGATATGGACGATACGCCGAAGCTCGACAAGAAAAAGAAACACACTATCGAAGTTGTTATAGACCGCTTTAAAGTGCGGGAGGACATTAAGCTGCGCCTCGCCGAATCTCTGGAAACCGCGCTCAATTTATCTGAAGGGATTGTCTGCCTTAGCTATATGGATGGCGAGGCTCCCGATCGCTTGTTCTCATCCAAACACGCCTGCCCTATTTGTGATTACAGTTTGACGGAACTGGAGCCGCGACTTTTCTCGTTCAATAATCCTGCCGGTGCCTGCCCTTGTTGCGATGGCCTAGGCGTTAAACAATTTTTTGATGAAGAAAAGGTTATTCAAGACGATGCATTGAGCCTGTCCGAAGGCGCCATTCGCGGCTGGGATAAACGCAATATTTATTACTTTCATATGCTGGCATCACTCGCCAAACATTACGGTTTTACGATTGACACTCCCTGGAAGAAGCTCAAAGCGAAACAGCGCGAAGCCGTACTTTACGGCTCAGGTGAGGACGTGATTGAGTTTAACTACATCAATGATCGCGGTGATGTGTACAAACGCAGCCACGCCTTTGAAGGTGTTGTACCCAATATGGAACGACGTTTTCACGACACCGAATCCAATTCAGTGCGCGAGGATTTATCCCGTTTTGTTTCAACCCAAACCTGCCCTGAGTGCGAAGGTGCGCGATTAAAACTCGAAGCGCGCAATGTCTTTATTGACGAGCGCACATTGTCGCAAATCACCGAGCTGCCTGTAGCCGACGCTTACGACTATTACATGCAATTGCAATTTACCGGACGTAAAGCCGGTATCGCAGATAAGATTCTCAAAGAATTACGCGATCGCTTTCGTTTTCTGGTGGATGTGGGCTTGAACTATCTGACTCTCAGCCGTAGCGCCGATACGCTGTCTGGCGGGGAAGCGCAACGTATTCGTCTTGCGAGCCAAATCGGCGCCGGTCTGGTAGGTGTTATGTATATTCTCGACGAGCCCTCTATTGGCTTGCACCAGCGCGACAACGAACGCTTACTAAAAACTCTCAAACATTTGCGCGATATTGGCAATAGCGTGATTGTGGTAGAGCATGATGAAGAGGCGATTCGCCTCGCCGATCACGTTATTGATATAGGCCCAGGTGCGGGAGTACACGGTGGCTTTATCATCGCACAAGGCAAAGTCAAAGATATTATGGCGAACAAAGATTCGATCACCGGCCAATATCTTAGCGGTACAAAATGCATTGCTATTCCGGCAAAACGTCACCCCTTTAACCCCAAACAAATATTACGTTTAGTGGGCGCAAAAGGTAATAATTTACAAAATGTTACGCTGGAAATTCCAGTAGGATTAATGACCTGTGTTACAGGAGTTTCTGGCTCCGGAAAATCTACGCTGATCAATGCGACACTCTATCCACTCGCAGCAACTGCACTCAACGGTGCAAGCACACTTACACCGGCATTGCATGACAAAGTGGAAGGTATGGATTTGTTCGACAAGTGTGTCGACATTGACCAAAGCCCGATTGGCCGCACACCGCGTTCAAACCCCGCCACCTACACCGGCATATTCACACCCGTGCGCGAATTATTTTCTGGCACACAAGAAGCAAGATCACGCGGTTATCAACCAGGCAGATTCAGTTTCAATGTTAAAGGCGGCCGCTGTGAAGCTTGCCAGGGTGACGGCGTTACTAAAGTTGAAATGCACTTCTTACCCGATGTCTATGTACCTTGCGATATCTGCAAAGGCAAACGCTACAATCGCGAAACGCTTGACGTAAAATACAAAGGCAAAAATATCCATGAAGTATTGGATATGACCGTAGAAGATTCACGCGCATTTTTCGATGCAGTGCCTTCCATCGCCAATAAATTACAAACATTGATGGACGTGGGTCTTTCCTATATTCGTCTCGGTCAAGCGGCCACAACTTTATCGGGCGGCGAAGCACAACGCGTAAAACTCGCCAAAGAATTATCCAAACGCGATACGGGGAAAACGCTGTATATTTTGGATGAACCTACAACCGGCTTACACTTCCACGATATTCAACAATTGCTCACGGTTTTGCATCGTTTACGCGATCACGGCAATACAGTAGTAGTGATTGAACACAATTTAGATGTAATTAAAACGGCAGATTGGTTGGTAGATTTGGGGCCAGAAGGCGGTAGCGGTGGCGGATATATTATCGCCAAGGGAACACCTGAAGAAGTAGCAAAAAATCCAGCATCGCATACCGGACGCTTTCTTGCACCAATGTTGAAAGTGAAACAGAAAATAGAAAGTAAAGATGTGAAAAAGAGAGCTGCAGCAGAAAAAGTTTAATCAACACAGTGAAAGTAATTTTATACCCGTGTTGGGTACCCACAAAAAAGGCCAATGTTTATGCATTGGCCTTTTTTGTTTTACGCGTAAGCAATCATTAAAATCTTACGCTTACACCTGCCATAAGAATGTTCTCATCAGGTGCATCTTCATAGGACAACTCACCGCTAATCTGTTCGGTAAAAAATTTTCGCGTCCGCACAGTGTATGAGTTATCCGAATGCTGCTGGCTAACTGCACCGCCAACACTCAAGGTAGTATCAAAATAAAAATCACCACCTATTTTTTTTATCAAACCTGCATCGGCATCCACTAAGCTAGCCTCCAGATTAATAAAATTTTCACCGCCGATAGCCATAACATACTTGGCGGCAACATTGGCATCGTAACCATTATCATGATAATAAGTTGTCGATACTCTTAAACCATCAATAGGTGTTATACCGACAGAGGTGTACCAATCATTATCTGTAAAATACTTGCTCGCTATTCGGGTAACACCAGCATCAACATAAAGAAAATTTTCCGGGATATAAAATTCTGCTCCAACCGCAGAAGAGGTAGAATGTTGACCGATCAAGGACGTACGTGATATATCCGCATAAACATTGCTATTTTTTCCTAAAAAAGCTGCCTCAGCTAAAGGAACATTCGCGGTGCTAACTGCATTAAAATAATATGCGCCACCTATACCATAAGTATTTTTTTTGCTTTCAAGCCCATCAAACTTTGTATGAGACGCTAAAGCTTCTAAATCAACTTGATATGAATCAGCAACCGCCGCACTTGAAATTATTAATGCGCCAATTGCGACTAGATTTTTTACACTCATAGATTTCAACTTCATATTCTTCCCCTTGATAACATCAATATGATAATTTATTCGGCATGAACAAATTATCAAATAATCACCAACAAATTAAACATCTGTTGTTGCGTGCACACTAACAGCCCTAGCTGAACAAAAAATGAATACCATCAGATATTCGTTAAACATGACCAGCACAACTGCAACTAAACAATTGCTTATCTTCAAGGCGCATAGCAGTTAGCGAGCCCCCCCATACACAACCAGTATCTAATGCATAGATATTGGCCATAGGAGCGTTATCGTGAAGCGCGCGACCTTCAAGTGCGGCCCAATGGCCAAATATAATATTATCATTCCGCGTTTTGCGTTCTGCATGTGAAAACCAGGGCGCATAACCAAGTGGAGCAGAAGAAACATTATCTTTAGCGTTCAATTCCAAATCTCCTTCAGCAGTGCAAAAACGCATACGTGTAAAATAATTGGTAATTAAGCGCAAGCGTTCAATGCCAACTAATTTATTTTTCCAACCATTGGGGAAGTTGCCATACATATTACCCAACAAATCGCGACTATACCGGCTCTGCAAAGCTGCTTCAACTTCACGCGCATGAGCTTGCGCCTCATGCAAACCCCATTGCGGAGGAATACCTGCATGCACCATAGTAAAACCCAATTGCACATCCGTATGTAGTAATTTTCCTTGTATTAACCAATCTATTAATTGCTGCTTATCGGGTGCTGCTATTAATGAATTGAACGTATCGCTTTGACCCTGCTTGCGCAGCCCATGTGCAACAGCCAGAAAATGCAGATCATGATTACCCAAAACAAATTCAACGGAATCGCGCAGCGAGTATAAAAAACGTAAAGTTGCCAGTGAATCTGGCCCGCGATTAATTAAATCACCCACCAACCACAAGCGATCCTGTTGCGGATTAAATGCAATTTTTTCTAACAAACATTGCAGCGATTCAAAACAACCTTGAATGTCACCAATCGCATATGTACTCATAAGCATTAATCAGGAAGAAATTTATTTAGTGAATCGCATGGGGTGGTACTAACGCAAATGCAGGAATATCAGCATCAAATGTACTGCCGCTATCAGCTCGTAATTGATAGCTGCCTTCCATAATACCGGTTTCGGTTTCTAGCACTACACCGCTGGTATAAGTATAACTCTCACCTGGAACAATCAGTGGCTGTTCACCGACCACACCTATACCTTGCACTTCTTGTAAGTTGTCATTGGCATCGCGAATTAGCCAATGACGGCTTATTAATTGTGCCCGCTCATCACCTTGATTGGCAATCGTAATAGTGTAGGCATACACATAACGTTGTAATGGCAAGGTTTGGTCAGCCATATAAGTCGTTTTTACACTCACTGCAATTTTATTCGTCATAACTTGTTTTACTTTTTTTGATTTTCGGGTTTACAGATGCTGGAACAATTAATTCTGGTTGCAATTGATCCAGCAAATTACTGGTTGCCACAAATTCGGCCAGAGAAATTTCTTCAGCACGTGTTGATGTATCTATGGGCAACTGCTCAATAATTTCTGGATCTAACAATTGTTTTAACGCATTGCGCAAGGTTTTACGACGCTGTTGAAATGCTACATTGACTAATTTTTCCAGCGTTTTAAAATTGGTTGCCGGATGCGGCAATTGTGCGTGCGGTACCAAACGCACAATTGCAGAGTTTACTTTAGGTGCAGGCTCAAAAGCCGTGGGTGGTACTTCAAATAAATTTTCAACTGTGCAGTAATATTGCACCATAATCCCTAATCGACCATAGGCACTTTCACCCGCATGCGCCGCCATACGTTTTACCACTTCTTTTTGTAGCATAAAATGCATATCGCGCACTTGCGTGCTGTAAGTCAGCAAATGAAAAATCAACGGCGTGGAAATATTGTAAGGCAAGTTGCCCACTATGCGTAAAGACTTGTTACCGTTAAATAGTAACTGTGCAAAATCAAACTGCAATGCATCCGCTTGAAATAATTGAAAGTTAGGATGTTTTTCAAATTTTACTTTTAGCCAGGGCACTAAATCGCGATCCAGTTCAATCACGCTGATATTATCGCAACTGTCCGCTAGCAATTGTGTAATCGCACCTTTGCCAGGGCCAATCTCTACGATTAAATCATCTTTTTGTGGATGCACGGCACGAACGATATCGCGAATAATGCCGTGATCAATCAGAAAGTTTTGCCCAAAACGCTTGCGTGCCTTGTGTTGTATTTCTTCATTGAGAAACTTTTTCATACCGCTACTCTTTAGGCTAGCCAGGTTTTATACCAGCAATGTTTTACACCAACAAATTTTATGCCGGCAAGAGTCATTTCATCTGCGCAAGGCTCGTTCATGCACTCAATATTTTCGCAACTTGTTGTGCTTCAATCATGGCGATTGCGTAACTCAGTGCAGTACGCAAACTGCCTAAATCAGCTTTGCCGGTTCCAGCTAAATCCAGCGCAGTGCCATGGTCAACCGAGGTGCGGATAATGGGTAAACCTAAGGTAATATTAACCGCCTGCCCAAAACCTCTGTATTTTAACACAGGCAATCCTTGATCGTGATACATGGCCAACACTGCATCTGCGTGATCCAAATATTTTGGTGTAAACAAAGTATCTGCCGGTAATGGCCCGATGAGATTAATCCCTTGCGCACGCAGACGAAGCAATGCCGGCTCGATGATATCAATTTCTTCGCGCCCTAAATGACCGCCCTCGCCTGCATGTGGGTTTAAACCACAGACTAAAATACGCGGCTCAGCGATACCAAATTGCTGCTGCAAATCACGCTGTAAAATAGTTATAACTTGCGTTAACTCAGTTTCATTGATTGCTGCCGCCACATCTTTGAGTGGCAAATGCGTGGTCGCCAAGGCCACTCGCAATCCCGTAGTAGCCAACATCATCACCACTTTTTCGGTAGCCGTTTTTTCGGCCAGATATTCTGTGTGGCCAGTAAATGCGATGCCAGCATCGTTAATAACACTTTTATGCACTGGGCCAGTCACCAGAGCTGCAAATTCTTGCTTCACACAGCCGTTAATAGCCGCATCTAAAGTTTTTAAAATGTAAGTAGCATTAGCTACATTCAACACTCCCGCCTGTGCCGGAGAAGTTAAATGAACAGGAAATATAGCTAACTCGCCTGCACGCGAAGCACGCGGGGCATCTGCGAAATTAATTTCACGCAAGCTGAGAGGTAAACCCAACGTTTGCGCGCGCGACAATAATAGTTGCGGATCCGCAATAACAACAATTTCATGCGGTTGCACTGCTTGCGCAAGAGTCACTACTAAATCTGGCCCTATGCCAGCAGGCTCACCTGGAGTTACGGCAATACGAAAACAATCGGCTGTCATAATTAATGCCTTGGAGAAATTAAATCCTGTACAAATGAACGCGCGGCTGAAACAGTATTTTTAATGCAAATCACATTAAAAACTGTTTAGCCGCGCGCTTCTTGTTGTAGTTTTTTTCTAATGCTTTTCTTTTATAAAGAGCTGCAATAGAAAGCTTTAGGTGAAACTAAATCTTTATTTCCACATAAGCTTCATCGCGAATTTGCGTCTGCCATAATTGAAACTCTTCGTCAAAACGACGCGACTTAATCATATTTTGCGCTTGATTACGTTTGACTTGATCGCTCATATCTTCTTTGCGGCGTTCCAGTACTTGTAAAATATGCCAACCAAATTGACTTTTGAATGGACGCGTAATTTTACCAATATCGGTATTAGCCATAGCCTCTTCAAATGCAGGCACAAACATACCGGGAGTAGACCAGCCCAAATCGCCACCACTGAGCATTGAACCTGAATCCTCAGAATTTTCTTTAGCAAGTTTGCCAAAATCCTCACCCTTTTCAATACGCTCACGCAATGCTAATAATTTCTCGCGCGCTTGATTGTCATCCACAATTTCAGATACTTTAACTAAAATATGGCGTGCGTGAGTTTGATCGATAAGTACTGCACCACCACCGCGTTGCTCAATATTTTTAAGCAAATGAAAACCGGCACCGCTGCGAAAAGGCGCAGTCACCTGGCCGGCTTTTAAGGTGGCCAATTGATTGCCAAACAATTCTGGTAATTGAGCCAGTTTGCGCCAACCAATATCGCCACCTTGTAGCGCGGCTTGATCATTTGAATTAGCAATTGCTAATTGGGCAAAGTCAGCACCACTTTGCAATTGCTGATAAATATCTTTGGCTTTTTTCTCTGCCGCTGCAATGGTTCCTGAATCAGAAGAACTGGGCACAGCAATTAAAATATGTCCAATATGAAAATCAGGCGAGGTCGCAAATTTACCATCGCTTGACGCTAAAAAGTTATCGACTTCTTGTTGGGTAATTTTAATACGGTTGCTCACAATACCCTGCTGCAAGTGATTTATGATCAACTCATCGCGCAATTGATTGCGCAAGCCATCAAGCGTTAAGCCTTGGCGCTTTAAATCAACCAACAACTGCTCTTGATTCATCTTACTTTTTTCTTTGACGCGTTCTATCGCTTGATCGATTTCATCGTCATCTAACTTAACGTCATAACGGTTGGAAAGCCCAAGCTCAATACGCTCAAGAATGAGCTGCTCAAGCACTTGTTTGCGCATGACGGATTCTTCGGGCAGCTCTGTATATTGGCCTTTTAAGCGCGCCAACACTGATTGCATACGATTATTTAATTCACTTTCAAGCACGACATCTTCTTCGACAATCGCCACTACGCGATCCAGCGCAACTTGCTGCAAGGCACTAGCTGGCAAGCCAACAAGTAACAGGCTACAAATTAGTGCGGCCCAATGTTTTTTAAAAGCCTGATGTTTTTTAAAGGCTTGATGTTTTTTGAATAATGGTATGGCAACCACAAATTTTCTAGCAACAGCATTATGCATAATATGTTCACTTGTTATTTAGCGTAAGTTTTTTTCGCGGTCACTAAAACCAGCGACAGCTTTATCCAACAATTTACTGATTCCTTGCCCGGTACTACCTAAACCTTTCAATTGCAGCTCTAATGAAACGCCAGTCTCGTAATCATTTTTAGTCACATTCTGTAAAAAACTGGGGCTATTGTAATCAAACCTTAAGGCGTGACGCCCCATCAAACGCAACCGGTAACAACAATCGTTGTATTCGAACCCGGCAAAGGTATCTAGTTCCACACCGTAATTAAAATCATAATTAGAGCGCGCCACTACACTCCAACGGCTACTAACGGGCCAGAAGATTGAAGCATCAATTTGCTTAAGCGATTGATCAGAGAGAACGGGCGGCTGTGATGGACTAGTAATAATGGGCTGCAACGTGTACCGATAGGAAAGGTTAAGCAGACGATATTGGTCATCCATGTAGTGAATTCCCGCGCTCACACTATCCAATTGTTGATTGTGCTGATCATACGCAGCATCTGCACTCAGGCGTAAGCTCTGCCCAATTTGGCTACCAAGTTGCAACGCCAAAGCAGAAGTTGGGCGGGTATTGGCTTCAATTAAATATTTGTCTGTATTCAATGTGCTGTCATAACTGGTAATTTTGCGATCTTCCGCATAAAAGATTTCGCCAAGACTTACACGTAATCGTTCCAGACCTGTCGCCTGAGCTATCAGTGCCGATGACAATGCCAGCGATAATTGATTAGCGTCATCAAGCCTGTCTCCACCCGCAAAACGTGTAGAACGAAATAATTGGTTGTAATTAAACGTTAATTCACTGGTATCAAAATTCACGTAGCGATGATTGCTAGTCAGATCGTAAAGTGAATCCTGATTTTTGTACGCGCTATAAAAATAAAACGCACGCGGTTCAAGAGTTTGTAGATACTCGCCATCAAATAAACTGGTGCTACGCTCAAAGTAGAGCCCGGCATCCACACTAGCTTGAGGAACAATAAAAGCTTGCGGATTATTTTCGCTGATCAAATTTAAATCGTTCAATTGATAGCGTAAACTCTTCACCGCAACGGCTGGTTTTACAAAGCCCCAAGCAAAAGATTTGTCCCAAGCCAAGCTGTAATCAGTGTTGAAACGCTCACCATAAATAGTGTTGTCATAAATAGTTTTACTGGCAGCGGTATTACTGGCGGCCGTTTCAATTGTGAAATAGCGATTTTTAACAAAGTCGACATACTCGTTATTAATCTTAAACACCCAATCATTTACGCGATAATCACCATTAAAATGTACCCGTGGCATTTCGCGATAGGGCAACTGAGATTTCGTTAACAACCGATATTCACTGGCTTTAGCACCCATAAACCAGTGTTCAGAATGATAATCCAGCGATCCCAGTTGCTGCACGTAAGCTTGACGATTCGCATCCACCGCGCCGCTATTCATATCGCGTAGAAAATCACCATCGCTCATTTCGGTATAATTAATCTTGCTCGACCACGCTTCGCTTCGCCCACCTTCTTGTTTGAAATCATAAACCCAACGATCCTTACCGCGATAAGGGTAAGCCGCTTCTTCAGTTTTATTTCCCTTTTTGATCTCACTGTCCAAAAAGCTACTAAAGCCACCGCGATCATTATTGATAACACTGCCCGTAATCTCAGTGTCAAAATAAGTCGCCATATGTCGCGCATCCAACTCAAACACTGAACCGCGCTCGGACATATATCGCGGCGTAATAGTGGCATCGTAATTGGGGGCAATATTCCAGTAGAACGGAACCGCTAACTCAAAACCATCGCGTGAACTCTGGCCGAAAAGAGGAAACAAAAAGCCGGTCAAACGTTCATTACCAACGGGAAAGCGTACATAAGGCATATACAGCACGGGCACATCCTTGATGTTGATGCGCATATTTTCAGCAGTGCCATAATGTTCGTTTTGGTGAATAGTAATTTCCGAACCTTGCATCGACCAGCTAGTGTCACCTGGCTCACAACTGCTAATACGGCTCTGCTCCAGATTAATAATATTGTCGCCAAATCGTTGCAAATGCGTCGCACTACCGTGAATACGAGTTTCATAGAGAACAAACGTAGCATTATCAAACTGTGCCGCACCGGTATCCATATTCATTTTGGCTTCATCGGCACGGAATAAAAATCCGGGTTCACGCAAAATAATATTGCCGGTTAACTCGGCTTGACGGGTTTCTTGATCAACATTAGCGCTATCAGTGGTTACCGAGCGATTGCCTTGGGTAATCACTACGTTACCATTCATGCTGTGATGCGCTTGCTGTTCAGTTTGGGATTCCGCCGCTTTAGCGCGCAATGAAGCCTTCTCTGGCGCTAGATTAGCATCAGCATCGGTACGAATCGGCGCGAAATAAGCGCCGCAACACGCGGTGGGAACTTCTTTTTTCTGAGCGTCGGTCAATTCATCTAATGGAATCCAATCCAGATCGCGGGCTTCTTTAAGCCCAGCCTCCGAAAGAGTAGCCTTATTACTTGCTAGAACAGAGGGCGAAAGAACTCCAATGCCTAGCAACGCTATAAAGGCCATTAAACTGGCCAAACGCAGTTGCGCAACACGTAGACTTAAGGGAAAAAATTGGATTAAAGCCATTAACAGCTGTCTCATCGACGAAGAAGCACAATACACAGAGGCTATCTCTGCAAAAATTGTCGCGATTCTACTGCAATCAGCGCAGACAGGGAATTAATACTGGCATAACGCGAACTTTGGTCGCACTGGATCATCTAGGGTAGAATCCACTCAACTATCAATCTGGATCTAACTATGCTCAACATCCCCATCGAACGCGAACAAAAATTAGCGCATTGGGTTACCACGCAACTATCATCAAGCACCACAGCAATAACACTCACCCCCATCGCCAGCGATGCAGGTTTTCGTCGCTATTTTCGCTTTGACACTCCGTCACAATGGTTAGCAGTTGATGCCCCACCCCAAACTGAAGATTCGCGGCAATTTGTAGCTTTGGCGCGTTATTTAAATCAATACGGGGTTGGTACACCTGAAGTTTTGGCAGTGGATGAAGCCCAGGGGTTTTTGTTGGTGGAAGACTTTGGTGATGAATTACTCCACGGCAAGCTCAACGCAAATACTGTGGACTCACTCTACGGACAAGTATTTAACACACTGATAAACCTACAGCGCTGCCCTGATAATGACACACTTATTCCACGCTATGATCAGAACTTACTGCATCGCGAATTGTTGATTTTTAGCGAATGGTTTGCGGAAAAATTACTCGCTTATTCACTCAATCCACACGACGACATGATGCTTGCACAAATATTTAGCGCGCTGGAAACATCTGCGCTTGAACAGCCACAAACATTAGTGCACCGCGACTTTCATTCACGCAATTTAATCTTGCAACCGAATAACGGACTAGGTGTGATTGATTTTCAAGGCGCGCTTTGGGGTGCTTGTACTTATGATCTTGCCTCGTTGCTACGCGATTGTTATGTACGTTGGCCAGCGCCACAAGTTAAAAACTGGGCTTTGGCTTATCGCCAACAAGCAATTGCCACTGGCTTACTAACCGATGTTAGCGAAACTGAATTTCTGCGTTGGCTGGATTGGATGGGGCTACAACGGCATATTAAAGTGCTAGGTATTTTTGCACGGTTACATTTGCGCGATAGCAAACCTCATTACTTACATGATTTGCCATTAGTGATTCGCTACACGCTAGAAGTTGCTGAGCAATATCCGCAATTCAACGCCTTTACCTCATGGTTCAAAGCCAATCTTTTACCACTAGCCGAACAACAACCTTGGTACAGTGACTACAATCTTGCAGGAGAAAATAGCCGCGCGGGAGAAAATGCATGAAAGCAATGATCCTCGCCGCTGGCCTCGGTCAGCGCATGCGCCCACTCACCGATCATCTGCCAAAACCCTTACTCTGCGTTGGCGGCAAGCCATTGTTGCAATATCACTTGGAAGCCCTGGCACGCAATGGCATTAAAGATGTAATCATTAATCTTGCCCATTTGGGCGAAAAAATTATCGCCTTTGTTGGCGATGGCAGCCAATTTGGATTAAACGTGAGCTACTCCTCCGAACCAGAACCGCTCGAAACTGCAGGAGCATTACTTCATGCACTTTCCCTCTTGGGTAAGGATCCGTTCCTGCTGATTAATGGCGATGTGTGGAGTGATTTTCCGCTGGCCCAACTCTGCGATTACTCCCTCGCAACCGATGAGTTAGCGCACCTGATTTTAGTTCCTAACCCAGACTTTCATCCACAAGGAGATTTTGCTCCTGATGCGCAAAACTGGTTGGCTGACGACCGCACTATCGCGCAAGACAACTTAGCCAAATACACTTTTTCCGGTATTAGCTTGATTGACCCACAACTCATCAGCCAATATCCACACCAACGTCAAAAATTTCCACTCGGCGAAGTACTACGTTATGGCATCACCCAACAACACATCAGCGCAGAGGTTTATCGCGGGCGCTGGAGTGATGTAGGCACACCCAAACGGTTGCAATTGCTAGATGGCGAACTAACTCCCTAAGCCTCAACCTTAGGCGTTATTACGCCTTATTACGCATCCCACCTTACGCAGGCTCTTTAGCGGAATTGGGCTATAATAACTTTACATATGTGCAACAAATTGAGCGATTAACCTAGCCTAATGACCACACTGCAACCAATTAATCAATTGCTTGAGCAGCTCCACGTGCCGATACAGGATTTGGCGCAATTGAGTTTTTGTGATGGCACCCGCGAAGCCAGTATTAAAACCTGGGTACGCTCTTTACCGCTTACACAGAGTCAATTTGTCAGTGGCTTGCTTTATCAGGCACTCCCCGATGTTAGCCGTTTTCAAACCGGAGTGAGGAACCGCCTTAATATATTAGAAACTCTGCGCATACCTACCGCACAAACCATTGATGGTTTGGCGCAGAGCTTTTTGAATCAGCCCCTAATTTTGCCTGATAACGCCGTAAAAACAGCAACCATTGCTCAAGCCCTACAAAAACACATGATCAATGGCTACCTGGTTTGCCTGCGTGATTTTTGTAAAGAATCAACACCCCGTCTCGAATTTTTGGCGCTCAGTATTCATCGTGCAATCACTGGAATTGGCTTACTTCTACTAAGATATTATCAACTCTATACCCCCATTTCAGCTCAGCTATGGACCGAACTACACAGCCTTTATCAAATCGCTTTGCAACTTGAAGTAAGCGAACTCGATATTGAGGAGCCCTTAGCTAATCACCAACACTGCACGACGATTACACTTGCATACATACGCGTATTATTATTGGCCTGCTCTCGCCCCAATCAATTAGGGCAAGATGAAGTACTTGCAACTTATAGAGCGTTGGACACACTTAGCGGTTTAGCCCAATTACAAGATCTTAGTAGCGACACTGCCGACAATGACGACAACAACTATGAAAGTCTGTTTGCGATAGCACTCAATAGCAATCATCCGCCACAGTACCTTTCTCGGCTGAAAGCTTTAGGCCATACCTTATTATTAGAATTAAATACCAGTCAACTCTGCAAAAAATTGCAAGAAATCGACAAGACTCCGGGAATTGAAACTGAGGGGAAAAGCAATTTCCGGAATGAATTACAATTAACCTCAGCACTCACCCAACATCTAATTCAAGCGTGGAATCTGCTAGCGCAGCGCAATTTTGACCGTCAGGAAACGAGTGGGTTATTAGACGTTACTGTAGGCATTAGCAGTATTCATTATCATCTTGCCAATGAGACTAATTTTACTCATTTTCTTAATAAATTAAATGGCGTACATGCCAACAACGCTTTAGAAGTTATTTTTCAGAACCGCACTGCACTACTAACCGCCTTATCTCAACAAAAAAATGAAGCAGACCCTTGGGGTGATAGCTTTAACATTGCCGATAAAACGCATTCAACTACAAACATTGAACGCTCCATTCGCGAAAATGAAGCGGATGAACTTAAAGAAACACATCCAATTTACAAAGTACCACTCATAGATTCCAGCCCCAGCGGTTATTGCATTGAATGGCGCGATGAAATCCCCAACCAGGTGAAGGCCGGGGAATTGCTCGGCCTGCGTGATCTAGTCCGCAACCGCTGGAGCCTGGGTGTTGTTCGCTGGGCGAATCAAACTCAGGGAGTAACCCAGCTGGGCATACAAATTTTAGCCCCCCAAGCCACGCCTGTAGGGTTGGCCATTATCCACAAAACGGGGGATGCATCTGAATATTTACGTGCACTTGAAATACCGACACTCAAAGCCATTAATCAACCGGCAACACTCATCACCAACGCTATTTCATTTCGCGAATACAGCAAAGCTCGGATTTATCGCCGCTCAATACAGGGAGATAGCGACAATATGAATCAAAATATTCAACTAACCAATCGCAGCTTTGCCACTGGCTCGTTCAACCAGTTTAGCTATCGCGAATTAGTGGTTACCAAACCAAAAGAGACTGAAAAACCGGATGATTTTGATTCAGTATGGGATTCCTAGCCAATAAGTAGTTGAAAAACCTAATTAATCAACAGCACAATACGTAAGTCGATAACCAAGTCCCATAAATTAACCTTTAGAATGAGCAATAATCGAAAATGGATAATTTTACGGTATCATTCACTACAAGACACTTAGCATTGCTGACAAGCACTTTCCGACGCAAGGCGCTGAAGTCCCTTCCTGCGGTTAGACCCAGGTTATCAGGGCAGCATAGAGACCCGTTATGACATCAAATGGCACTATCCGTTTATTGATTCTTAATAACTCACGGACTGAAGCAGAACGCCTTATCAGCATGTTAAACAATGCCGGTCGGTCCAACCGCGCACAACATGTGGAAAGTGAAGAAGCACTGGTTAAACTTCTGCAAGAACAAACATGGGATTTATTAATCGGAGATGACAGCACCACCCATCCAACACCACAAGTAACCATCAAACATATTCGCCGGCTCAACAAAGATGTGCCCGTTATTTTATTACACGAAGATGATGAATCTACCGCCGCAGTGGTAGAGGGCTTGAAAATCGGCGCTGTCGACGTAGTTCATCTGGATGACGATCAACACCTTCTGTTAGTCATCCAACGCGAAATAGCCAACCACTATGATCGTCAAACAAAGCGCATTGCCGATCGTCGTTTTCGTGAAGCCGAACGACGCTGCCAACAACTGCTTGATTCATCACGCGATGCTATTGCCTATATGCAAGACGGCCTTTATCTGTACGCTAACGAATCTTTCGCCGAACTATTTGGCTATGAAAACCGCGACGATATTGAATGCATGCCCATTATGGATATGGTTGCGGATAAAGAACAAAATAAACTTAAAAACTTTCTTAAAGACTTTACCTTAAAAGGTGAAGATGCTGGCTCAAGCCAACTTTCATTTCAAGGGGTGAAGCAAGATGGCACACCAGCAGCCATTAGCCTCGAAGTATCACACGTTACCTACGATGAAGAAGCCTGTGTTCAATTTTTAGCACGCGCAAGCAACATTGAAAATACCGTTAACAACGATGTGTTAGAAGCGCAGCTCAAACAAATAAAATCGCAAGATTTAGTCACTGGTTTATTCAATCGCCAACACATGCTGCAACTGCTGGAAAGTACTATTGATCGCATTGAAGGACAGCAATCACTCAGCTTGCTTTATATAGAATTAGATAGCTTTTCTGAACGCGTACCCAAGGCATTTGGGGTGGCGGGTTCAGACTTGGTACTCAGTGATATTTCTGCGCTCTTGCGTGGAAAAATAAATCCCACTGATGTTTTATCGCGTTTTGGTGATTCCTGTTTTACGTTATTAATCCCCAACATCAAAGCTGATGCTGCCGTAAATCGCGCACAACAATTGTGTAAGGCACTTGAACAACACATCATCGATGTTGACGGAAAAACCTTGCAGCTAACCTGCAGCATTGGCATATCGATTGTCAATGAAACGTCTACAAAAGCGGGTACAGTGGTTGAGCAAGCACGCTTAGCCATGGAAAAAGTACGCACCCAAAAAGGCAATGCTGCATTTCTATTTGAACCAGAGGCTGCCGCTCCAGCAGCACGCGACCTCGCTACCGAAGTGCAGTTTGCACTCGACAACGATAAATTCCGTTTACTATTTCAACCCATTATTAGCCTGCGCGGATCAGAAGAAGAATATTACGAAGTTTATTTGCGTATGATCAACGAAAAAGGTGAAGACATATCGCCCAACAACTTCCTCGAATCAGCAAGCAAAATAAACGCTAGCATTAAAGTCGATCGTTGGGCTATTTTAGAATCCATAAAAATGCTGTCGCAACATCGCAGCAAAGGCAACAAAACAAAATTAATTGTAAATCTTGGTCGCCAGTCACTCTGCGATGAAACTCTTGTGCCATGGTTGGCCGTTGCCTTTAAAGCCGCGAAATTAGCGCCCGACGCTATCACTTTCCAAGCTGATGAAGTCGATGTTACTAATCACTTAAATGCAGCCAAAAATTTCTCGCAAGGCCTACAAAAACTAAACACACATTTCTCCATTACCAATTTTGGTTGCTCTCTCACGCCATTCAACGTGCTTAAACACGTACCGGTAACGCTCATTAAAATTGATGGCTCGTTTACCACAGACATTCAACATAAAAATGAAAGTTCCGCAGCTTTAATTCATTTAATTGAGCAGCTCCACGCCGAAAACAAAATTACCATTGTGCCATTTGTGGAAAATGCCAGTGTCCTTTCAACACTGTGGCAAGCCGGCGCGCATTATATTCAAGGACATTATTTACAAGAACCTAGCCAAAATTTAAATTACGACTTCAACATGGAAACTTAATGATTTATTAACATCCACAAAAAAGCCGGGTTATATGCCCGGCTTTTTTATTGGTTTGCTTATTTGGTTTGTATTGTGCAATCAAAAAATCACAATAATTTATCGCGCTCTCTAAAGCCCAACAAATATAAAATCGCATCCAGCCCCAAAGTTGATATTGCATGTTCTGCAGATGCCTTCACCAAAGGTTTCGCTCTAAACGCTACGCCTAAACCCGCCACACTTAACATCGGTAAATCATTAGCGCCGTCACCCACCGCAATCACTTGCTCCAAGGCAATACCTTCTTGCTGCGCAAGCATTGCGAGCAATTCCGCTTTGCGTTGGCCATCAACCACAGTGCCTACTACATTGCCGGTTACTTTACCGTCAACAATATCTAATTCGTTGGCATAGACGTAATCAATACCCAATTTAGCTTGCAGATAACGACCAAAATAATTAAAGCCGCCCGATAAAATCGCCGTTTTATAACCCAATTTTTTAAGCGAAAAAATTAATTTCTCAGCGCCTTCTGTCAAGCGCAAGTTTTCTGCAATACCGGCAAGTACAGATTCATCCAGACCTTTCAATAGCGCCACACGGCGTACAAAACTTTGCTTAAAATCCAATTCGCCACGCATAGCCGCTTCAGTAATTGCTGCGACTTGTTCCCCCACACCAGCAGCTTTTGCTAACTCATCAATCACTTCTGCTTCAATCAAGGTGGAATCCATATCAAAACACACCAACCTGCGATTGCGGCGATACACAGAATCACGCTGAAAAGCGATATCAATATTCATCCGCCCCGATAATTCCATAAACTCAGAACGCAATGCTGCAATATTATCCGGCGTGCCGCGCGCTGAAAATTCTACGCAAGCATTACTGAGATTGTCCGCATTGCCCTGAAGAACATCGAGTGAAGTACGGCCAGAGAGACGGTTAATGCTGTCGATATTCAAACCGTGTTTTGAAGTAATGACCGTGAGTTCAGCAATGTGTTCCGCAGTCACCTGACGCGCCAGTAGAGTGACTATATAACGCGCTTTACCCTGCTGCTCTACCCAATGTACATATTGTTCATGAGTGATATTTTGAAAACGCACGTGAATACCTAAAGGCGTAGTGCGCTGCTGAATTTCTGCTTCGAGTGCGACTTTTTGCGTATCGCCTAAACTAACCTCAACGAGAATCCCAAGAGCAAGGGTGTCATGAATAACTGCCTGACCAATATCAAGAATAGTTGCCTGATACTGCGTCAACACTTTGGTAATGGCCCGCGTAATGCCCGGCTTATCCACGCCCGAGGCGTTAATTAACAAAATACTATTCACTATAACTCCACAGCCTCTGTGATACTGCCCCAAGCTCAACGAAGAACGCGCAGCGTATAAAGCAAAAGGGCAATATTCTATAATGCGAAAGCGCAGCATTCTATAAAGCGAAAGGGCTGCAGTCTAGCGTAATTAATTGCGCTAGACTATTTAAGCTAAATCTCGTTAAGCTAATCTCGCGAAGCTCAGCATCGCAAAGCTAAAAAACATGAGCAGCATACAGCAGCAGATCAAATTACGTTAGAATACGCGCCAAAGCATGTCCATGGATATTCATTGCCAAGCTAACGCCTTTGTTATTGCTTCACGGATGACACCAATAAATTAGACTGATTGAGAAACACATGTCACTTTTTACACATTACCGCCGTTACCCCCAACTTAGCTTATGCACTGTTCTGCTCTTGGTATTGGGGTTTTTAGGCGCTTTTTTTTACATTTATAACAGCGATAAAAATCAACAAGTCAATATAGAACGCTATGGCCAAATGCTTGCTGCCAGCAGCGCACGACAAGCCGTGGATGCCACGCTCACACAGGACATGGTCAGCCTGCAAGCCATCCTGCAAGATGTCGCCCAGTATCCCAATGTCATAGGCACTACGCTGCATAACGTAGACAATAAATTACTCGTACAAAGTGGTTACAAACCCAAACAAAATTCACAGGGCAAACGCTACCATTTTACCGCCCCTGTTGCACTGCACAATAATGTCGTAGGCTATCTGGAAGTAACGCTTGAAGTACCACGCTATACAGCACAGGATGCATTATTTTTACTCTATTGGACGCTTGCTGTTGCTAGCGCATTGTTAATTATCTGGCGCTCTATTTACCGCCAATGGTGGTCCTCACTACGCGACAAATTTCCTACCGCCAACGCTATTGTGACCGCCGTCGTAGAAAAGTTGCCGACAATTCCTGAAGCGTTTATTGAAATAGTAACTGATGCCCAATCTGATAGAGAATCTGATAGCGAACCCAAGACAACACCATTACAGCTCGCAGTACGTCTTAGCATTCAGATCATCAACATCAACAAACTTTACCAACAACTTAACAGTGAAGGCTTTGGTGTTGTTTTAAATCGTTTTGAAAAACAATTGCACATATTACTCAGCCTTTACAACGGTAAGCGCCAATTATTAGCGGGCGATATTTTAATGATTGATTTCGTTGGCGAAGAATTTCACGATTGCACTTTTCGCGCACTCTGCTGCGCAAAAATCTTAATGAATATGACCGCACGCAACCCTAGCCCACGCCTACAGTTAGCGGCATGCATTCAACCGCTCGCAGCTGTCCCATTGCCTACGATTAAAAATACAGACCACACAACAGAAACCTTAACGGGAGAGCCAACTAGCAAGCCGCTAGAGCAAGAAGCAAAACAAGGTCTGTTAAACGATTTTGTGGTGCAATTCAACAACCCTCTCAACCCAGTTAAAAATGAAATATTTATCAGCGTTAGTTTGCTGGACAGTACACTACAAGAACACGCTGAATTCGATACAAAGCAAGGAAAACTTATTCAGATTAAATCGCCGTATAGTGAACACATTGCCAAACAGGAAGAACAACTACTGCTGCACTAGAAATACAAAACGACACTAACCCAGCAAACTTATGTGTCACCATTTTGTAACATCAGCATCACACCCCTGTCATCAAATAGTCATAGCCTTAAGGGAAAGCAACCTCAAGGCTATAACTATGCTTAATATTGAACAGTCTGTTGTCAACAAATTTCCTGGCTTTGCGACGCAAGCGCCCATCATTCGCAACTCAACCCTATCCATTTTGCGCAAGTTAACTCGCGAGCAAGAAATCAATGCTTTCCTGCATGAGCACCAAGGTGTTACCGGCATTGATTTTATCGATCGAATTTTTGATTATTTTAATTTCAGTTACAGTATTTCTCAGCGCGAACGCAGCAATATTCCCGCGCAAGGCCGCCTGATTATTATTGCCAACCATCCCATTGGCTCGCTCGATGGCTTAGCACTTTTGCGTTTAGTCAGCGAAGTACGCCGCGACGTAAAAATTATCGCCAATGATTTACTCATGGCATTCGCACCGCTACACGACTTATTATTACCGCTCGACAACATGACTCGTAGCGCTTACAAACAAAGTTATAAAAATATTCTAGCGGCATTAGAAAGCGAACAAGCGATTATTATTTTTCCTGCAGGGGAAGTCTCACGCGCTAGCCCACAAGGCATTCGCGATGGAAAATGGCAAGCAGGTTTTTTACATTTCGCACGCAAAGCCAAAGCGCCACTATTACCCATATTTGTTTCTGCCAAGAATTCTTTTTTATTTTACAGCGCTTCAATTATTTTTAAACCGCTCGCCACCGCATTGCTCGCACATGAAATGTTTAACAAACATTCTGCGGAAATAAAGTTCCGAGTTGGCGAAGTGATTCCACATCACGCACTGGAATCCAATCAGCTTGCCGACAAGCCATTAATTAAACGTTTAAAAAAACACCTTTACAAAATTGGCAATGGCAAAAAATCCATTTTTGTTACCGAAAAAACAATCGCCCACCCGGAAGATAGCAGCGCCATAAAACAGGAACTAAAAACTGCACAACTGCTTGGCAGCACACGTGACAATCACTGTATTTATTTGTGCAGCTATCAAGAACATCCAACCGTGCTGCGCGAAATTGGCCGCTTGCGCGAACAAACTTTTCGCAAAGTCGGCGAAGGCACTGGCAGCCGTCGCGATCTCGATAAATTTGATCATTACTATCGCCATTTAATTTTGTGGGATGAAGATAAACTGACCATCGCTGGGGCTTATCGTTTAGGTGAAGTAAATAGTATTTTGCAAAAAAAAGGCGTTAAGGGTTTATACACTGCCGACTTGTTTGACTTCCAACCTGAAGCATTACCCATGTTAGAACAAGCCTTAGAATTAGGTCGCAGCTTTGTTCATCCCAACTATTGGGGCAAAGCAAGTTTGGATTATTTGTGGCAAGGTTTAGGTGCTTATTTGCAACATCATCCAGAGATTCGTTTTGTACTTGGCCCCGTAAGCATGAGTGCGCAATACCCAAAATCACTGCGTGATTTATTAGTATTTTATTACGAACGCTATTATCGCAATACGGATTCAATGGCAGATGGAAAACATCCCCACGAAATTGAAGAAAATGCTCTAATAGAATTGCAACGCACCTTTGCCAAACTCACTCGCACTGAAGGCTTTGAATTCATTCAGCAAGAATTTATCAAGCTAGATTGTAAAATTCCCGTACTCTTTAAACAATACGCAGGGCTTTATGAAGAGGGTGGCTACCAGGCTCTGGCTTTTAGCGTTGACACTGAATTCGGCAATTGTGTAGACGGCCTTTTCGTGGGCGATTTAACGCAAATGAAAGCAGCTAAACGTGCGCGTTATTTGTTAGCTAATAGGGTTGCTGACAAGGTATAAACTTTACTGCGATCCCACAACAGAATTTCTGTCAAACATTACTTCATGGTAAGCTCGCGTTATTCAAAAGCGACACGAGTTTTACCATGCATAATTCCGCTCAAAAACATATTCATATCCTCGGCGTTTGCGGCACATTTATGGGCAGCCTCGCGCAACTTGCAAAAGATTTAGGCTATCGAGTGACTGGTAGCGACACCAACGTTTACCCACCCATGAGCACCCAGTTAGAACAAGCGGGCATAGAACTCATGCAAGGTTTTGATCCCGCACATCTGCAACCAACGCCCGATTTAGTAGTTATCGGCAATGCCATGAGCCGTGGCAACCCCGCTATAGAATATGTGCTTAACCAAGGTATTGCTTACACTTCGGGCCCGCAATGGCTGCGCGATCATGTCCTACAAGGTAAATGGGTATTGGCAGTTGCAGGTACACATGGCAAAACCACCACCAGCTCAATGCTGACGTGGATTTTAGAATACGCAGGCATGGCCCCAGGTTATTTAATTGGCGGCGTAACTAACAATTTCCCAACTTCAGCACGCCTTGGCTCGACACCATTTTTTGTGGTGGAAGCGGATGAATACGACAGTGCTTTTTTCGACAAGCGCTCTAAATTTGTTCACTACAATGCGCGCACGGTAATTTTAAACAATCTGGAATTTGACCACGCCGATATTTTTCCTGACCTTGCTGCCATTCAAAAACAATTTCATCATTTGGTGCGCACCATTCCTAATAATGGCCTCATTATTTCACCAGGCAATGACAAAGCCATCGCAGAAGTAATAGCCACGGGATGTTGGACACCACAACAACAATTCTCCATAGCACCACATGCAACGATTGGCACGGAGACTGCCGATGATAAAAGTACAAGCGAATGGCAAGCACAATTAATCACAGCTGATGGTTCCGAGTTTATTGTGTTGCACGAAGGCAAAAAAATTGCGCAGATCAATTGGCAACAAACCGGCTTACATAATGTGAATAATGGCTTAGCCGCAATGATTGCTGCACGTCACGTTGGCGTAACACCAGAAGTTAGCGCTCAGGCACTCGCACAATTTGCTGGTGTAAAACGTCGTATGGAATGCCTGGCAGAAGTACACAGCGTAAAAGTTTACGATGATTTTGCCCATCACCCCACCGCAATCAAAACCACCCTCGCTGGCTTACGCGCAAAAGTCGGCAGCGAAAAAATCATTGCCATCATCGAACCACGCTCAAACACCATGCGCATGGGCGTACATAAAGATGCACTCAATCAAAGCTGTACCGATGCCGACGATGTGCTCTGGTATCAACCCGCCAACGCTGATTGGGCAATGGATGAAGTCGTTAACAAAAGCCCAGTACCCGCAAAATTATTACGCGACCTCGACGAGCTAATTCACTGCGCAATTTCACTTTGCGAAACGAATACACATATCGTGATTATGAGTAATGGTGGCTTTGGTGGCGTGCATCAGAAGTTGATTGCGCAACTGAAAAAGCATGCACTGTAAAAAATCGAGGACAGAGACATGACCAACCAACGCTCAATTACCCTAGCCATGACCGGCGCGTCTGGCGCGCAATATGGTCTACGTTTATTACAATGCTTGCTGGCTGCAAATTGCAAAGTGTATTTGTTGTTATCCAGCGCTGCCGAAGTAGTCATTCGTACTGAAACAGATTTGGAACTACCGGAAACACTTGCAGAACAAGAAGCATTTTTGAGTGAGATGTTTGAGGCAGATGAAGACCAATTGCAGTTGCTGGCGAAAGACGATTGGTTTTCTCCGGTAGCTTCGGGTTCCAGCTCACCAAGCTCAATGGTAATTTGCCCTGCGAGTGGTGGCACACTTTCTGCGATTGCGCACGGTGCAAGTAATAATTTAATTGAGCGCGCGGCAGATGTTGCTTTAAAAGAGCGACGCCAATTAATTTTCGTACCGCGTGAAGCGCCCTACTCGGCGATTCATTTGGAAAATATGCTGAAGCTTACACAGCTCGGCGCGGTGATAATTCCCGCCAGCCCCGGCTTTTATATGCAACCGCAAACGATCCAGGAGCTAATTGATTTTATTGTGGCGCGTATTTTAGATCAGCTCGGCATTGAACAAGATTTATTGCCGCGTTGGGGCGAGGATTAAAGGCACGCTTATGACCTTACCTAAAAAAGTTCGCATAGTTGAAGTTGGCCCGCGCGATGGTTTGCAAAACGAAAAGCGAGTTATTCCTACTGCGGCAAAAATTTTATTAATTGAACAGCTGGTCGATGCAGGCTTAACGTACATTGAAGCGGGAAGTTTTGTTAACCCAAAATGGGTGCCGCAAATGGCGGATAGTGCGGAAGTATTTACCGGCATTTCACGTAAACCCCATGTGACTTACGCGGCGCTCATTCCAAATTTACAAGGTTATGAAAAAGCCATCTCTGTAAGCGCTAATGAAGTTGCTATTTTTGCCGCAGCATCTGAAGCCTTCAGCCAAAAAAATATTAACTGCAGCATTAACGAAAGTTTACAGCGCTTTGAAATTTTAATGGCTGCCGCACAAACACAAAAAATTCCAGTGCGAGGCTATATTTCCTGCGTAGTCTGTTGTCCTTATTCTGGCGCAGTGAATGTAAAAACTGTTGCAACTATTGCCAAGGAATTATTGGCGATGGGCTGCTACGAAATTTCTTTAGGCGATACTATTGGAGTGGGCACAGCAGGACCGGTAAAAAATTTAGTTGAAACTCTCGCACAAGATATTCCGCTAGAAAAACTCGCCGTACACATGCACGACACTTATGGCCAGGCACTTACCAATATTTATGCCGCATTGGAAATGGGCGTGAGTGTTGTGGATAGCTCTGTTGCAGGCTTAGGTGGCTGCCCATATGCTGCAGGGGCAAGCGGTAATGTAGCCACGGAAGATTTAGTGTACTTATTAAATGGTTTGGGTATTGAACATGGAGTAAATTTACAAAAATTAATCATTGCCGGCAACAATATTTGTCAAACTCTTGGCAAAACCACAGGCTCCAAAGCTGCACAAGCCTTGAACCGCCATTGTTCTGACAGCTCCATTTAAGTGCTATTTGTAACTTTTTATCCCACATTTATATTGCAAGATAAAATCTGCGCCCTGTAAGATTAAATTTTCTATTTATTATGTAATATTCTAATTATTCATTTTTTATACTAATAAGGTGCTGCGCGCCAAAGAACTAACACTCTTCATACTATAAAACGCCAAAATTCCTATTTGTAACTCTATCAATATAAAAACCTGCTATTTGTTATTGCCAAAAACGTATTTTTTAATTTGTTTAGTGAAAAATATTTTATCAAACACGCTGGCAATATCAACATCTTCAATATTCCTTCATAAAAACTTTCACTTTTACATTCTTGATTTTTTTCGTTATTGCATCTCAGCAATTAACAACTATTGTTTAATTCATGAGTTTTTTGAAGTCGCTCTCAGCTGTAGTGAAGGCCGCCAATAACTCGGTCAATGATATTTTATCAATTTAGGAGTTTGCATAATGCAAAAAAAATCTTGTTATTTAATAGGCCTTGCCTGCTTGGCAACATTCTTAACAGGCTGTGGCGGCAGCAGTACAGGCTCAGCGGTACCCACCACCCAC
>JANYIO010000189.1 GCA_025362015.1 Gammaproteobacteria bacterium | reverse complement strand
CGGCCGCTAATCGTACGTTATTTCGATGATTTTGCGCACGCTATTCCCGATGGCCTGTATATAACTTCGCTTTCTCGTGTGGGAGATGTAGTGAGCATAGAAGGCATTGCTGAATCCTATAATCGCGTTGCAAGTCTTATGCGTAATTTAGAAGATTCTGACTGGTTTGCTTCTGCTAATTTAACATCAGTTACTGCCGCTCCAAAAGAAGGAGAGCAGGCGAATTCTTTTAAGATGACGGTCCATACCTCCGTTCCTGGTGAGGTAGGTCAGGCGGCCCAAGATGCTGATGCAGCAAAAAAGGCAACTGTCATGTCTTCAAAAAATAAAAAAGCAGGGGACAAATAACAATGGCTTTTAATGATGCGGTAGATCAACTTAAGAACTTCGATGTTAATAACATTGACTTTGATAAGATTGGTGTGTGGCCATTACCGGCAAAAATAATTGTAATTATTATTTTGGTTGTGATGGTGTTTTGTCTTACGTACTACGTCAAAATCAATGACCTCAACCAGACTTTGGCTACCGAACAGGCTAAGGAAGTAACGCTTAAAGAAACTTTTAAAACCAAAAGTTTTGAATCTGCAAATTTGGAAGCCTATCGGGCACAAATGGAAGAAATGAATACCACTTTTACGTCGCTATTATCGCGGTTGCCATCAAAAACTGAAGTCCCAGGGTTGCTGGAAGATATAGGCGCCCGCGGTACAGAAAGTGGTTTAACTATTAACGGCGTTACTATTGAACAAGAAAAAGTGGCTGAATATTACATAGAAGTACCCATTAAAATTAATGTCGATGGTGGCTA
Source organism: Gammaproteobacteria bacterium (assembly GCA_025362015.1). Lineage (GTDB taxonomy): Bacteria > Pseudomonadota > Gammaproteobacteria > Pseudomonadales > Cellvibrionaceae > Cellvibrio. Next base: position 33,711 of record JANYIO010000189.1, on the reverse strand, counting down.
TCACGATATAGGTGGGTTTGTAAGTGGTGTCGCGGGTATGCCGCGGATTGTAACGTTGCACGATTACACCATTACCAAAAAGAAAGACTCTAATGTATTAAATATGCAGATTTCTGCTAAAACTTATCGCTACAAAACACCGGAGCAGGAATGATGAAACGAATCCTGTTACTTGCGGAAATTACATTGTTTGTGTTGATGGTGTCTGGTTGTAGTTCATCTTCAGAGCAAAAAGATTTGACTGACTTTATGGACGAAGCCAGGCGTCGTCCGCAGGGGCAAATTGATCCCTTGCCAGCGTTTAAACCCTATCAGCCGTTTGCTTATGCGGCGATGACATTGCGTAGTCCTTTCGAACGTCCTACTCCGATTGATAGTGTGTCGAAAGGTGGTCGGACGGTTGAGCCAGATATGAATCGTGAGCATGAATATCTCGAAACTTTTAATATTGCCAGTTTAAAAATGGTTGGAACTTTAGCTAAAAATGGGCGCCTCTGGTCGTTAATTGATGACGGGGGGAAAGTGACTGCTGTGACTATAGGTAATTATATGGGCAAGAATTACGGAAAAATTGTTGCTACTGAGAAAGCTCAGATTGAAGTAATGGAAATTGTTGCGGACGGTTCTAGTGGTTGGGTCGAACGTCCCAGAATTATTAAATTAGAAGAAAAGGAATAAGCGGTTATGCGTATTCTGTTCTCATTGGGGTTATGTATGCGAAATAAAATTGTATTAATAATTTGCTTTATGTCATCCCTATCTTTGGGTAGCACATTAAACGATATTAAATTTGCGGAGTTGCCTGGCGAACGCTTTGAAGTTCGGATGGCATTTAGTGATGCGCCACCGGAGCCTAAGGGTTATACCATTGAAAAGCCTGCGCGTATTGTGCTCGATTTTCCGGATGTCGTGAGCTCCCTTAAAGAGCGTCGTTTTCCTTTGTCGTTTGAAAATGGTCAAAGTGCCATGGTGTTGACGACGGACGGACGGACGCGTGTTATTGTAAATCTTGACCAACTAACGGCTTACTCTTCTCGCAGAGAAGGAAATAGTTTTATTGTTGAGGTTGGTGCCAATCAAGGAAGTGATGCTATCAATAAAGTAGCTACTTCAAAAAATATTGATGTCCCCAGTAATAAAACTACCGCCAAAACGATTGGGGTTATTACGGGTGCTAATGCTCAGCAATCCATCACTAATATTGATTTTCGTCGTGGCCAAACGGGTGAAGGTAGAGTTGTCGTTACTTTGTCCGATTCGCATGTCACTGCTGATTTAGTTGGCACTGGGACAGGTGTGAAACTTTCCTTTAAAAATGTTGCTTTGCCTACGGATTTACGCCGTCGATTGGATGTTGTCGATTTTGCGACGCCAGTAACCTTGGTCAATGCGACTCAAGATGGTGGTAATTCTGTTTTAAATATTTCTGCAAGCGGCGAGTTTGACTATATGGCGTATCAAACTGACAATGAATATGTTGTTAGTGTTAAGCCACTGACTGCTGAAGAAAAGCGCGAGAAGAAAAAAGACTTTCAGTTTAGTGGCGATAAGCTTTCATTCAATTTTCAAGATATTGAAGTGCGTGCGGTTTTACAAATTATCGCTGACTTTACTAACTTAAATCTTGTTGCAAGCGATACTGTAACCGGTCGCATAACCTTGCGCTTGGAAAATGTTCCTTGGGACCAAGCCTTAGCATTGGTGTTAAAAACTAAAGGCTTGGATAAGCGTCAAGATGGTAATGTGTTAATGATTGCTCCTGCAGCTGAAATTGCTGAGCGCGAGCGTCAAGAGTTATCTACTAAGAAACAATTGGAAGAGCTGGCGCCACTGCGTACAGAGTATTTGCGTGTGCGTTATGCTAATGCTAAAGAAATGTTTGAATTGTTTAAAGGTGATGCTGGTGGCGGTGGGGGCGGAAGCAACGGCGGCGAAGGCGGCAGCAAGTCTACTGGGAGTGTTCTTTCTGCACGTGGTCAGGCTATTGTCGATGAACGTACTAACTCCATCATAGTAACGGATACTGCAGAGCGAATTGAAGCATTCAAAAAACTAGTTGAACAAATCGATATTCCAGTTCGTCAAGTTATGATTGAGGCGCGCATTGTTATTGCCAACACAGATTTCCGCCGTGAATTGGGTATCCAGTGGGGTGGTATTTCTTACGGGCTTTCTGCGGGCTCATTAAAGGAAGGTGCCGGTACTGCTAAAGGCTTGAGTAGTGATCCTGGTACACCTTTTGATTTCTTAACGGGAAAAGGTAAAACAAATTTGGGGCAAGATAATATTGTACATTTATCGGTCGATAAACCTGCTGGTAGTTTAGCTTTTGGCATACTTACGGATAATGCTTTCCTGGATATGGAATTATCTGCACTGGAAAACTCAGGTTATGCAGAAGTAGTTGCGCAACCTAAAGTGATCACAAGTGATAAGCAAAAGGCATTCATAAAGTCGGGTAAGGAAATTGCCTATCAGGAGGCTTCTGCTAGTGGCGCAACCACCACCAGCTTCAGAGAGGCCGTGCTGAAATTGGAAGTCACGCCACAAATTACACCAGATAACCATGTCATTATGGATTTGGTAGTCAATAAAGATGCTGTTGGCGATGTAACCTTAACAGGCGTTCCAACTATTGATATTACTCGTCTGGAAACCAAAGTTTTAGTCAACAATGGTGAAACAGTTGTTTTGGGTGGTGTATTTGGTTTGGATACACTTAAGAGTGATATCAAAGTTCCTTTGTTGGGTGATATACCTTATCTTGGCCGTTTATTTAAGCATTCAATTGACAAGCAAACCAAAACTGAATTATTGATATTTGTTACACCCAAGATCATGACTGATAAATTAGCGAATTAATGCAGAAACGTAACATATATCTTGTCGGCCCCATGGGGGCTGGCAAGTCTACTATCGGCCGCGTTCTCGCGGCCGAACTTCGTTTGGGTTTTCGCGATAGTGATCGCGTAATCGAAGAGCGTACTGGAGCTGATATTCCATGGATATTTGATATGGAAGGTGAGGAAGGTTTTCGGGAGCGAGAATCAGCTGTATTGACAGAGTTATCGCAAGAGCAAAATGTGGTAATAGCAACCGGCGGTGGCATTATTTTGCGCTCGCAAAATCGTCAGGTGATGCAGTTGTCTGGTTATGTATGTTATTTGACAGCCTCTATTGAGCAGTTAGTTGAGCGCACTGCGCGCGACAAAAAACGTCCTTTATTACAAGTTGAAAATCCGCGTCAAAAAATCATAGATTTACTTGCTTTGCGTGACCCACTTTACCGTGAGGCGGCAGATTTCATTATCAATACAGACCGCCGCTCTCCCAAGCTGGTAGCACAAGAAATCTCCTCGCTAATTGCCGCTGCATAACATTCGTTTATTGGTGAATTCGACAAATATGCCTTGTTTGGTATGATAAAGTGACATGCCACCTTTTTCCCTGATAGAGCAATATTATGCATAAGCTAACAGTAGCGCTCGATGAGCGTAGTTATCCTATTTTTATTGGTACTGATCTTCTTACCCAAAGCGAGTTATACAATCCCTATATCCGCGCCAAGCAAATTTGTGTGGTAACGAATGAAACTGTTGCACCTATTTACTTAGAAAGATTAAAAAAATCGTTAACTGGTTTTCAAGTGGATGTAGTAATTTTGCCAGATGGAGAGGCACATAAAAACCTACAAACATTAAATGAAATTTTTACTGGCCTATTAACCGCACGGCACAATCGCACCACGACATTGATTGCCCTCGGCGGTGGAGTAGTTGGTGATATGACCGGTTTTGCAGCTGCTTGTTACCAGCGCGGCGTAGATTTTATTCAAATTCCTACAACGTTGCTTTCGATGGTTGACTCTTCGGTAGGTGGTAAGACCGGAGTTAATCATGCGCTAGGCAAAAATATGATTGGTGCTTTTTATCAGCCGCGCGTGGTTGTTGCTGATATTACATTGTTAAAAACTTTACCTGTAAGGGAGTTATCTGCAGGCTTGGCTGAAGTTATTAAATATGGTTTGATTTGTGATTATGATTTGTTTGTTTGGCTCGAAAAAAATATCGAACTGCTCATGGCTGGCGATGAAACTGCACTTGCTTACGCGGTTTTGCGTTCCTGCGAAAATAAAGCAAATGTTGTCGCGCAAGATGAGCATGAAGGGGGCATACGAGCAATTTTAAATTTTGGCCATACTTTTGGTCATGCGATAGAAACTGCGCAAGGCTACGGCAACTGGCTACACGGTGAGGCGGTTGCAGCGGGGATGGTCATGGCTGCTGATTTATCATTGCGTAATGGCAATATTCAAAAAAATGAATTTGAGCGTATTATCAGCTTGTTGCAGAAAGCAAAGTTGCCGGTAAGGGCGCCTGCCGATATGATGCCGGAGCAATTCATGCAATTAATGGGTGTCGATAAAAAAGTGTTGGATGGTCGATTGCGTTTAGTGCTGCTAGAAAAAATGGGCAAAGCTATAGTGACTAGCGATGTAGATGCCAACCTGCTCTCACAAACGTTTGCTGCCTGTCGTTCGTAAGCCTTGTTAAATTTACGTTGAGGAAAATAATGCTATGAGGACTGAACCTTCGTTTTCTTCTGAGCCAGTAAATTTGCAGCCTGGTGATGTGGATGGTAGTGAATCGGATTTTAATTTTTCACATGAGCATCACGCCGAATCACAATTGCTGTCTGATTATCGCCAGCGGTATGGTTTATCTGTTGATCCATTCGCGGACGATCCTCATTTTCCTTTATACACAGGCGCACAGCGTCGGCAAATTCTTGATCAGTTGTTGCACTTAAGTCAGTTCAGCAATAATTTATTGGTTGTTCTGGGTGAGTACGGTGTCGGTAAAACCCGCATAGCGCAAGCGCTAATTGATTCGCTGGATGATGCGGATGATATTTGTTTTTTAGAGGGGCAAATAACGAGTAGTTTTGATTCGTTGTTCAAAAATATTATTGAACAATTTGAATTGTCTGATGCTCAGGAGTTCGCGGATTTTACCTGTCGACAATCAGAAAACGACGGCCTTGCAGTGTTGATAGTTGATAACGCACACCATCTTACCGATGCGGTGTTAGTCGAGTTGATTGGTTTGATTCAGTCCGGAGCAGAGTCTCGTGTACATTTGGTGCTATTTGCTGAGCCACATTTATTGCCGCGTCTTGAGCATTTGGATATTCCAGAGGTGACGCTAAGTGACTTTCATCTTGAAAAATTTTCTCTGTCAGAAACTGTTGATTATCTAAATTTTCGTATGGAGCTGGCCGATTATCTTGGCCCGGAAATTTTCACTGAGCCAACGGTGGAGCCTTGGTGGCGAACATCTCGTGGCCAATTGCTGCGCTTGCATGAATATGCACAAGATAAACTTTTGGCTTCAGTGTCAACGCCCCAAAATTTTGATCGTAATAAAAAAGGTTCGCCAGTAATTTATATTGTTGGAGCTTCAGTGTTGGGAGCCGCTTTATTTATGGGCTATATGTATTGGGGGGCGCGCCCAGTCGTCACCCAGTTGCCGCGAGTAACTGAGTCAACCGCTAGTAAAACTACAGAAACCTCTAATCCGCTAGTGGCTAGCACATCACAAGAGCCGGTTATGTTGCATGAAGGTGTGAATTCTGTGCAGGCTTTGGGGTCGGATCCTGCTGAAAAATCTGTTAACAGTGAGATGGCTTCTTCTGTGACATCCATGGAAAGCACTCGTGTGCCTGTGCAAGAAAAAATTTCAACAGTGCCTATAGTGAAACAAAATACTGTACCTTTAGTGCAGACAAATGCTGTGCAACTAGAATTGTCTACAAAGCCAGCTCAATCAAATAATATTGTGGCAGCAAAAGAAATAAAAAAATTAGACGCACCACAACCAGCCATAAATGTTGTGACTAAAGTTGCCAGATCGCGTGAGGATAAAATAAAAAATACTTCTGGTGGTTCTGGTTACAGCGAACAAGAAAAAAATATATTATCCTGGAGTGAGTCGGAATTTACATTGCAGGTAGTCGGTTTGAGTTCAGAAAAAGCGGTTCACGATTATATGACGGAACAACCCAACAAAAAAGATTTGCTGGTATTTAAAAGTTCACGTCAAGGGAAGGATTGGTTTGTAGTGATTACTGGCCGATATCCATCTTCAGCAGGTGCGCGTGTGGCGGCACAGTTGTTACCTGAATCACAGAGAAAGGCCGCTCCTTGGTCTCGGGATTTGAAAACAATTCAAAGAGAAATTCGTCAGCATTATTAGCCGATAGATGAATGCTTCCACGTACGCTTGTAAAGACTTCAGTGTAATACTGCCATAACAAACACAGAGCCAGCGAGTTTGTGTTTGTTGTATTAAGGTGCAGTAAAAAGCGTTAAGTCTTTCGTCCCGCCCCCAATAGCAATTGATAATTTGACTGGGGTGTCTCCTGCTGTCTCTATTATATTATAGTAATACTGATTGCCAACGGTGATTGATGGATTTGTGCCAACAGTTATTGTGCTTCCCAGTGGTAATGGATTTCCATTGCAGTCTGCAACGGCATAGATATTTACACCTGTATTAGGGTTGATGTCTACTTGCGGTAGCTTGTTGTTGCTGTCAAGCAATGGGTCATCGCAGGACATTATTACCATATGCTGTTTGCGAATGGTTACAGGTGCGCGCGAACAAAGCCCTTTTTGTTCATCGCTAGGCTGACAAAAAGCTCCGTTGTATAGGCCATTGTTGGGGCTGTAATTGTTTGCTCCTGGAGCATCATTGGTTGTGTCTGTTATAAAGTTGAGAAAGTATTCACCTGAATCGTGAACTCCATTTTCATTGATATCAAGGTAAGCTTCTGGTAAGTCATCGCAGGCAAACGCAGATGACTCATATGATGAGTAGGGTGCGCTGGGTGTACATTTGCTATCTTGAGAAGTCGCGAATAAGTCTATACCAGGATCATAAATACCATTACCATTTTGATCCTTAAAGCTCTCATTGCCAACTGCAGTGGCTAATATGGTGCTCCGGCCTGCGCGTTCAGCTTGGCATGCGTGCAGTAGTTGTGGGTCTGTTATACCCTTGCATAAAATTCTAGAAATTTGGCACTCGTAGTGTAATTTTTGGTTCGCAATTGTGTCGCTCGGAATTGTGTCGCAAGCCGTGTAGGCTTCAGAGCTTTCTCTTGGTGTTCTGGGGGCTTGGCTTTTCCATAAGACTTTACAACCTCCATTGGTAGTTGTGCAGCTCGCATCTATTGCTCCACCTTCAGTAGTAAAGTAGACCGCCGTTCCATCAGCAGCGGGATTATTATAGGCATCCGCTAGCAACACGTTGACTGATGCAGTGATGTCGTCATGATTCCATCCTGCTGGATTAAATTTTTCTAATGAAAGAGACATGCTTTTTTGATCAGGAAGGCCGGTGCTAATTACGAGCACGTTAGACTGAGCGGTTATGGCAGAATTGCCTCTAACAGTCGCTACAACTTTCATGCTTGTTGAAACTGTGCCGGCAATAACGCTAGTAGATACATATCCATTTTCATCGCTAGTGCCTGAGCTTTGGGTTAGTTGCATCATTCCTACTGTAGAGCTTAGGGTGAAGTCGACGGTAACATTCTTTATAGGCAAACCTGTTTGACCTAATGTGCGAAAACGAATCAATGAAGATTCTGAGCCTCCCGTCCCTTTAAGATTGATAACAGTAGGTGCTGCATCTTTGAACTCAATTGATTGCAGCGTATCTGAGCCAATTGCGCTTGCGGCAGCGCCACTTGAGTTGGCTGCGCTGTTGTTCTTGCCGTCAATCGCATTTTGCAGCGCCGAGCCGCTGCCGCTGCCGCCGCATGCTGCAAGCATAAAGCTTATAAAAGCTGCGCCAATAATTTTGAAGGTTATTTTTGTGTGCATGATTGCTTCCTAAATTTACCTAGAGTTATTCCCCTAGAGTTATTCCATAGGGTAGTTTGTTGGGAGGATACGATGCTTTTTTGTTAATTAAAGCACGGTGTTACTAGAGTCTAGCTTATTTCTGATACTTAACTTAGCCTATATTGCGCTAATGATAAAGCCTTGTTGTCGGAAAAGTAATGCCATAAGTCGGATAACACTATTAAATGTGTATTCTTTAGCATTTTTATAGGCTTAGCGGTTATTGTTATGATGGTTTCGAGAATTTATATGGCTATCAATGACATGTTCTTATGCTTTACAAAACGTTACATGATGGCGTGAAGTCACAGAAGGTAACTGCTCGTTTACTTGCCAATAATAGCTCAAGCAGGTAATATCCTGCGCCCATTTGCCAACAGCCCCCCCTAGACCTCAGGGGCTTTTTTGTCTGGGGTAGAATGTGGCGTGGCTTTTGTATACAAAACAATGGCCTGCGTGTTTGAAAACATTATATTCCTTAGTATTGATTGTTGAGACGCCGACTATGTTGTTGGCAGATTAGTTGAGAAACAGCTTATGACCACTGGCCTTTACCGGATAGACGAGTTTAAAGATAACTGTGGTTTTGGTTTGATCGCCCATTTAAAGGGTAAAACCAGCCATCGTCTGTTGAAAACCGCCATCGAAGCGCTGACTTGCATGACTCACCGTGGCGGCATTGCTGCGGACGGTAAAACGGGAGACGGTTGTGGTTTATTGCTACAAAAACCCGATAGTTTTCTCCGCGCGGTAGCAAAGGAAGCCTGTGGTGCTGAACTGACAGCTATTTATGGTGTGGGTTCGGTCATGTTGAGCCGTGAACCTGCGTTAGCTGAGCAAGCCCGCACAGTTTTGGTGGAGGAGTTAACTGCACAAGGTTTAATTGTTGCTGGTTGGCGTGAAGTTCCGGTAGATCCTAGTTGTCTTGGCCCGATTGCGATGCGATCTCTGCCATTGTTCAGTCATTTGTTTGTCAATAGTCATGATTTGCCGCTAGCGCAAGTTGATGCCAAGTTATTTATGGCGCGGCGCAAAGCTGAATTACGTTTGGCTGGTGATAAATCGTTTTATATTGCGAGTTTAAGTACGGGAGTGTTGTCTTATAAAGGCTTGATGATGCCGGTAGATTTACCGCAATTTTTTGCGGATTTAGACGATCCTCGCCTTGAAACCGCTATTTGTGTATTTCACCAGCGCTTCTCCACAAATACCACTCCTCAGTGGTCTTTGGCGCAGCCTTTCCGCTTGTTGGCACACAATGGCGAAATCAACACTGTTGTGGGCAATCGCAATTGGTCTGTGGCACGTACACCCAAATTTATTACTCCGTTATTGCCTGATTTGCTGAGCGTAACGCCGCTGGTTAACCGCACTGGTTCTGACTCGTCGAGTCTCGATAATATGCTCGAAATCCTGCTGCTTGGCGGTATGGATTTACATCGTGCAATTCGCATGCTGGTTCCGCCTGCCTGGCAGAACGTAGAAAGTATGGATCCGGATTTGCGCGCTTTCTACGAATACAATTCCATGCATATCGAGCCCTGGGATGGTCCGGCTGGCTTGGTGATTACTGATGGGCGGTACGCGGTTTGTACGCTTGATCGCAATGGTTTACGCCCATCGCGTTGGGTCATCACCAAAGATGACATCATCACGGTTGCTTCAGAAGTGGGTGTTTATGCCTACAAGCCGGAAGATGTTGTGGCTAAAGGGCGTCTTGGCCCGGGCCAAATTATGTCGATTGATACGCTAACAGGCGAATTACATCAGACTCAGGATATCGACAACCAACTCAAAGCGAGCCAACCATATAAGCAATGGCTAAAAGATCGCGCTTTGAGGGTTGAATCGACATTGACTGTTGACGCTAAAGAAAACGGTATTGTTGGTACTGAATTAAAAGCTTACATGAAGATGTATCAGGTCTCTTTTGAAGAGCGTGATCAGTTGTTGCGCCCTTTGGCAGAAGGTGCTCAAGAAGCCGTTGGCTCTATGGGTGACGATACGCCTATGGCGGTATTATCGCGTCAGCAACGTTCGCTTTATGATTATTTCCGTCAACAATTTGCGCAGGTTACCAACCCGCCAATTGACCCATTGCGTGAAGCGATTGTGATGTCATTGGAGACTTGCCTGGGGCGTGAATTGCCCGTTTATGAAGAAACTGAGGATCATGCTGACCGTGTGATTTTGAGTTCGCCGATTCTCTCGCCGGCCAAGTTTCGTGGTTTGATGAGTTTGAATCGTCCAGGTTATGAAGTTGCATATTTTGCGCTGCATTATGATCCTGCAGTCATTGACTTAAAGCATGCACTTATTAATTTGTGTAAAGATGTTGCCACTGCAGTTAAAGCCGGCAAAGTGTTAATGACCTTGAGTGATAATGGCTTGAAAAAAGGCATGTTGCCAATTCAAGCGCTCTTGGCAGTTGGTGCTGTGCATCAGCATCTCACTAATGTTGGGTTGCGCTGTGATGCCAATATCATCGTTGAAACAGGTAGTGCACGCGATCCTCATCAAATTGCTGCTTTAATCGCCTATGGTGCAACGGCGGTGTATCCGTTCCTAAGCTACTACATCCTGAACGATTTGGTTGAAACGGGTGAGTTGCTGACTAATATCGACTGTGCCTACAAAAACTATCGTAAGGGGCTAGACAAGGGCTTGCTCAAGATATTGTCCAAAATGGGTATATCGACAGTTCCATCTTACCGTGGCGCGCAATTGTTTGAGGCTATCGGCTTGGCTGAAGAAGTGACTGATATGTGTTTCGATAGCACGCCTTCACGAATCAGCGGTGCGCGCTTTGAAGAGTTGGAAGCAGATCAGAAAATTATTGCTGAAACTGCCTGGGTTGAGCGTAAGCCCATCGTTCAAGGTGGCTTGTACAAATACGTGCATAACTCTGAGTATCATGCGTTCAATCCGGATGTAGTGCAAACCTTGCAAAAAGCGGTGCAGAGCGGCAACTATGCACTCTGGCGTAACTATGCGGATCTGGTTAACAAGCGCCCTGTATCTATGTTGCGTGATTTATTGGCGCTTAATGAAGACTTATGCAAGCCTGTACCCTTGTCTGAAGTAGAGCCCATCGAAAATATTTTTAAACGGTTTGATTCGGCTGGTATGTCGCTCGGAGCCTTATCGCCTGAAGCGCATGAATCCTTAGCTGAGGCAATGAACCGCTTAGGTGGTCGTTCTAATTCTGGCGAGGGTGGTGAGGATCCCGTGCGTTACGGCACGATTAAAAACTCCAAAATCAAACAGGTTGCATCGGGTCGCTTTGGGGTAACACCTGCATATTTGGTTAACGCCGAAGTGCTGCAAATTAAAATCGCCCAAGGCGCTAAACCTGGTGAGGGTGGGCAGTTACCGGGCGGCAAAGTTAACGAGCTGATTGCCCGTTTGCGTTATTCTGTTCCTGGAGTGACGCTGATTTCTCCGCCGCCACATCACGATATTTACTCGATTGAAGATTTGGCGCAGCTGATCTATGACTTAAAACAAGTTAATCCGGCAGCTTTGGTTTCCGTGAAACTGGTATCCCGACCAGGAGTGGGTACTATCGCGGCTGGTGTTGCTAAAGCCTATGCCGATTTAATTACGATTTCCGGTTACGACGGGGGCACCGCAGCAAGTCCTTTAAGCTCTATTAAGTATGCAGGTTCACCATGGGAACTAGGTTTATCGGAAACTCATCAAACCTTACGTGCTAACGATTTGCGCGACAAGGTGCGTGTGCAAACCGATGGTGGGCTAAAAACGGGTTTGGATGTGGTGAAGGCTGCAATGCTCGGTGCAGAGAGCTTTGGCTTCGGTACCGGCCCCATGGTGGCATTGGGATGTAAGTACTTACGTATCTGCCACCTCAATAACTGTGCGACTGGTGTTGCTACCCAGCAAGATAAGTTACGTAAAGAGCACTATGTCGGCACCGTTGATATGGCGATGAATTTCTTTAAGTTTGTCGCAGAAGAAACTCGTGAGTGGATGGCGCGTTTAGGTGTGCGTTCGCTCGGTGAATTAGTGGGTCGTGTGGATTTATTAAAAACCCTTGAGGGAGAAACTGCCAAGCAGCGGCAGTTGGATTTAAGTCCCATCATCTACAGCGATGATTATTTGGCGACCAAGCCACAGTTATGTGGTGTGGATAAAAATCACCCGTTCGATAAAGGCGAAACGGCGGAGGCGATTATGCGCATACTCCTGCCTGCTATCGAAGCCAAAACCGGCGGTGAATTTGAATTTACTATTACCAATTGTGACCGCTCAATCGGCGCGCGTATCAGTGGTGAAATCGCCAAACGCTATGGCAACCAAGGTATGGCAGATAAGCCTATCACTTTGAAACTGAATGGTATTGGCGGCCAAAGCTTCGGTGTATGGAATGCGGGTGGTTTAAATATGTATCTGGAAGGCGATGCCAACGATTACGTTGGTAAAGGTATGGCTGGCGGTAAGTTAGTACTGCGTCCACCGCGCAATTCAGAGTTTAAATCTAACGTCACGAGCATAATGGGGAATACCTGTTTGTACGGTGCAACTGGCGGTAAGTTATTTGCTGCTGGTATCGCCGGAGAGCGTTGTGGCGTACGCAATTCAGGTGCTCATGTCGTGGTTGAGGGTGCTGGTGACCACTGCTGCGAATATATGACCGGCGGCGTGGTAACAGTGCTTGGTCAGGTTGGTCTTAACTTCGGTGCGGGGATGACCGGTGGCTTCGCTTATGTACTAGACGAGGCCGGTGATTTTGTTGATCGCTACAATCATGAATTAGTAGATATTCATCGTGTTAACTCCGAAACAGTGGAAGCACATCGCAATCATCTACGCAGTGTGATTACCGAGTTTACGCAAGAAACTGAAAGTGTGTGGGGCCAGTATTTACTTGATAATTTTGATGATTATGTCGGCAAGTTCTGGTTAGTCAAACCCAAGGCGGCCAGTTTAGGTGGTCTATTGGTAAGTTTTAAGCAGCGCGGCGAATAATCCATGCTGTAGAGCACCCTAATGCGTAACAAGCACAAATAGTACTAGAGAGTACAGAGAGGCATAAATATGGCCGCACGTTTAAACAATGTATTTCAATTTCAGGAAGTGGGTCGCCAGGATCCCGCCAAGAAAGATATGCAAACCCGCAGACACAAGTTTGTGGAAATTTATCAGCCTTACGCCAAAGAAGAGGTGGAGGGGCAGTCGCATCGCTGTCTGGAGTGTGGCAATCCTTATTGTGAATGGAAGTGTCCAGTGCATAATTTCATTCCTAACTGGTTGAAGCTGATTGCCGAGGGCAATATTTTTGAAGCGGCTGAGTTGAGTCACCAAACTAACTCATTACCTGAAGTGTGTGGTCGCGTGTGCCCGCAGGATCGCTTGTGTGAAGGTGCATGTACCCTGAATGATGGTTTTGGTGCAGTGACTATCGGCAATGCCGAAAAATATATTACTGACACCGCGTTTGCCATGGGCTGGAAACCAGACATGTCCAAAGTGGTTTGGACTAATAAAAAGGTTGCCATTATTGGTGCTGGCCCTGCGGGAATCGGCTGCGCCGACGTACTTGCGCGCGCTGGTGTTAAGCCTGTTGTGTTTGATAAATATCCTGAAATTGGTGGCCTGCTGACCTTCGGTATCCCAGAGTTCAAACTTGAAAAATCAGTGATGACTCGCCGCCGTCAAATCTTTACTGATATGGGTATTGAGTTCCGCTTGAATACCGAAATCGGTAAAGATATTTCTATGGCCGAACTACTGCGCGATTACGACGCAGTGTTTATGGGCATGGGCACTTACACCTACATGAAAGGCGATTTTCCTGGTGAAAACTTACCGGGTGTTTACGATGCTCTGCCGTTCCTGATAGCTAACGTTAATCGTAACCTTGGTTTTGAAAAAAGCCCTGAAGATTTTATTAGTGTTAAAGGTAAAAGAGTTGTGGTGCTCGGTGGTGGTGATACCGCCATGGATTGTAACCGCACTGCGATTCGCCAAAGCGCCAATAGTGTGACTTGCGCTTATCGTCGCGATGAAGAAAATATGCCCGGCTCCAAGCGCGAAGTATCCAATGCTCGCGAAGAAGGCGTGGAGTTTTTGTATAACCGTCAGCCTGTAGCGATTGTTGGTAATGGCAAGGTTGAGGGTGTGAAGGTTGTTACCACAAAAATGGGTCCGCCCGATGAAAAGGGTCGTAGTCGTCCTGAAATCGTGGCTGGCAGCGAAGAAATTTTACCTGCAGATACAGTTCTGATTGCCTTCGGTTTTCGCCCCAACCCCCAATCCTGGTTTGCTGATCACGACGTAAAAACTAATGATTGGGGCGGCGTAATTGCACCTGAACAGCAACAGTTTAAATTTCAAACTTCTAACCCAAAAGTGTTTGCTGGTGGGGATATGGTTCGCGGTTCCGACTTGGTGGTTACCGCTATTTGGGAAGGTCGTGAAGCTGCTGACGGGATACTGGATTATTTACAAGTGTAAGCATAAAACCTGGCGTGGATTGTGGTACTTTGCTGGGTAAAAGCTGGCATTCCCTAATAGACTTCATTAGCCCCGCTTCTGCGGGGCTAATGCTATCCAACACGTCAAAATCAAGCTGTGTTCTTGAGGAATTTTAAATGATTGAATTAAAAAACGACCGTTTTCTGCGTGCCTTGCTCAAACAGCCGGTCGATGTAACTCCGGTATGGATGATGCGTCAGGCGGGTCGCTATTTGCCTGAGTACCGCGCCAGTCGCGAGCGCGCTGGCGATTTTATGGGCTTATGCACCAATCCTGAAATGGCCTGTGAAGTGACTTTGCAGCCACTAGAGCGTTATCCTCTTGATGCGGCAATTCTGTTTTCCGATATTCTCACTATCCCTGATGCTATGGGTTTAGGGTTGTATTTTGAAACCGGTGAGGGTCCTAAATTTCGCAAACCCGTGCGCAATGAAGCCGATGTTGATGCACTATTGGTGATTAAGCCTGAGCAAGATTTACCTTATGTGATTGATGCGGTAAAAACTATCCATCGTGAACTCAATGGCCGCGTGCCTTTAATTGGTTTTTCTGGCAGCCCTTGGACCTTAGCGACTTATATGATTGAGGGCGGTTCAAGTCGTGATTTTCGTCGCGCTAAAGAAATGCTCTATAACCAGCCCGAAGTCATGCATAGGCTGCTGGATGTACTGGCTGATTCTGTGACTGCCTATCTCAATGCGCAAATTACGGCGGGGGCACAGGCGGTACAAATTTTCGATACTTGGGGTGGTGCGCTTTCGCATTCTGCTTACCAGGAGTTTTCACTCAAGTACATGCAAAAAATTGTTGCTGGTTTGATTCGTGAACATCAAGGTCGTCAGGTGCCGGTCATCCTCTTCACCAAAGGTGGTGGGCAATGGCTGGAGTTATTAGCTAACACGGGTGCTACAGCGTTAGGGTTGGATTGGACAACTGACATTGGCCAAGCGCGGGCCCGAGTTGGCAAACAAGTTGCCCTGCAAGGCAATATGGATCCCACAATTCTTTACGCTAAACCTGAACGAATTCGCGCAGAGGTTGCAGCTATACTCGCATCTTTTGGCAAAGGCTCGGGGCATATATTTAATTTGGGTCATGGTATAACACCAGAAGTAGACCCTGTGCATGCTGGCGCATTTATACATGCCGTACATGAGTTGTCTGGTGGCTATCATTCCTGACAATAAAGGATTAAACGAGCATTATACTTTTGGATTTTGCGACGACCTTTCGGGCGTAAGAAAAGTCCCTTAATGATATTCATCCTTATAGCTACTGGTTTGTTGGTGCATTATTCTCTACACTCTTCACAGCGTCTGTATTTAATTAGATGAAATTTACATAAAGATTAAATGTGTGAGGCAAATTAGTGGCGATCAAGCAAGTAAAGGTTGATGTGAATGAATTGAGTTTGGGCATGTATGTGTCTGGCCTCGATCGTCCTTGGTCGCAAACCCCTTTTCCTTTGCAAGGCTTTTATTTGCGTGATTTACAAGAAGTGAATCAACTTAAAATATTGTGTAAGCACGTTTATATTGATGTTGAAAAAGGTCGTGCTCCTATTGCCGCCGGCCTTAAAAAACTTGATAAGGCTGGCTCGCGGGTAAAGGCGGCGGGACGCGAACATGAAAGTACAACAATTCTCGAACCCTTGGCGCCACTGAAAATTCAGCGCAATCTCTATCGCGAAATCTCGCCTCTGCAGAAAGAAGTCAAAAAAGCTAAACAGTTGCATCAAAAAGTTTATGGCGCGGTAGTTGAGATTATTGACATACTCGAAACCCAACAGCTGGATAATCTTTCGCTAGGAGAGACGCGAAAAGTTGCCAGCGAGATGGTTGACAGCGTTTTACGCAACCCGGATGCCTTTACGTGGCTCTCGCGGGTGCAAGAAAAAGATGAGCATACCTACAGTCATGCCGTACGTTGTTCAGTATGGGCTATTTTATTTGGTCGACATATTGGTTTACCCAAGCGCGATCTTGATGTGTTGGCTATGGCTGTATTACTAAAAGATGTTGGTAAGGTAATGTTAGATGCCGCGTTAATCGCCAATACCAATCGTAGTCCTGAAGAAGAACTTTTGTACGAAACCTTTGTTGACTTAGGTGCAGACATTCTGCGCAAAACGCCCGGTGTCGAACCGCGCATGATTAGCATTGTAAAAACGCATTGTGAGCGCCTTAATGGCAGTGGCTATCCGCAGCATTTGGTGGGCGATAAAATTCCCTTGTTGGGTAAAATTGCGGGCATAGTAACCTACTACGATTTCGTTACTAATCCGCGCGGGTCGCGTCACCCTATTGCACCTTCAAAAGCAGTGGCGAAACTATATGAATTGCGAAATATTCAATTTCAAGAAGAGTTGGTTGTAGAGTTTATTCGCGCTATTGGCCTCTATCCTACGGGTACTTTGGTTGAGTTGAGCACCGGCGAAGTGGGTGTTGTCGTGGAGCAAAATTTTGAGCGCCGACTAAAACCTAAAGTCATTGTCGTATTGGATACGTTCAAACAGCCGTTGCGAGATTATGTTTTGATGGATTTGTCGGAAGATGATAAGCGCAAACAAGCGCTGCTTGATTCTGGTAAAAAAACGCGCTACGAAATAGAAAAAATTGAAATTGCTCGTGATTTAGAACCGGGCAGTTACGATGTCGATATTGCAACTATTCGCGATCAGTATCTATTGCGGAATGAAAAAACAGGACTTATGGCGCTGTTAAGTAAGCTAAAGGGTTAAGTGAACTAAAAAGTTAAGAAAATTGAAGCGTCAGCAATACACTGGTTTTCGAAACCGCTATTGGCTTTGCTGATGGCGGTTTTTTTTTGGCAAAAATATTAGTTGTAAAATTGTCGATATTTATATTTATCATGAAACTTATAGCGAGAGCCAAAAGTAGTTGTCTATCTTTGTGGCGGGCAAGGTACAATTAATTGGTTCATATTTGCGATTGGCAAGCGTGTGGTGTTGATCAATACTAGGTCAGCAATAAAGCGAGAGTAGGTCAGTAATAAAGCGAAGAACGCTATATTGGTAGATGTCTTGTTAGATTTTTTTTGAGAAATAAATAATGTTTGAATGGTTAATAAATCCGGAAGCTTGGGTGGCATTGGCAACCTTGACAGCTTTAGAAATTGTGTTAGGTATAGATAATATTATTTTTCTATCTATTCTTGTCGGACGTTTACCCGAGCCGCAACGTGCGTTTGCACGTAGTACTGGGTTGGGTTTAGCAATGCTGACACGACTGGCGTTGTTATTTTCACTCTCATGGGTGATGAAATTAACAGACCCGCTTCTTTCTGTTTTTGAACACGATATTTCGGGAAGAGATTTAATTTTAATTGGCGGTGGTTTGTTTTTGTTAGCCAAAGCCACAATTGAAATTCATAAAGTTGTGGAAGGTGGGGAGGAAGAAGTTAATGTGAAGGGTGGCGGCTCAGGATTAGTGATGGTGCTTATCCAAATTGCTATTCTGGACATCGTATTTTCGCTAGATTCGGTTATCACCGCGGTAGGCTTGGTCAGTCAAGTGTCGCTAATGGCGGTGGCGATTATTCTGGCGGTGGGCGTCATGTTGTTTGCGGCCAAAGCGATTGGCGATTTTGTGGAATCGCAACCGACAATTAAAGTCCTTGCACTTGCGTTCTTAATGATTGTTGGCGCTACGTTGTTAGCTGAAGGCTGTGAAATTCATGTACCAAAAGGTTACATTTATTTTGCAATGGCTTTCTCGTTAGCGGTAGAAATGTTGAATATTAAAATGCGCAAAAAGATCAATAAATAATAATTTTTATTTGCTTAATACTAACGTATTAACATTTGTCAGCCAGCTTTACTCCGACGCGAGTGCTGCTGCTGGCTACAAATTGTGGCTCCCATTTTATTTTATTTTTTGCAAATAAAACAATCACCGTAGAACCCAACTTGAACCGACCCATTTCGCTACCTTTTTCGAGCGTGATATTTTGGAAAGGATACAGTGATGTTTGTATTTCGCGCTCGACAATGGGCGCCATTTGGCCATCCCATACCGTCTCAATTCCCGCTACTATCATCGCGCCCACTAACACCACGGCCATAGGGCCTATGTCAGTATCAAAAATAGTTACTGCGCGCTCATTGCGTGCAAATAAACGGGGTACATTATTAGCGGTAACTGTATTCACTGAAAATAAATCGCCAGGTACCATAATCGTGCTGCGTAGTTTGCCGCCATAGGGCATGTGTACCCGGTGATAATCAGAGGGGGCTAAATATATAGTGGCAAAGTCCCCATCGGCAAATTCTTGTGCTAACGCATCGTCGCCACCGAGTAATTCGTGGGCAGTGTAATCTTGTCCTTTGGCTTGAAATATTCGACCTTTTGAAATTTTTCCAATCTGACTGATTGCGCCATCGGCAGGGCACACAATGGCATGTGGTTCGCGGCTAAGCGGGCGAATTCCCGGCTTTAATGCGCGCGTAAAAAAATCATTAAAACATTGGTAAGCGCGCGGGTTCTCTTCTGCCGCTAGCGACATGTCCACGTGATAACGTTTAATAAACCAGCTAATAAAGGTATTTTTAATCCATGTATTTTGCGAGTTAGCAATGTTACCGATAAAACGGGACAGCTTATGTTGCGGCACCAGATGTTGTAGTTTGATAAATAATTTTTCATTCATGGAAGGCTTTACCTAAGTCGTACCTAAATATCAATAAACGCTTTGTGTGCAATGCATAGCGAAAAAATGCAATGGTATCAAAAAGTGATGGATAGTGCAGCTTAACCATAAAATCCCAATTGTAAGGCTCGCAGCTGAGAAAATTTTACCTTGGAGATTTTATCTATTTCATCTCGCATTACCGATAAAATGATACGTTGATCGGTATTCTGAGTTGATTGTGTAAATCTTGTTCGCTTTTGGTGGAGTATCTTTGATGCGTGTAGAGTCAGACTGCATTAGAATGGCGGCACATTGTAATGTATGCATACAGCAAATTGCTGTTAGTGTTTTAGTCCCATATCAGTTGTTAGGATGGTATTTGTGAATAATAAAAATGAACTTCTGTCTCAGTTGCGCATTGATCGTAAGGCCTCGCCGTTAAAGCCGGGCTGGATATTTTGGGTTGCAGGCTCTGGCGTAGTTTTCCTTGCGGTTGTCATAAGTTTTTGGCTTTTTTATGAGCCAGCGCCGCTGCCGGTAAAAATTCAAATGGCACGTATGGCAACGGTGGATTCATCCTCTGCGAGTGTTCTTGACGCAACCGGATATGTAGTAGCGCGCCGTTCAGCTACGGTGTCGTCTAAAGTTACGGGAAAGGTTGTAGAGGTATTGTTTGAAGAGGGCGTGGCCGTTGAAAAAGATCAGGTGCTCGCCCGGCTTGACGATTTGAATGCAAAGAAATCATTTGATGTTGTAAAGTCGGAAGTGCAAGCATCAAAAGCAGAAGTAGCCGAGACGCGCGCGCGCCTGGTGGAAGCGAAACTAAATTTTGAGCGCAACCTGTCTATGGTTGAAAAGAAATTGGTCAGCCAAGCTGCATTTGATTTGATACAAGCCAATTATGATTCACTTAAAGCACAGTTGAATAATCGCCAGGAGATGGTTGAAGTTAATGAACGTATGCTCGCGCAGCAAAAACAATATGTAGATGATTTAACTATTCGCGCCCCTTTTGCTGGAGTTATTGTGAGCAAAGATTCACAGCCGGGCGAAATGATTTCCCCCAATTCTGCAGGCGGTGGTTTTACGCGTACCGGCATTTGTACCTTGGTGGATATGAGCTCGTTAGAAATTGAGGTTGACGTCAATGAATCTTACATTCAGCGTGTACATGCCGGTCAACTTGCGGAAGCCGTATTAGAAGCATATCCCGAATGGAAAATTCCGGCAAAAGTTGCGGCAATTATTCCCACAGCAGATCGTCAAAAAGCAACCGTAAAAGTACGCATTTCTTTTCAGGATTTGGATCCGCGTATTTTACCGGACATGGGTGTAAAGGTAGCTTTTTTAAATCCGGAACCACCGGAAAAACAAACGCCTAAAGCGCCATTAGGCATACGCGTGCCAACCTCGGCGGTGCGTTCGGTAGAGCAGCACAAATTTGTATTTGTCGTGAAAGATGGTGTGGTTGAGCAGCGCAAAGTTAAGCTGAATGCAAGTTATGGTAGTGATGCTTATATTTCTGAAGGCTTAAATGCAGGTGAAGATTTTGTGGTAGATGCTTCTGCGCCGCTGAAAAAAGGTATGAAGGTAATACAGGAATAAAAACAGTCCTTTCCGTATGCGGTGAATGCAATGTGCGGTTAGGTTTTATATTGCCACAGGAGAATCTATGTCTATCAGTACGCAGGCCCCAATGGTGCAAACTTCAGCAATGGATAATGAAGTGCTCGTAGAATTAAACAATATTGGCAAGAGCTATAAAAAAGGCAAGGATCTCGTGCCGGTATTAGCCAATCTAAATCTAACGATCAAACGCGGCGATTTTCTTGCGCTCATGGGCCCTTCGGGGTCTGGCAAAACGACGTTGTTAAATATTCTTGGTGGCCTCGATAGTCCAACATCTGGAGAGTTAATGATTGATGGTCAGCGCATTGACAAATTTTCTGCTGCAGAATTAACGCGATGGCGCGCCAGCAATGTCGGTTTTATTTTTCAATTTTATAATTTAATGCCAGTGTTAACGGCTGAAAAAAATGTTGAATTGCCGCTGTTGTTGACCAACTTAACCAGTAAGGAAAGAAAATTACATGTTGCTGCTGCATTGGAGCTGGTAGGGCTTGCTGATCGCGCCAAACATTATCCGAGAGAATTGTCTGGTGGCCAGGAGCAGCGTGTTGCGATTGCACGAGCGCTGGTTAGTGACCCTAATTTATTATTGTGCGATGAGCCTACGGGCGATCTTGATCGCACGACAGCCGATGAAATTTTAGCTCTCATGCAAGAATTAAATCGTGAGCAACAAAAAACGATAATCATGGTTACACACGATCCCCGTGCGGCAGATCACGCCAAAAAAATTATCTATTTGGATAAAGGCGCCTTGATTAAGGATGATATGGCTGCAAACGGCAGCACTAAAAAATCGGGAATCGCCGGAGCATAGTCATGTACTACTTCTATTTTATTATAAAAAATCTTGGCCGGAAGAAAGTAAGGACAATCTTAACAATACTCTCGATTATGATCGCATTTTTATTGTTTGGTTTGTTGCGAAGTTTGAGCGTGGCCTTTAATTCCGGCGCTGAGATTGCCGGTGAGGATCGCTTAATAACCATTAATAAAGTTACCTTGATTCAACCATTACCTTATAGCTATTTAAGTAAAGTAAGGGCGCTTGAGGGCGTTGATAAAGTTACTTTGGCTAACTGGTTTGGTGGTTATTATCAAGAACAAAAAAATCAATTTCCGCAGTTTCCCGTTGAAGCTGAAACTTATTTTGATATTTATAAAGAAATGTATAAGTTGCCGCCGGAGCAAATGACGGCGTGGAAAAATGATCGTGTGGGTGTGGTTATTGGTCGAGCATTAGCGCAAAAATTTAATTGGAAAGTGGGTAATAGAATTCCGTTGATTGGTATGTTCCCACAAAAAAATGGTAGTACGGCATGGGAATTCGTGATTGATGGCATTTACGATGCCAAAGATAAGCGCGCAGATACTAGCGGCATGCTAATGCACTACGATTATTTTGATAAGGCGCGACAATTTGGTGAAGGAACCTTAGGTTGGTTAATTATTAAAGTCAAAAATCCTGCGCAAGCGGGACAAGTTGCAGCGGCGGTAGATGCGTTGTTTGCTAACTCTTTTACTGAAACAAAAACCAGCAGTGAAAAAGATTTTGCAAAATCTTTTGCCAAGCAATTTGCGGATATCGGGTTAATTACCACATTAATTTTAAGTGCAGTTTTTTTTACTATGCTACTGGTGGCCGGCAATACTATGGCGCAATCATTTCGCGAGCGAATTCCTGAGGTGGCCATTTTAAAAACACTTGGGTTTAGCGATATTGCGGTTATGTTATTGGTATTAATGGAATCTTTGGTAGTAGTTCTGTTGGGCGGTATTGCCGGGCTTATTGTTGCGGCTAAAATAATTACCGCACTTGCTGATAAATTTGCTGCTAATTTACCTGGCTTATCTTTTTCAATAGGCATTTTTGTGGATGGAGTCGTTGCAATGTTGCTGCTCGGATTTCTTACTGGAATTATTCCTGCGGTTCAAGGGTTGCGTTTGAATATTGTTGCTGCGTTGAGGAGAAGATAATTATGTTGTTTAACAGTCTCACGCAAATTTTTATTATTACCATGATGAATTTGCGCAATATTCCGCAGCGCCTGGGTACTTCCGCAGTGGCAATTTTTGGAGTTGCTTGTGTGGTGGGAGTGTTTATTAGCGTGCTTTCAATGGCCGCAGGGTTTGAGCGAACCATGCGCAGTGCAGGCTCGTCGGATACTGCAATTGTAATGCGTGCCGGCGCTACGTCAGAGATGAGTAGCGGCCTTTCTTATGAAACCACGCAGTTAGTTGCAGGCTTGCCTGGTGTTGCTAAGGATAACGGAGTGGCGATAACCTCGGCGGAGTTATTTGTGGTGGTGGATATTGCAAAGCGTAGCACCAACAGCTCGGCAAATGTGCCCCTGCGCGGTGTGCAGCCTGAAGCATTTAAAGTACATCGCACCTTTAACATTATTCAGGGGCGTAATTTTGAGCCCGGTAAAAATGAATTAATTGTGGGGCGCGGAGCGCAAAAACAATTTGCGAATCTTGATGTTGGGTCAAAAATTAAATTAGGTCAAACAGAGTGGAGCATTGTGGGCTTGTTTGAATCGGGCGGCGGAGTCGCAGAGTCAGAGCTTTGGTGTGATGCAAAAATTTTGCAAGCAGTCTACCGCCGTGGCAATAGTTATCAGATTATGCGTGTACTGCTTTCGACTTCTAGCGGACTTCAAGAGTTAAAAGCTGCGATAGCCGCTGATCCTAAATTTAATTTGGATGTTAAATTGGAATCGGAATATCTGGCTGCACAATCAGAACCGCTCAGTAAATTTATAAAGATTGTCGGTTATCCGCTAGCAATATTAATGGCAATTGGTGCAGCTTTTGGTGCAATAAATACTATGTACACATCGGTTTCCACGCGTACGCGCGAAATTGCTACCTTGCGTGCTATTGGTTTTGGTGCGTTGCCCGTTGCTATATCGACCTTGGTGGAATCATTAATGTTGTCATTTGTCGGGGGTATTATTGGATCAGTGATTGTGTATGTCATCTTTAATGGCTATACCGTATCGACGTTAAATTTTGCCAGCTTTAGTCAAGTAGTGTTTGATTTTGCAGTAACGCCGCAGCTGTTAGTGCAAGGGGTTATTTTTGCGGCAGTGATTGGTTTTGTCGGAGGTGTTTTCCCCGCTTTTCGTGCGGTACGCCTGCCGGTTGCTGCTGCGCTAAGAGAAGTGTAATAACACTGCGGGCCTGCATACGCCCAAAACTATTTTTTACCTAAGATATGGAGTAATATCTTTTGGCAGTTAATTAATCATAATAAATATCATCAATTACGAGGGCATAGCATATGAAAGATGATAAGCCGACATCATTTGATATTGCTTATCGTGCTGGTGTATCTCAGTCCACTGTGTCGCGCGCATTGCGTGATAGTCCGCTAGTCAATGAAGAAACACGTTTAAAAGTTCAAGCGATTGCTAAAGAATTAAACTATAAAGTCGATAAAAATGCACGTAATTTGCGCTCGCAAAAAACAAAAACAATTGCGCTGTTATTGTGTGAAGATCAAGGTACTGGCGACTCTTTAATTAACCCTTTCTTTTTATCTATGTTAGCCAGTATTACCCGCGCAACGGCTAACCGTGGCTACGACTTATTAATTTCATTTCAACAGTTTTCTGAAGATTGGCATGCGGATTATGAAGATGCCAATCGCGCCGATGGCATTATTTTTTTGGGCTATGGTGATTACGAAAGTTTTGTTAAAAAATTAACTTATCTTACCGAAGTCGGCGCACATTTTGTTACCTGGGGCCCCGTATTGGACGGGCAGCCCGGCGTATCCATTGGCTGTGATAATTTTAGTGGTGCCTATTTGGCGACACAGCATTTAATTAAATTAGGTCGAAAAAATATTGCATTTTTAGGAGATGTTTCCGAGCATAGTCCAGAATTTGCAATGCGCTTCCAGGGCTTCAAACAAGCCTTGGCGGATGCAAAAATTTCCTTTGATGGGCGCTTGCAAGTTAATGCAGAAACCTCAGAAGAAGAGGGTTACAAAGCCACCTTAACACTGCAACAAAAACGCATTCCTTTTGATGGCATTTGCGGCGCCAGCGATTTAATTGCTATTGGTGCGAGTAAAGCCTTGGAAGAGGCAGGTCTTGATGTCCCAAGGGATATTGCGGTGATGGGATTTGATGATATTCCTATGGCATCTTACACTCATCCGCCGTTAAGTACCGTGCAGCAAAATACGCAATTGGCGGGTGAGCTCTTAGTCGAAACCTTGTTAAAGCTAGTGGACGGAGAGCCAGCCAAGTCTATGTTGTTGCCGGCACAATTAATCGTAAGAGGTTCTTGTGGGGCAAACCCCATAGTGAAAAAGTTTTCACGCTAGCTTATTTTCACTCTAATATGTTTCCACATTAACGTAAAAACCCAGGTTGTGATTGGATTTTTACGCATAATGTTTTTAGATGGGATACACAAATTTTTTAATCCGTTTTGTCATCCACTAGCAGCGTTGCCAGCGCCGCTAAAATCATTGCTACACCGCCGCAGACTAAAGCAAGAATTGTTTTTCCTGCAAATAATTCCCGCACCATTAAACCCAAAATTGTGGATGCTAAAATTTGTGGGATGGTGATAAATAAATTAAAAATCCCCATATAAATACCCGCTTTTTTTGCGGGAAGTGATCCCGCAAGAATTGCGTAGGGCATGGATAATATAGATGCCCATGCGAAACCAACGCCAATCATCGAGAACAATAACAGGTTTGGATCTTTAATAAAGTAGAAAGAAATGAGCCCCAGTCCACCCATGCATAAATTAATCATATGTGCAATTTTGCGATTCGTTTTCCGTGCGATAACGGGAATAATAAATGCTGCAAGGGCGGCAAAGGCATTGTAAGATGCGAATAAAATACCTACCCAGTTAGCACCTTCGTTATAAATTGTGGAGGTGGTATCCGTGCTGCCATAATGATATTCGGTGACTGCGCTAATGCTGTAAATCCACATGGAGAAAAGTGCGAACCACGAAAAAAACTGCACCACCGCAAGTTGACGCATTGCTTTAGGCATGCCAATTAAATCATTCATGACCTCGCAGAGCCCATTTTCTTTGAGGCCCCTATGTTGTAAAAAGCCAGTGAGCAATTGTAACGCGCCAAACAGAATAACTCCGCCAGAAAGAACATAGAGATCATGAGTTAAATTAAACTCAAATATCCCTAGTGAGCAGAGCGCACCAATAACTAACCAAATAATTCCCTGTTTTATAAAATCTTGTGTGGAGAATATTTTTTTAACATCAATAACATTGTCCTTGTTTTTTATTAATTCTGCCGCTTCAAAATTGACTAGTTGTTCTGGCGAGTATTCTTTAGTAGTAAACACTGTAACTAATACCGCACCAATAAATGCACCGCCGCCAAGATAAAAAGAATAAATAACGGAGTTTGGTATTTCACCTGCGGGTGCAGTGTTGCTTACGCCTAATAAATTGGTAAATATCCATGGTAAAGCCGAAGCGATTATTGAGCCAACACCAATAAAAAATGCCTGCATGGCAAAACCTTTTGTGCGTTGCTCGTTGGGCAGCATGTCGCATACAAATGAACGGTAGGGCTCCATAGAAATATTAATTGCACTGTTTAGAATCCATAAAAAAATAACGGTAACCCAGAGTAAATTCGAATTCGGCATAATCAATAATGCAAGTGTTGCGAGTATCGCGCCAGTTAAAAAATAAGGGCGGCGACGGCCGAGGCTTGTCCAGGTTTTATCGCTCATGTAACCAATGAGTGGTTGCATAAGTAAACCTGTTACCGGCGCAGCTAAAAATAAAATAGGTAGCTCGTCAACTTTAGCGCCGAGTGTTTGAAAGATCCGGCCAATGTTTGCATTTTGCAATGCAAAGCCAAATTGAATGCCAAGGAAGCCAAAGCACATATTCCAAATTTGCCAGAAATTTAATAAAGGTTTTTGATGCGTAGATTTAGTCATAACTGCAGCCGGTTAGCATTTTAATTGTTATAGGAATGTGACATTTATTTTATAGTCTTAGAAAAACCTGTTGCTTGGGTAAGGTGTTCTCTCATTTTAACTTGCGTTGCAAATCTACTTTATTAATCCTTTTTAAAGGATGAGTTCATGTCTTGGTTTTTATCAAAGTGCAGCCTAAGGCTTGCGGGCCAGCTTAACAATTCACTACATACGTATTCAGTTGTAATACTAATTGCATACGTATGCAGTATTTTGCCTTGCAATATTATGCTCTTTGTTGCACCACATGAAAACGTTTACAGGGCTTCATTGCGTGGTGAAATGTTGCGATGAAAAATATTTTGCATACGTATTCTATTTGTTTTTGCAGGCTTTTTAGGCAGTTAGCCTTGTGCATACGTATGTAGAGGCTTGGCGAGCGGAGCTTGCTGGCGTATGTTGTGAATAGAGACAAAAGTCGTCAAAATAATTCCTCAGGGTTGGATTTGGGTTATGTATTTTATTGGTCAAAATAGTTGTAACAGCAGCTGTAGCTATGGTAGTTATGAAAGTAATAATGTATTTAACGTTAGCTTGTATGATGCAGTGAGTAAGAGGGTATGAGTATGCAGCAGACCCTTTGGTGGCGCGGTGCGGTAATTTATCAGGTATATCCACGCAGTTTAATGGACAGCAATGGTGATGGCATTGGCGATTTGCCAGGCATTATTAGCAAGCTGGATTACATTGCTAGCTTGGGTGTGGACGCGATTTGGATTTCACCTTTTTTTCGCTCGCCGATGAAAGATTTTGGCTACGACATTAGTGAATACCGTGATATAGATCCAATCTTTGGCACGCTAGCTGATTTTGATGAATTAATTACGCAGGCGCATGCGCGAAACTTAAGAATAATTATTGATCAGGTGCTAAGTCATACTTCTGATCAGCATCAATGGTTTGCTGAAAGTCGTGAGTCAATTGATAATCTTAAAACAGATTGGTATGTGTGGGCTGATGCAAATGCAGATGGCGGCCCACCTAATAATTGGTTGGCCATTTTTGGCGGTTCCGCATGGGAATGGGAACCGCGTCGCTGCCAATATTATTTACATAATTTTTTAAAATCACAGCCAGATTTAAATTACCATTGTCCCGCAGTGCGCGAGCAAATTTTACAAGAAGTAGAGTTCTGGCTAAAACGCGGTGTCGATGGCCTGCGATTGGATGCAATTAATTTTTGTTTTCACGATAAAGAGTTGCGCAGCAATCCCTTTAAGCCGATTGAAGAGCGCAAGGGCCGCGGTTTCAGGGAAGATAACCCCTACGCGTTTCAGCGTCACATTTATGACAATACTCGCCCGGAAAATATTGCGTTTTTAGAATCCTTGCGGGCATTAATGGATCGCTACCCGGGCTCAGTTACGCTCGGTGAAATTTCCGCCGAAGATTCATTGAAAACTATGGCTGAGTACACCGAAGGTAATTCACGCTTACATATGGCTTATAGTTTTGAGTTGTTGGTTGATAAATTGTCGGCCGCTTATATTCGCGAAACGGTAGAAACGTTAGAAAAAAATCTTTCGGAAGGTTGGCCTTGCTGGTCGATTGGCAATCACGATGTAGTGCGTGTCATGTCGCGTTGGGGCGGCGAAAATGCCAATCCAGCTTTGGCAAAAACACTCAATAGAATGTTAATGTCCTTACGTGGCAGTGTGTGTTCGTATCAAGGCGAAGAATTGGGTTTGACGGAAGCGGTAATTGAGCAGCAGCAATTACAAGATCCTTATGGCATCACTTTTTGGCCGCGCTTTAAAGGCCGTGATGGTTGTCGTACACCCATGCCATGGGCTGCCGCTGAAAAAAATGCGGGGTTTTCCGCTGCTAAAACTTGGTTGCCTGTATCGCCTGCACATTTTTCTTGTGCGGTTGATGTACAGGAAGATAATAAAAGTTCGGTGTTAAATGCGTATCGCAAATTTATGCAATGGCGTAAACAACAACCTGCATTGTTGTGGGGTGATATAACATTTTTAGATGCGCCTGATGATGTATTATTGTTTGTTCGTCATTATGAACAACAAACAATTATGGCCGCCTTTAATCTAGCGCCCACGTCGGCTGTTATTCCGTTGGATAATGTAGTTAGCCTTCAATTACTCAATGGCGATGAGGGAGATGATGTTGTATTAACCAAACACAAATTATTGTTAGCGCCTTATGCCAGTGCTTTTCTGGCGGTAATATCAGTTACTGCTGAAACTTCTCACGATAACGTGCGGGCAATCACTGGTGAGAAAGTGTGGGGTTGATAATGTTATCGACAGTGTGCATTTCGATATTTCTTTCAACAATTAACGAATAATAAATATGACAAGATATCTTTCGCTTATATGCACATTTGCAGTTGGTCTTTTGCTTGCCACAGGTTGCAGTTTGTCGCAAAGTCGGCATGCGGAATCTACGCATAAATATCAACCGCAAGCATATGTTAAATTTCAACATGCTGAGTGGACTAAAAACGCCAGCATCTATCAAATTAATACTCGTCAGTTTACGCAAGAGGGTACGTTTCGCGCAGCGGAAAAAGAACTACCGCGCTTGAAAGATCTGGGTGTAGATATTTTATGGTTAATGCCGATTCACCCGATTGGCGAAGTTAACCGTAAAGGCTCATTGGGTAGCCCTTATGCAGTGAAGGATTATTTTGCAGTGAATCCTGAATTTGGTTCGCTCGATGATTTTAAACATTTTGTTAACGAAGCCCATAAGTTAGGTTTTCATATTATTCTCGATTGGGTAGGTAACCACACCGCATGGGATAACGTGATTCGCAAAGACCACCCTGATTGGTACGAAAAAGATTACAAAGGTAATGTTCACCCTACGCCCTGGTTTGATTGGGATGACATTATTGATTTAAATTACGACAGTGTTAGTTTGCGCGAATACATGACCAGCGCTATGAAATTTTGGGTAAAAGAAGTTGGTGTGGATGGTTACCGTGCTGATGCAGCAGGTTTCGTACCACAAGATTTTTGGGAAACCGCCACTGCAGAATTGCGTGCAATAAAGCCGGTATTTATGTTGGCCGAATGGGAGAGTCGTGACATGCATGCCTTCGCGTTTGATGCGACTTACTCCTGGTCATGGTGGGATAATTTACACAACATCGCGCAAGGTAAAGCCGATGCATCTGCACTTTTTGGTTACTATGCGTGGAATCAAAAATTTTATCCGAAAGATAGCTATCGTCTTCTCTACACAACTAATCATGATAAAAATGCGTGGGAAGGTACGGAGTTTGAAATTTTTGGCAATGCTGTGGATAGTGCGATTGTCTTTTCTGTTATCAGCGAAGGTATACCGTTAATTTATAACGGGCAAGAAGCGGGCAATAAAAAGCGTTTGGCCTTTTTTGATCGCGACCCAATCAAATGGCAAGCATCGCCTTATTTCGCTATGTATAAAAAATTGTTCTCACTCAAAAAACAAAATACCTCGTTGTGGAATGGCCACTGGGGCGCCACCATGGTTCAAGTGCCGAACACCGAGCCGAAAAAAATATTTAGTTTTGTGCGTGAAAATGATAAAGACAAAGTTTTTGCTGTATTTAATCTTTCTGATCAACCACAAAAAATTAAATTTAAAGATACGCTCTATCTGGGGTGGTATCGCGATTTTAGTTCAGGTGAAAAAGTACAGTTCATGCCGGAAACAGAATTGTTATTAGCGCCATGGGCATATAAGGTTTACGTTAAATAAATATCATAAAAAAGGGGACGCAAATGCGTCCCCTTTTTCTTCCTACTAGCAGTTCCTTCTTCATCAGCACTGTTCTGCACGCGAACCTATTAATGGCCGACGGCTTGAACTTCTTTCACACTCCAGAACCAGGCTGTAGCACTGGTTCTACCCGATACCCGAACACCGGTAACGCCGGCCAAAGAAGCACCGCTGAGTGTGTAAGTTACGCCAGAAGCGGCGCTGCTATAGGGGTAAGCCGGGTTTACAGTCCAACCGGATTCAGCCCAGGTAGTTCCGTTAGTGGTGTATTGCAAACTCAAGCCGGAGCCAAAAATACCATCGCCATTGGTGAAATTACCGTTGATGAATTTAACTGAGGAGATAGTTTTAGCAGAGGTCCAGGTAACGCCAGCCGCTTCATATTTCACTGTACCGCCTTCACCTGCAGGGTTCACCACAACGTCGGTAGACAGATTGTTATCAATCACACCGTTACTA
The DNA here is from genome assembly GCA_025362015.1 of Gammaproteobacteria bacterium. Taxonomy (GTDB): domain Bacteria; phylum Pseudomonadota; class Gammaproteobacteria; order Pseudomonadales; family Cellvibrionaceae; genus Cellvibrio. The sequence continues at coordinate 2,847 of JANYIO010000189.1, read as the reverse complement.
GCGAGTTTGTTGGTGTTAGCCGTTGCCGTAGTATTTTTAGACCAGGTAGCACCGGTACCAGTTGGTGCAATATTGGTATCAACGCCAGAGGAAGATGAAGCCACACTGCTGGCTGCAACACTACTCGCCGCGACACTTGCGGAGGAAGTGCCACTACCAATAATGCCGTAAGGTGGTGATAAAGTTGCACAAGTAGAGGCGCTCACACAGTCAGTATTATTTTCCCAGCCCCAACCACTTGTTACGGTTTTACAGATTGGATAAATGGTTCCCCACCAATTACATTGTTGTCCACTAGCGATACTCGAGGCCGCCAAGGAAGATTTGATGCTGGAGGCTACGCTTGCTGCAACCGAAGACTTAACGCTAGACGCTACACTCGCGGCAATTGAAGCCTTAATGCTTGAAGCCACCACTGAAGACTTAGCGCTGCTCGATGAACTGCTGCAATTTGCGGTGCAGCGAGGCACGAACTGAAAGTCTCGAATAACTATGTCGAGTGCTTTGGTTGGTTTGGTGCCATAAGTCCATAGGTTAAGCCCCACTGGTAATGCAACCTGAGGGATCTTGATCGTTGGATTTGATGGCGTGTAAGTGTCGTTCGGGCTAATAACATTCGCCAGGATTCCTACCGGCTGAAGCCCCGTCATGATTGTCGAACTAATACTGGTAGGAGTCCATTCGATGCGTGATGTTGAAAGCGTTGCGCCACCAAAGTTGACAAAGAAATTGTGTTCAAACGAAGGTGTGTAGTTTGCATCGCCGTGTCCTGTTGGCGGGTAATAGGTGAAGTCAGCATTATTGCCTGAGTTTGGGTCATCCCATTTTGAGAACTCGATATCAATTTCGTTCTCACCATCTACACCTATGCCTGCAGTCGGGCCGTAGGGGAATATGCCCAGGACAACGCCTCTTTCGAAGTTAGTCAGGTCGCCTTCAATTTGGAAGTTGTAAGTACCAAAACCTACGTTATCTTGAGTGAACAGCTGCGCTCCGGTGAACGCGTTACCGATTTTGGTGATTTTTAAATGTAAATATCCATTGGCATCCACACTAACGTTGCTCGCATCACCATTAATTTGACCCGAGCTTGGGGCGCCTATAGGTTCGACGCCAGTAACATCCCACACATGGCCTTTCCAGTTGATGGTTGCTGCTGCGGCAACCTGGCACATATTCAACATTGCGAAAGTGAATGCGGCGCTCGCCAACGCGCGTTTGGCGAATTGATTCAGCGTTGATTTTTTATTGGTCTTCATTATTTTATTAACTCCAAATTATTCATTATTAATGGAAAAAGTGTGCTGTGTTGAGTGATTAGCCTGAACAAATGCAACTATTTAGTCATGACAACCTTTTTGTATCTGAAAACTCTCGAGCACCCCGCTCATAAGTTTTTTACCGTGAAATAGAGTTCTCAATTTCAAATTACCCCCATTAAAATCGGCTCACAACAAGAATCATAAATTCGAACTCGCTCTACCTAAGCTCACACCAAAATAAGAAATGGCCATAATTTTGTGGCCAAACGACCCATGTAAAAAACTTAAAGTGGGTTGTTTTATTTGCCATAAAAAAGGGAACGCAAATGCATCCCCTTTTTAAATAGTCTTCTGTTAGTTGCTGTAGTTAACAAATTTTTATGCGGTGTGAGATATGCGTCACGCTACACTTTTATGAAAATTTTCTTCTTGTATAAAAATAAACTGATTAGCCAAAAGAAAAATACATGTATTAAGGCGAAGGCTAAGGATGCATTCAGTGGATCCATAAATTTTGCGAGCATAAGAAATAATGCTTGATAAAGATTGCCTGTCTCACCGGTCACCGGAATCATGCCATAGGCATGCGCCCAGAACGCGGCCAGCACATAGATAAAAAGCGGATTAGCGCCATAAATTAACAAGGGCTTGGCTAGCGAGCCCCAGCCTTTGACATCAATAAGCCAAATGAAAAGCGCTAATATGATGGCAAAATATCCCGCAGTGTAGACAACAAAGGAACTTGTCCAGAGTGATTTATTAATAGGCATCCAGATGTTCCACAGCAACCCAATGGCAAGCGCCGCAATTCCAATACCTATGAGCACTAGTACCGTGCGAGATTTATTTTGTTGCGTAGTAACGTAGCGTGTAATTTCAAAACCTATGAGAACGTTAACAATAGAAGGCAGGGTGCTCAACAATCCTTCCGGGTCAAATGGAATTCCTTTGCCAGTCCATAAATGTTTAGCGCCTAATATATAGGTATCAAAGTGAGTCACTATATTACTTTCAAGGCCATAAGGATCTGCACCGCCAGCAAACTGCAATAGCGCCCAATAACCCAATAACAATATGACCCCTATTGCATAAATAGCAGCCCGACTAACACATAGAACCAAAGCGGCAGCAATCGCATAAGCTAAAGCAATCCGTTGCAACACGCCCATAATGCGAATGTCTACCAACGCATTATTCATAAGCACCGCGTTGAAAATTAATCCGATAACTAAAATAATTGCGGTGCGACGTAAAATTTTTATTCCCTGCGCGTTGCTCCACTCAAAACCTGTTTTGCTGAATGAAAAAAACATGGCCGATCCGACCGCAAAGAGAAAAAATGGAAACACCAAATCTGTCGGTGTAAAACCATTCCAATCGGCATGTTCGAGTGGTACGTAAATAAAATCGGATGAACCGGGTGTGTTGACAAGAATCATCATGGCGATGGTTAATCCACGCAATGCATCCAACGCATAATACCGCACAGATTTTGAATTGTAGGACATAGCTATACCCTTAACTTTATATATTGAATTATTGGATACTAAATTTGCAGTCACACTTTTTTAAGCAGGCTTATAAA
>JANYIO010000173.1 GCA_025362015.1 Gammaproteobacteria bacterium | reverse complement strand
ACGGCGAACGTGTCCGCATCATCCTCGTCAACGACACCATGATGACGCACCCGATTCACCTTCACGGCATGTGGAGTGAACTCGAAACTGGTGATCCGGATTACATCCCCCGCAAGCACACCATCATCGTCCAGCCTGGCTCCAAAGTGAGCTATCTCGTCACAGCGGATGCTAAAGGCCGCTGGGCCTATCACTGCCATTTGCTATATCACATGCCCGGCATGATGCGCGAAGTCAGGGTCATATAGGAGCTATGAATATGAAAAATACCCGAATAAAACAGGCACTGGCGATGTTGTTACTCCCTTCCACCATGCTGAGTATCAATGCCTATAGCCATGAGGACGACGATCCATTGTTATCTAGGGTCATGATCGATCAGTTAGAGGTACGAGACACCGATGGACCTAACACCAACATGTTGGAAGGCCAGGCGTGGATCGGGCATGACAAACACAAACTGTGGCTAAAAACCGATATTGAGCGGCGTGACGGCATGACCGAATCGGCGGAGTTGCAGGTGCTTGCCAGTGCCGCCATCGCGCCATTTTGGGATGTCCAGGCCGGGGTTCGCCACGACACTAAGCCGGCACCCACCCGTTCGTGGGGTGTAATTGGCCTACAAGGTTTGGCACCGTACTTTTTTGACATTGATACCGCTTTATTTGTGGGTGACTCAGGCCGTACCGCCGCACGCTTTATGGCGGAGTATGACTTGCTGTTCACCCAGAAACTCATCCTTGCGCCCAATGTTGAAGTCAATCTGTACGGGCAAAACGATGTGGAAACCGGTGCTGGAGCTGGACTATCGGATGTAGAGGCTGGTCTTCGACTTCGCTATGAAATTCGGCGCGAGTTTGCACCTTATATCGGTGTTAACTGGAACAAAAAGTTTGGCAATACCGCCGACTTTGCTAGGGCAAAAGGAGAAGCCGTGCAAGACACCCAATGGGTGGTGGGACTGCGAGTTTGGTTCTAGCTCCATCATTATTTAACGTGACTCACTTACTTTTACAGGAAAAAATATTATGAAAGTTACTCGTACACTTACACATCTTCGTCATGCTTTTTTAGCGCTCGTCCTGGTTGGTTTTACAGCCAATGCACTTGCACACGCCGGACTTGAAACGTCAGTTCCAGCTGCAAATTCTCAAGTAAAAATGTCACCGCCTGAACTGGTTCTAACTTATGAAAAACCCGTCATGTTGATGGGTCTTACGGTTACCGATGATAAGGGAAAGGCAGTTGAACTCAATTTCAAAGCATCGAACGACACCCAGTTGACGCACAAGTATCCACTCCCTGCGTTGAGTAATGGGCTTTACACCGTTAACTGGGCATCGATGGGTAAAGACGGTCATAACATGAAAGGTGCATTCACGTTTTCGGTGGGCGCCGAAGCTAAACCAGCTCCTGCCATGAAAATGGATGATATGAAGAAAGGTGAAAAAGACCATAGCGGAATGGATATGGACCATTCAGGACATGCGAAATAATGGACATTAGCCTATGGTCGTTGCTCACGCTGGTGGGCAGATTCCTCCTCTATGCCTGCGTGGCCAGCGCCATAGGTGGCGTGTTCTCTTCGGTGCTGCTCGCGCGGCATCGTGAGGTTGCACCGGCTATTACTCGCTATACCGCTTACGGTTGCCTCACCGGCATCGTCGCAGCGACGTATAGCCTCTTCATTCAAGTCGGTGCAATGGTGGATCGAGGGCTTGCGGGCATCTTCGATACCAACATGATGTCCATTATGCTTAAAACCTCTGTAGGGAACGCGCTCCTATTTGAGCTAATAGGATTTGCAGTAATTGGCGTTTGCGCCTGGTGGTCGCTACATCGCGCATCAAGCTCGCGACCTATTGCATCGCTATTAATCAGCGTGCTGGGTTGCTTGTTTTTGATCGGATCGTTTTCGCAGGTGGGTCATTTTGCGGAAGCTGCTTGGGTTGGAAAAATCGCCATTTCATTTCACATTCTCGCCATGTCACTGTGGATCGGCTCGCTCTATCCTCTGTGGGCGGTAAGCCGAACGACTGATATTCCTGCAATCCAACTTTCCATGGACATTTTTGGCCGTCTCGCCGTCGTGATTGTCGGGGTACTTGTGGCCTGCGGGGTCATTATGGGCATTATTCATGTGAAAGATTTCCACACGCTGATTGCCTCGGGCTACGGTCGCGGCCTGTTGTTAAAAGGGTTATTTGTCTGTGCATTGTTGCTGCTCGCTGCCATTAATAAATGGCTGACAGTTCCACATCTGCATCGTGAAGGCGTGAGCCGACGATTATCGCGCGCAATTGTGCTGGAAATGTCACTGGCAGGTTTCATTTTTTTAATTACCGGCGTTTTCACATCGGTTATCGGTATTGATTAATGGATATCGTCCATTTTTTATTGAAAACGGATGTCGCCATCAAACTTAATTGCATCATTAACAATATTGCGCCTACGGAGATAAGGCCAAGTCTGATTCATGGGTTTGGTCTTTTTGCCACTGAATCGCTTGGTGCAGGTTACGCGCTGGCAACCTTGGATGGTCAGATTATTTCGCACGAATTTTTTCAGGAAATGAAAACAAGACTGTCGCT
>JANYIO010000064.1 GCA_025362015.1 Gammaproteobacteria bacterium | reverse complement strand
AATTAACGCACTCGTAATTTGTGTATTACCCTTCACGGTAATATCCGCCGTACCGCCTGAAGTCAGACTGGTGAGCACCGTTGTTTTGGTGACGCTCATGCCGTTGCTGCCGCTAACACCCGCATTAACGCTATTGGCTTTACCATTGCCACCAAGCCCCACGCCGCCACTTATCCCCATGCTGGTGTTTTTACTGCGGCTGCGGTTTTGCTGTGACTCTACATTCAGGTCGCCGCCTACATCTACGGTGAGGGCAGAATCTGCATGGACATTGCCGCCGCGAATATTCGTATCGCCCGTGGTTTCCAAGTTAATGCTGTCGGCACCGAGGGTGCTGTTGTTGATAGTGGTGCTGGTATCGCTGCTTTTGCTGCGATCAAAACTACCGCTGATATTGGCGCCGCCGCTGGCTCCATACACCGTGATTTGCGCGGTGATGTGGCCGTGCTCTTTTTCGTTTTTGTGTTCACTGGTGTCTTTGCTGTTCGTAATATTCAGCTCACCGGTTTGAATGGTGATGTTATCGCTCGCGGATAAGTGGCTGCCCTGGATATTCGTTTCAGTACCTACTTTATTGAGGCTTCCGTCTTCATTGGCCGTACCCGTTTGGATCAGGATATTGTTGCCTGATAAGTTAGAGGCAACTGCCGTCGTGGAGGTATCCGTGGCTTTGCTTTTGGTCGCATCGATATCCAGCTGCACACCGGCGTTAAAGCCGTAGGTGCCGGTACTTTGTACGGCTGCCGCGATTTGTTGCACCAAACCGACAATGCTGGTGGCAAGGTTAACTGCCGCAAGAGCAACACCCGCTTGATACCATTCTTTATCGCCTTTCGCATCTTTGAGAATATCGCGCAATTCCAGCACATCGTCGTATTGAACGCCGGGCACTTTATGGTCGTAATCGCTTTGCAATTGCGTGAGCTGAGTTTTTAATTGATCGAGATTACGCTCGTAACCCTTGTAGTCTTTTTTGGCTTTCTCTAATTGATCTTTGGCTTTATCCACCGCGATGGCGGCCTTCACCACTTCCACGGCCTGGTGTTGTACCACCACGCTTAATTCGGCAGAGCCATGGGTTTCTTTGGTTTCGGACTCGTAGGTATCCGTGGCTTCGGTAATGCTGACGCCGGTTGCCGCTGCTAGGCCGAGGGTACCGCTGGCATTGTTATCGGTGTCAGCGGCGAGGTTAGAGCCTTTTACGTTCACATTGCCTGCGCTCGCAATCAAGGTGACGTCGGCATTACTCTCGATGTTGGAACCCTGCATGGCCGTAGTGGTGCTTTTGCTATCCACCGAATCAAATTTTGCATCGGCGACTTTGACGGTCGCACGACCTTCTTTGTTTTTCACCATCTGATCGGGGCGGGTGGCGGCTTTGGCGAGATCACCAACACCCACACTCATGCTTTTGTCGTGGCTGTAAGCTTGGGTGGTATTGCGAGCCGCGAGCACATCCAGATCACCCGCATCGGTCACGAGACTGACACCGGCATCGCCGGTAACATTGGAACCGATGATCTGCCCAGTACCGGAGTGAGTCGTGACTTTCCCACCGGCTTGAATATTCGATGACTGCACGGAGGTAACGCCTTCGCCATCTTTGTGTTCGGTTTTGCTGTAAAGACTACCGCCGGTAAACAGGCCGGATTTTTTACTCCATGCCTCCGTATTGCTAATCGCTTCTCCGGCGGTAATGAGCAAATTATCCACGGCTTGCATATCCACATTACCCTTGGCCACCACATTGGTCGCCGCGAGGGTGATGTTGTTACCTGATAGGACATGAGCATTGCCACCCGCGCTAATACTCGCATTTTGCAAATGGGTATCGCTTTCGACGTTGCCCTTGTCTTTTTTGCTAAGCCCGAGCGCGCCGGTTTTTTTGGTGTCGTGATAATTCAGGGTTTCGTAATGGGTACCGGTAATGTTTACGTCTTCATCAGCAGCAATCGCGACATCGTTTTTAGCTGCTAAGGTCACGCCTGCTAAATTCACTTTGCCACTCTGCTCGGTAACCACGTCGCCTTCGGCATTTTTATGAGCGTTGATGAGGAGATCGCCACCGCTGTTGATGGTGCCACCGACTACAGTTTCGTTGAGGGTTTCTGTCGTGGTCGTGGTGCTGCGGCCGAAGGATTTCTTTTCGGTATCTTTGCTGTAGTGGTATTCCGAATCGACGACCGCGCTGATATTGGTATCGCGCAGCGCGCTGATCGCGGTATCGCCTGCGGAGGTGATGGCGGTGCCGGTGAGGTTCGCATCGTTACCGGCCTTAATACTCACGGCACTTCCGCTGGTAATATCCACCAAGCTATGTGTGATGGTGGTATCCACACCTTTGTGGCCGCTGACGGTAGTATCGCTATGTTGTTCGTTGCCAAGGGCAGCCAAGTTGATGTCGTGAACCGCATCAAGGCTGACATTACCATCGGCATTAAGTCGGCTCGCCTTGATACCCAGGTCATTACCGGCGTGTAGTTCAAGAGTGCCGCTGGTGTCGATCAGGCTGCTCACTTCGGTGTGGTGGCTGTCGGTATGAGTGTTACTATTGACTGCGCCGCCCCTTATTCCACCTCTTACTGCCTCATTCTTTGATGTGTCATCTGATATGGTTTGGGTAGCACTTTCGGTCACGCTGATAATGTTGAGATTGTTGCCTGCGCTCAGGCGGGTGGTCCCGCTGGTAGTGCCTGACTCTGTCGTTGTAGAGGATGGACGATTGATGACTTGAGCCGCACTCACGGTCATGTCGCGTCCGGCATTGGCCAGTAGAGTACTATTGGTACCAGTGACGTAAAGTCCTGCCACACGATCAATCGTGGTTCGGGTACCTTGGACACTGGTTCCGGTGCTGGTGGTGCTCGCGATGGTCATATCGCGTCCCGCACCAAGCGTCATGCTCGATACCGCATCGATTTTACCGCCCAGGTTCATCAGGTCTTTACGGGCATTGAGCGCGACGGTTTCTGCGCTTAATCGTCCACCCAAATTCTGGATATTATCGGCATTCAATTTCAGTACCGTGCGACCGGCCAGGGTGCCGCTATTATCAAGATTACCCGTGAGATTCAGATCAACATTGTTACCGGATATCAAGGTGCCTGCGCCGTTAATATCGCCTTCGCGCACTCGGACATAAACCTGCGGTACTAACACTTTGGTGGTGGTGCCATTGGCAAGAGTGACTGTGGTTTCTACCAGCCAGACAATATCGCTGGTCAGTGCCGCCATTTGTTCAGCGGTGAGTGCGACTCCGGGGCGCAAGGTGTAATCTTGAACGTAGGTGCTGGCGTTGTTCATCAGCGCGAGGTATTGCGCTTCATCATCCGCATAGCCTTCTAAAAAACGGCGACCGGTCAGTAAAGCCACTTGCTCACGAATCAATTGTTGTTCGTAAAAACCATCGCCCAGGCGTTTTTGCGTGAGGGCAGGGTCAATGGCTAAGGCATTGAGTAAATAATCCGAATTCAGCCACAAGCGATTGTTGGTAAACGCCGGGTCTGTTTCGACCAAATAGTGTGCTGCGGCAGCTGGGTTGAGTTGGAACAGGCTGTTGTTGGGTAGGCGGGTATTGACGCCACCGGTGCGCACGACGGTTGCTGTGCCGCTGTTGTTGAGCGGCGTTAAAGCCGCTATCTGTGTAATCGGACTGATAACCGGGGCGTTATGAATCACAACGGCCGCTTCTGTGGTGCTCGCCGGTGTTGCAGTCAACGTGTTGGTCGTTATGCTCGCAATCTGGGTGCCGGTGCTCGTAGGTGCTGTGTGTTGCTGATACGCCACCGGAATTAAGGTAATGGTTTCGATGGTTGTCGGTGGCAGATAGTCTTGCTCTGCACTGCCTGTGGAATCACGCCCCTTGTTAAAGTCTCGCCAGTAATCGGTCAAAGTGCCCACATCCGTGGTAGTACGTGGTGCTACGGTATTGTTATTTTGCAGATCACCGACAGTGCCAGTTATGGCGCCGCCCGCAATGATAGTGCTGTTATCGTTTACCAGAGTTTGCACCGCAAAGTGCAACCCCGTCCCTGAGGACAGGTGCGCCGGATCGGAACTGATCAGCAAGGTTTCGCTGACGGTGCGGTGAAAACGATAAGCTTGCCATTGCTCGTAATCGCCTTCCGGTGTGTGTAAATGATCTGACTCATCGTTAAACACATACACATTAGGGGTGCCTGCCCGATAAATTTTTCCAACACCCTGATTGTTGATAATACCTTCGAAATTGGTCACATCTTCGTTGGTAGTAACGGCTTGCGTTACAGCATGTGCATTGGTGTTATTGAGCTGCTGTGCGGCAATATCCAGACTACCCAAGGCCTCAATCGTGGCACTGTAGTTATTCAAAACAGCTGCTTGGTCGATGGCGTGATGGTTAGCATCCAGCCTGCCGCCAATTGCCATGTCACCCAAACTCAATATCAATGAATGTTCCCGGTTGGTAATGGTTTGCGCACTCAAATCCAAACGGGTGCGTGCGGCTATCACGGCGGCCTGACCATTTTCTACATCATTGGTAATGGTCGTGGCGTTTATCGCGAGATGATCGCCGTAGATACGGCCGGTGCCAATATTGTTTAGCGTAACGGTGTCGATAAACGTTTCAACGCCGCCGTTGATCAATCCGCGATTGGTTAAGGTGTGGCTATCGGTTGCTGTCAAGGAAAGGTTGGCAGCACTGATTTCTGCACCGGCCTGATTGTCGATGGTGGCAGCTTTGAGGTTTAGTGCTGTGCCGCCAAGCAAGCGGGACTGATTGGTGAGTGTTCCGCTGGTCTCAAGACTCGCCGTGCCTTGCGCTTGGAATTCGCCCGTCTGGGTGTAATCTTGCGTTAGGGTAATGGCCAAGTCGCCCTGGCTCAATAACTTGCCGTCACTCGTTAAACCTGCGCTATTGACGATGAGTGATTGACCCGCAATCAGGGTGCCGTCGGTGTTGGTGATCTGTAAGTTTCGATTGAGCAAATCGGTATCTTTTAAGCTCGCAGTGACACCTGCGGATATCAACCCCTGGCTGTTGTCGATATTGCTGTGACTGGTAAGCGTGAGATTTTTATCTGCGCGCATTACGCCCTGGGTGTTGATAATTTGTGCCGCATTAACACTAACAGACTGCGCCTCTATCCCTTGGTTTGTCGCGCCGGTATTGGTATTAGTGAGGGTTGCCGCCGTTATGTTGAGCGTTTTTCCTATGCGTATCAGGCTGGCCGTATTATCTAATGCACCTGCAATTTTGATGTCCGCATTACCCAGCGCTTGAATTTGCCCGCCCTGGTTATTCAGGGTTGTACCATTGAGATCGAGCGCATCGGCACTGGCTATATTACCGCCAAGCACGTTATTGATCGCACTACTGTGCGTCGTGAGTTTACCCACACTGCCAATATAACCGGCGCTGTTATCCAGCTCGCCGGTAGTGAGGTTGATTGTGCCTGAACCAATAATACCGAGTTGGATAGTGCTGGAATTTGTATTACTCAGGGTTTGGCCGTGTGTGTCTGCCGTTAAAGCACCTTGGGCTTGAATTAGACCAGCATCATTGATCAGCGCACCGGTTTGCAGATCCAGCGTACCAGTGTCATGTGTGCCGGTGGTGGTCAGTGTGCCATGGCTATTGTCGAGTGTTTGCAGTTGGCTGTTAGCAGTAAGGCTACTGCCATTGATAACGCCATCGGTGTTGTTGATTCCGGTCGCAGACACCACGACTGCGCGTGCGGCTTCAATACGTCCGGCAGTATTGTTGATGTTGCCTGTTGTCGCGGTCACATGGGTGTGTTGTTGAACAGAACCCATAGTGCCTTGGCTATTGTTAATCTGGCTTGCACTAATCGTGACGGCATCATTGCCTGCTAATAAACCAAGTTGATTATTCAGGGCACTAGTCGTGGTGACAGTGAGCGCTTGTGCCGCACTGATATGGCCATCGCTATTATTTAGGGAGTTGGCATTGATCACTGTCGCGCCGGTCGCGGTAATAGTGCCTGAAATACCTTGTTGCATGCTGTTGTCGATAGTGCCGCTCGCGGTGATATGTAAATCCGCTGTGTTGTCGCTAGTGCCGACCTGAATTTTTCCACCCTGATTGGCAAGCGCGCCGGTGGTTAGAGTAGTGGTGCCATGACTGACCAGTGAACCGCTGGTGTTATCAAATTGTGTATTGCTGGTAATTTGGGTCGCCGCCGTGCCGCGTTGGGTGATGCTGCCACCGCGATTTGAGAGTTGTTGGCTATCAATCTGCAACTGCTCAGCACTCAATGCGCCTTTATCCACGGTGGTGGAAGTCGCCTTGATGTTCAATAAGCCATTGCTGGAAATCTGCCCTGTGGAATCATTCAACGTATTGGTCGCGATGCTCAATTCACCGGTTCCGGCATGTTCAAGAATACCACTGGTGTTGTTGATATTTGCGGCCTTAAGATTCAGGTTTTGGCTATTGCTGGCAATACGACCTTGAGTATTGTTGAGTGTACCCGCGAGATTCAAGGCTAAGTCGCCAGCGCCTACTTGAACTAGCTCGCCTTTCAAATTGGACAGATCATGGGCGCTGACAGTGAGTTGATGTGCGGACACTTTGGCCAGATCGGTACGCAGGGTTTGGGTGGTAGTCGCGGTGAGTGTGTGAGTCGTCGCAAGGGTTGCACCGGTGAGCGTGATATCACCAGCGCTGGCGGTTAGGTTCAGGTTATCGGCACTGTTGGTGTTGCCGCTCAAATTCAATGCTTGTGCGGTGAGAGTTTGATCGCCACCACTTAAGGTTTGCCCTTGGGCATTGATAGTTTTGGTGGCTGTAAGGCTGAGATTACCACTGGTTGCCAAGGTGCCATCATTCTGTACACCTGCACCCAACACAGAACCCTGTGCGCTGGTGATCTCGCTATTCACACCGTTGGTGACAAGAGCTGTATTGTTTTTGGCGGCAATAACACCTTGGTTATTCATGTCACCTTGACTGGTGAGCTGAGTATTGTTCTCTGCGTAGACCGTACCGCTGTTTTGGATATCGTGCTTTGTATCCATTTGTACATTGGCTGTTGCCGTTAGTTTGCCACTGTTTTCAATCATTCCATCGGCTGTGACGATCACGGAACCTGCGCTCGCGCCAATAGCACCCATATTGCGAATCCCGACTCCGGCATCGGTACCCACCAGCGTAATCACACCCGCATACATACCGCCCAGCTGGGATACATCAATGGCAAACTCTGGCTTGGAACTCGTGCCGGATAGGGATGTGCCCGACAATGAGGTAGTGTTGGAAGGTGCTGCGTCGACCTGATAGGCACCTGCGGTGATTTTTAATTTATTCGCCCAAATACCGGCATTGATTTCTACTGCTCGTGCCATGATGGCGGTGTAATCGGTATGGCTGGCATCCAGCCCTGCGCCTTCAATACGGACAATGCCTTTTTGCACGGCGTAGCTATTCAGGTTGCCATCCAGAAACTGGGGTACACCTGTAGTAAGGGTGGCTTGGCTGGCATTGATAAAACCGCAACCATCACAGGTAATCCCGGACGCATTGGCAATTACCACCTCAGCGCGGCGACCTGCCACTTCGATATAACCAAGCAATTGGCTGGGGTTACTGCTATTCACTTCATTCAAAATAATGCGGGCTTCGCCCTTGGCCAGCCACGGATTTGCCTGCACCCAGCCGCCCAGTTGGGTTTGTACATCGGTGCGGGAGTTGTTCAAAATCGCACCCTGTTTATCCACGTTAAACGTGGTAAAACTGTTGCGCGATACACCACCGTCACTGGCGGTTTGAATATTGACTTGCGGTACACCATTGGCCGCATTCAAGACAGTAGCGCGCTGGTTTGCCGGTGCATTGATATCGACAATAATCTCTGCCTGCGCAGGTAGGATCACCATGCCCAACGCTACCCACAGGCTAAAGGTCAATGCTCGCACACCAGCAATCAAGGGCTTTTGCTCAGCCAAATCACCGCTGGATGCTATTGTTTGTCCGGCGGCCTTGCTTTGGCTGGTCGCAGTTTCAGCCACGGCCATAATGAGGCCACGGGCTTTGTTAAAGATAAGGCGGAAGCAATGTTTGTTCACGAAAAATCCTTGTGGGTTAAGGTGTGTCTTTGGTTATTGGGTAAGGTAGCAATCGGGTTTGCGGCAAACCAGTGATGTGCGACCTGCGGTAGCACAGCATGACCGCGAAATTGTTTAACCGTCAGACCACGTTTCTTTCCAGCGCGATCCAGTTCGTGACCGCGATGATAAAGATGGCGCATAAAACGATTCGCGAAAAGTTGCCTTTTCAATAAGCAGCTCATGACCTGGGTATGACCAAAGGGCGCAATCCAATCCAGAATCCAGCCGCGCTCGCCGCTGTTCCAATCATCATTCAACATCTGCACAGGGTGGTATTTTAAGTAGCGTTCTTCGGCCTCAAGGTTCAGGTTCGCCCATGCAAGGTAAAAGACAGGACGACCCGCTTCTGAAGCAAGGATAAATTGGCTATGTTTGAGCGCAGGCAACAATAAGGCCGACAGGGTTTTAAGGGGCAAATTCTGGTGTGAGGTGGAGTGCATCCACAACCATGTTGCGCTGCCCAACACTTCGGCTTCGCTCCAAGTCTGTTCAATCAGACCCGGAGCGATGATGTCGAGTTGTGCAGTATCAAAGAACATCCTTCCCCCTAAAATGCCCAGTTGGCCGTAAATCCCGTCACCTGGGACGAGGTTTTAAAACGCTCGGGTTTTTGGAGTGGTTGGCCAACAAACACGTCATAACTCAGGCTTTTATAACCGCCCTTGACTCCCAGCACTGCACCACTCAGGTGTGTACCTACAAGCTGCTGACTGCTCGCACCACTGACACTACCATAATCCACACCCAGATAAAGGGCTTGTCCCGTTTGAAAAATACCCCATGCGAAATCATTGCGCATCAGCCAGCCACGTTCGGCCAGTAACGTCGTTTCACCGTCAAAGCCGCGCACGCTGTAGCGCCCACCGATACTGAATCGGTCTTGTGGTACGAGTGGCGTGTTGTTGTATTGGGTGCGTAAGGTGCCCGAATAATTCAAGCGTTGCTCACCAAAGGTCACGGGTACGGATAATTGAACTGTGGCGGAAATAATTTCAGGGCGCGCCGTACCCTCACCAAAAGCTTCTTCAGGTGCTGGTATAGATTCCATCGCACCCGAACCCTTGCGATAGTCGAGCGCGAGATCAAGTGTATTGCGGCCCATAATTTCATGGTGTGCCACACCCAAACTCCAACCTGCCATGCGGCGACGCTGGACTTCTACTTCGGTATCGTTGATAAAGTTTTTGGAGGCGCGTGACCAACCGTGCAGCGACAGAGTCGTTTTACGCACGGCATCGCGGTAAATAAGCCGCGCCATACTGATATCGGTGTTTTGGCTTTCTCCGCTGTAGGTGTAGGTTTCAAAGGCACCGGCCACGGCTTGATGATATTCGTTGCTGCTGGTATTCACCGCGAACAGCCAATAGCTGTAAGGAATAGAATAATAGGCATTGTATCCCTGGGTGCCGCGATCTCCGGTTTCACCGCCACCTAGATCTTTATTCACGGTGAGGTAAAACAAATCGCTGAGCGCCCACCAGTGGTCGAGCGAAAGGGTAAGGCTGCTTTGGTATTTTCCCGTGGCCTGGGTACCGGCATCGTCCACTGAAACATTGATCCGGTAGGGTGATTGTTTCGCCCAGTGGATCAAGATGTCGCTGTCACCGGGTCTGGCATCTGCGCTCGCCGCCGGTGCAATTTGAATATCCGATTCTACCGTGGGTACCCGGCGCAGGTTTTCGAGCGTTTGTTCAATATCTCGTAAATTCAATAAAGCGCCTTCGCGAATAGGCCGCGCATTCCATAGTGCAGTGTACAAGGTATCGGGATACTGAATCTGTCCGACATGCCCCGCCACTAATGTCAGGTTAAGGACACCGGTTTTTAAATCCTGCGCACCCGCCAGTACTCGGCTGGTGACATAGCCGCGTGCGACTATCGCGTTTTGAATACGGCGCATCACTTGGTTGATTCCCTCGGTGCCAAGACAACGACCTACTGCGTTATCCGGTAACCCCGCTAGGGTTTTATCGGCAGCATTGAGCGACCACTGAAATTGCTCGGCTGTATCACCCTCCAAGATAATCGTGTTAATCGTAAAACAGGGGGTTTCGTTAGCAGGTAAATAGCCATCTTGCACTGCTGTAGACGGCTGCAAATGCACATCGGGAATAGCGGCTTGTTGCTCGCGCAACACACGCTCACGTTCTTGCTGGCGAATGAATTCTTGACTGCTGTCTGCGGTAGAAGTGGTTTGTGCGTTAACAGGTGCAAACGGGATAAACAATACTGCCAGCAACCCTAGGGTTGTCATGAAAGCGAGTTTGGGAATCAAGTGAAACAACTGATGCTCTCCGTGCAAGTGATAATCAGGCCAACAGGCTGATTTCAATTCGTTATAAACCTATAAAAGAAGTTGCCCATGGTAGTTGAATTCCCGAATGCTGCCCAATAACTTATGTGATCAAATCAGCAATTCAGAACAATTCTTTACACAAAATACGCAGTTGTTTAGGGTGCGCTCTCATTTTGAAGACAGAGGCGACATTCGCTTTATACAAGGCTCTCTTGGGCTGAAACAGGGATCACAAAAGCAAACCATTTTTCTGCCTGGCCTTCACAGCGAGACAAAAAATGATAGAGTAAAAGGACAATGAACTCATGAAAAGACTGACGATGAATACAAACGTGTCTGACAATCTTACCAAAAGTGCACAAGATTTTATCAATATCGTATGGCCTGCAATATCGTCACATCCCATCGTGGGTGGCGGCAAGTTAACATCCATAGAGCAAGTTGACTCCACTGACTGGCAAAAAATATTCGATCTGCTTTCGGGCATTGATGCCTGGCAATTGATGAATGGAAAAGGGATTCGCGGTATTGCCAGTAGAGTACAATGGAAAGAAAATCGTGAAACATTCACCATTGGATTTTCTTTTCACGGCAGTCAATCCACTGAATATAGCAAGCGGCTCCGCGCCATCAAGGATGAGGAGGATCTTGGCTTGCTTTACCCAAAACTAACCATTCAGGCATTTTTGGATGATCATAATGGCAATTTACTGTCAGCCTGTGTGATCAATACCAAAGACCTCATCCTGGAAGTCGAAAAACAATTGCAGATAGGCAAATCGTCACGAGCTGTTAATGGTAGTGATTTTGGTATTTTGACTAATCCAAAAAGCGATAAACGATTTATTTATATCAGCTGGAGTTCGTTGCTGGACAAATTGGGTGAGGATAAAGTTGGCATTATCAGACTTTAAATAACAGCACGATGTTTTACGAAAAACTTAGTATTCTGCCCCTCTTCAAAGCACAGAAAAGGAAATAAATTATGTTAATCCTCACCCGCCGTATCGGCGAAACCATCATCATTGGTGATGATGTTAATGTCACTGTTCTTGGGGTAAATGGAAACCAGGTTAGGCTTGGGGTTGATGCACCAAAAGAAATTGAAGTTCATCG
>JANYIO010000052.1 GCA_025362015.1 Gammaproteobacteria bacterium | reverse complement strand
CGAGCACGCTTACCTGTACCTTCGGCGCTTACCACACGCATCAACATAGTTTTTACTTCATCAGCAAAACGTCTCTCAATAACTTTTTCACCCACGGGAGGACTGTCGACACGCAATAACGAAATGGGGCGCTTGATGCCGCCAGCAGCAATGATTGAATAAGCCTGCACCGCTTGTAGTACTGTCAAATTCATTGCATAACCGAAAGACACGTTGGCGCGCTCAATTAATTGCCCAACTTTGAGCGAAGGAACATGCCCAGGAGCTTCACCGGGAAAACCAGTACCCATTTGCTGGCCTATCCCCAAGCGACTATACATGCTCACCATAGCGTTAGGATCTAGCTGCAACGCAATTTTCGACATGGCGACGTTACTGGACTTGGCAATCACCATGGACAGATCGAGTGCCCCATAATTCTGGTGATCTTTTACTGGTTTATTTCCTACCATCCAATAACCAGGATTGGTATCAATAACATCACTCGGTTTAAATTTACCTGACTCAAGTGCCGCTAAAATTGCGAGAGGTTTAATGGTTGAACCTGGCTCATACACATCGGTAATCGCACGATTGCGTAAGTTTGGTCCACGCGCGTGAGCGCGGTCATTTGGGTTGTAGGAAGGGTAATTCGTAACCGCTAATATTTCTCCTGTCTCAACATCGAGAATCACCAACGAACCAGCAATTGCACCGCTGTCCTCAACCGCTTTTTTCAATTCGCGATGCGCTAAATATTGCAAACGCAAATCAATACTCAAGGTTAGATTTTGCCCGGAGCGCGCAGCTTTAATCAGTTGTATCTCTTTTACAGTGCGACCTTTTAAATCTTTTACCACTTGCTTGGAGCCATTCTCACCACTCAACCAAGCGTCATAAGCCATCTCCAAACCTTCTTGACCACGATCATCTATGTCAGTCATACCAACAATGTGCGAAGCAATTTCTCCGGCAGGATAATAACGGTGATATTCCGTTTGATTGTTCACGCCAGGAATATCTAAATCCATAATTTTCTGCGCAGCGTCAGGCGGCATTTGCCTTTGCAAATACATAAATTCCTTGCCTGCGTAGCGGTTCAAACGCGAGCTTAAATCCGCGGTGGTAACACTTAATGCCCGCGCTAGCTCAGCAAAGCGCTGGGGTGATTGCAATAGTACTTTTGGATTCGCCCAAAGCGTAGCCACGGGAGTGCTAACAGCAAGCGGTTCACCATTGCGATCAGTTATGACTCCGCGATAAGCCGTAATAGTTTCAGTGCGCAACGTGCGTGACTCGCCCTGATTTTGCAAAAACTCAAAACCTTTATCGGCGTTTGGTAATACTTGCAAACTTGCGACGTGACCGATTAACACCACAACTAATATACACATCACGCCAATGACGCTATAAAAACGCCAGCGCGCAATTTTCAGAGGAATGTGCGGCCTATTTGCTAACAGCGGGTTGTATGGCGGATGATTCGATTGCTGCTTACTCATCGCCCGTCACCATCACGACTCGCTCAGAGGTTGGTGCAAGCATATTTAATTCTTTTACTGCTATACCTTCAACGCGACTGTAGGCCGCCCAAGTGCTTTCCTCTAATAAATATTGACCCCACTCCACTTGCAGTTGCGCTGCCTCGTGACGCAAAGTTTCCAGATGATTAACGTTGCGGCGCACCTCTTGGGTTGAGGCAACAACACCCAACGCCGAGATTACTACCAGAATCCACAAACAGGTCACCAACAACAGCACCCAGGGCGCTATTTGTGTTGATGTACGTGTTTGAAATTGGTTCATGGTGCCCCTTGTAATTGATTCTTGAGTTTGTGAAGGTGTGCATAAAAGTTGTGTAACATTTTTTAAGATATTTTTTCTGCGACTCTCATGATTGCGCTTCGCGAACGAACGTTAACTCCCACCTCAGCATCACTGGCCTTAGCTGCTTTACCACATGAACGCAGCCGCTTATTTAACTGCTCATCACGCATGGGTACGCCCATCGGCACTTGATCGCCCTGCTCCTGGCGACGAATAAAACGCTTCACCACTCGGTCTTCCAGCGAGTGGAAACTGATAACTACCAAGCGGCCACCAATTGCCAAAACACGCAATGCCTGCTCCAGTACTGCTTCCAAATCCGTCAATTCGTTATTAACCTGAATACGAATTGCCTGAAATGCCCGCGTCGCAGGATGTTTGCCTTTTTCCCACGCTGGATTTGCTTCTTTAATCACTTCCGCCAAATGGCCCGTTCGCGTAAAGGGTGCTTTTAAACGCTCAGCAACTATGGCTCGAGCCATTCGCTTGGCAAAACGCTCTTCACCGTATTCTTTCAATACCCAGGCAATATCGCTTTCGGTTGCCGTGTTAAGCCACTCAGCTGCACTTAGGCCACGGGTTTGATCCATTCGCATGTCGAGCGGGCCATCATTTTGAAAGCTAAACCCGCGCTCCGCCTCGTCCAACTGGGGCGATGAAACCCCTAAATCCAATAACACGCCATCAACTCTGCCCATCATGCTGCGCGTCTCAATGAGCTCAGCCAATTCAGCAAACGAACCGTGGGCAATATCAAAGCGAGAGTCACCCGCAAACCGCTCTTTAGCCACTGCGATAGCAGCTAGATCTTTATCAATGCCAAGCAAATGCCCTTCGTCAGACAATTGCGCCAGTATGAGTGCACTGTGACCGCCACGGCCGAAAGTGCCATCCACATAAAAGCCAGACTTATCTGTTATTAGCGAATCCACCGCTTCTTGTAAAAGCACGGTAGTGTGTTGATTTTGAATCACTCAATTCCCCTAAAAACGGCAAGCCCTAAAGCGAAAGCGATAGCATTTCGTTGGGAATTTCATCGTCAGCTGGCTCATTCAGTAGCGCCAGCCAGGACTCTTCACTCCACAACTCCAGCTTTTTGCCCTGCCCAACTAACATCATCTTTTTATCAAGATTGGCGTAATCGCGCAGTGTTGGGGGGACTAGAAAGCGCCCACTTGCATCAAGCTCTAACGCACTGGCGTAACCAATAAGAATGCGTTTAACACGCTGGGAAACCTTGTTAAAACTGGGCAAGGCTTCAATTTGCGGTAAAAGCGTCAGCCATTCAGGCTCGGGATAAACCAACAAGCAGCGATCTTCGGTATGAGCCGTGATCACTAAACGTCCGCCGCACGATTCCATCAACTCATCGCGAATGCGAGTTGGAATGGCCATGCGACCTTTAGGATCCATGCTGATGGAGTAACTGCCTGTAAACACTTTTCACCACTTACTGTTTTTATCGTATTTATTAGAATGGATTTACCACAAAAACCCACTAATACCCACTTTTTTCCACAATGCTCACTATAATTCGGGACCATGCAAAGTCAAGCAAGCAATTACGAAAAGGCGCAGAAAATCACGGTGAAAAACGCGAAAAAGACGAGAACAAGCAGGAAAAGAAGCAGAGAAAATTACATAATTTCAAGAAAATCAAATCAATAGAAAAGAAACTTAATGTAAAGCATTAAGTTTGTAATTATTTAGCATTAAAAATGGGTATTGCTTATATGAAAGCGATCTATAAAGACCAATAAAAAACGAGGAAAACAACAAAATCAGAACAAAACTTAAAATTGCGAACCAAAAGGCTACAGATTAACGTAGATTCTGGCAACCCAATTTTTGATAACAATAAAAAAATCATTATAAAACTCATCGAATATCCGACGGGTTAACCCCCCGACGCACATTCGCGACAAAAAACAGTTGACATTCAAGCCCCACAAGAATACTGTACATAAAAACAGTATAACCACGAGGGCAACACCATGGCAGTAATCGCCGTTTGGCAATGTGACAGAGACGGAAGCATGTTTGAAGATAAAAAACTCGCCGAAGAACACGACAAATATTTGGAGCTGGCAGCCAATATTACCCAACTCATTGAAAGCCAGATTCCCGGCATTGATGAAAAGCATAGCGAAGCTATTGGCTTGATGTTGGCGCAGCGACGCGAACAATTAGCGAAGGCCTGCAAAGGTAAACCTGAAGAACTGCTCGTACCATTCGTGACTGAAACCAATACCAGCAATACGCCGACGAAAACAAATGAAAACGATAGTAATGGCAAGGTAATGGCATTTGCCGCTCATCAATAGCAGCCCCACACTGCTATTGATCATAAAACCCACAGATAAATAAACCACTTTCACCACTGCATTTGCCTCAACGGGTGTAGTGGTTTTTTGTTACTATAAAAAATAGATAAAATATTTACATGAAATACTTTCGTAATTTTCTCTGCATTTGAGAGGCGGCATATTAATTAAACTGTTTTTTCAGTTCCTCCAACGACATAACCCAGAACAACTCTTGCTGTCGAATTGCTTTGCGCAAATAATCATCATCGCCATAAGGCATGGCCGAGCGGCCAATTAAACGTTGCAACAATTGTCGCAATTGCTTTTTAAATGAAGTTGGGCGATTCAAGTCATGCATCATTCGCAAGGCACAAATTTTATCGCGCTGATCATCCAAACTTAGAGGAAAGCTAAATAATTTTTCAGCAATCACATCGCTTTCAAAATGTGGCGGCAAAGGCAAGTCATTGTGCTCCACACCAAAAGGATACATATCAGTATGGTGATTGTGATTTGCATAAAGCAAAAAATCTGGATTGATATGTGAAATTTCGCAAGCAGTTAAGACTGCGCGCGTTGAAAATACATGATCAATTTGCGCATCAAGTATTGGGTGCGGCGTGACAATAACATCAGGCTTATATTCATCAATTAACTCAACTAAATCTCCTATCAAGTTTCGCCAACTATTATCACCCTGCTGATCGCTATGTAGCGTTTTTTTATTAAAACCTCTAAACAATCTCACGTCCGTTTTGCCGGTTTCTCGCGAAGCTATAGCTATGTCAGGCTGTCCAAACATTGCTTTTAAAGTCATGCAAAAATAACCTAAATGAATAGCTTGCACATGATGACCAGCCCACATTGGCACCGCAATACTATCCCATGCTCGCAAGCGCCCTTTTAATAATCCCGCCGCAA
>JANYIO010000045.1 GCA_025362015.1 Gammaproteobacteria bacterium | reverse complement strand
CAACATCCTGTTTTTGGTTAACGTCCATGCGTTGCCTATTTTAAATATTTTGCTGGTATTGGAAAGTCGCCAAAGTCTGCATTTTTTGTAAGAAATTGACTATGCCGTTACGTCAAGGCTGTGGTTGATGCTGCGCTTACTCTATTTCTGCAACACTTTTTAGGTTCGGTGTTTTCGTCAAAACTCGAGAGCCCGTATTGCATTTGCTGTGGCACTTAATCTTCAGGGTTTTCTTCTAAATTTATATTTAGCGAGTCACCAGCAATGCGGTGACTTTCGCTCGCCCACTCACCTAAATCAATTAAACGACAACGGTCGCAGCAAAAGGGGCGATGGGGAAATTCATCATTCCACAATACAACTTTTTTACAGGTAGGGCAGTTGAGTTTAATGGGTGCTTCTGTGCTAGTTAAAATATCAGTCATGTTTTTCCATTTGTTGCGAAAGTGTTAAATAGTGAGCGTGTAATTTTTTAACGTGTTCATCTAATTCTGCGAGATCGCCGTGGTTGTGAATAATATCATCGGCTTTTGCGTAGCGATCAACGCGAGACATTTGGGTGGTGATAATCTTTTTTATTTGTTCGCGATTACTTTGGTCGCGTTCACTTGCACGAGTAAGTTGTAACTCTTCGCTAGCATCTATTACCAGAATGCGCTCAACCATTTGATGTTGTGTGGTTTCTAATAGTAATGGTGAAGCTAAAATGACATACGTACTTTTGGCAGAGTGAAGTTGCTGAATTGTTTCTTCGCGGATAATTGGGTGAAGCAAATTTTCTAACCAGATTTTTTCTAAAGCATTCGAGAAAATAATTTGGCGCAATTTTGCACGATTCAACGTGTCATTTGCATTAAGAATATTTTTACCAAAATGCGTAGCTATATGTTGCAGCGCGGGTTGGTTGGGCTCAACAACTTGTCGAGCTATATCATCGGCATCTATTATGGTAATGCCGAGCGCTTGAAAGCGACGCGATACTTCAGATTTTCCGCTGCCGATTCCGCCTGTCAAACCTATAATCATGTTAAGGGCACCTCCAGAAATCCACTTTTCGTGCGCTAGCGTCGTTATTTTCGTACTCGAATCCTCATTTATAACGTATAAGCTGCGGTTCTCCGTGCGAAAATGCCTCGCTATCATCACGAAAATTGAATTTCCGGAGGTGCCCTTAAGCCATCCCTATTATTTGATCGGGATGGCGTACATCAAATAAGCGTGATTGATATCGTGCCCCCACATTAATGCAATCCAGCCAGCAATAGCGAGATAGGGGCCGAAAGGGATGGGAATGTTTCTATCGCGGCCGCGAATGACTATCATACTAATGCCAATGACGGCACCAACGAGTGATGATAATAAAATAATTTGCAATAGCATTTGCCAGCCGAGCCAGGCGCCCAAAGCACCAAGCAATTTAAAGTCTCCGTAACCCATTCCTTCTTTTTTGGTTAATAGTTTAAATAACCAATAGATCGACCATAGTGATATGTAGCCAGCAATTGCGCCCCAGAGTGCGCTATCAAGTGAGGTAAATAAACCAAAATAATTAGCAATTAAACCTAACCATAAAAGTGGCAGAGTTATATTGTCTGGTAGTAATTGTGTATCTACATCTATCATTGTTAACGCAATTAAACACCATGTAAAAACTAAACAAGCAAGGCCGGTAGTGGTTGGGCCAAAAGTATAAATCGCCACAACAGAAAGGATGCTAGTGACTGTTTCTATAATGGGATAGCGTAATGAAATGTGATTTTTACAAGCAGAACATTTGCTACGCAAATATAAATAGCTAACTACTGGGAAGTTTTCCCAAGGTTTGATTTTGTGGCCACAGTTTGGGCACGTAGAGTTGGGTGTAATTAAATTAAAGGGTGTTGTTCTTTCTGGTTGTGAAGAGTCTGCGATAATATTATCCGCCCCTAAAAACTCTACACACTGCCCGCGCCATTCGCGCTCAAGCATTTTAGGCAAGCGATAAATCACAACATTTAAAAAGCTACCCACTAACAAACCTAAAATTCCTGCCAGGATTAAACCGGCGGCAGGGACAAGCTTTATCATTAAAAAAAAATCTGTCACGGTTATACCACCGCGCCAAGTTGAAATATTGGGAGATACATTGCAATCATTAATCCGCCCACTAACACACCTAAAACCGACATGATAATGGGTTCGAGTAACGAGGTTAAAGTGTCAACCATATTATCCACTTCTGCTTCGTAATAGGCTGCAACTTTATCTAGCATTGCGTCGAGAGCTCCAGATTCTTCACCAATGGCAGACATCTGTATTAATAGCGTGGGAAATATATTGCGCGATTTGAGTGCAACATTTAATTGTATGCCGGAAGAAACATCTTCGCGTACTTTAATAATGGCGTCTTCATAAATGCGGTTGCCCGCAGCGCCTGCAACAGAAGTAAGTGCATCAATCAATGGAACGCCCGCAGAAAAAGTTGTTGATAAAGTGCGTGCGAAACGTGCCATGACTGATAAATAAAGTATTCTGCCTACAATAGGTATTCTAAGTTTGTATTTATCGACTAAATAAGCAAATGCTGATGAACGTCTAACGGCTTCTTTAAATATAAAAAAGCCCGCGGCGATTCCGATTAGAAAATGAAGCCAATATCCTTGAGCGAGATCAGAAAGGCCAAGAACGAATAAGGTAAATGCAGGCAATTTTGCGCCAAAGCTATTAAATGTGCTTGCAAATTGAGGAACTACTTTTATTAATAGAATCCCTGTAACTATTATTGCAACTACAACAACCGCAATGGGGTAGGTCATTGCTTTTTTAATTTTTGCTTTCAGCTGTTCTGTTTTTTCTTTGTAGGTGGCAATACGGTCCAGCATGGTTTCAAGTGCACCCGCTTGCTCACCTGCATCAACCAGGCTACAAAAAAGATCATCAAAATACTTTGGGTGTAGGCGTAACGATGGAGCAAAACCTCCACCGGCCGCAACGCTATCACGAATGCTTAATACTAAATTACGTAAGTTAGGGTTTTCCAATCCGTCTGCCACAATATCGAATGCTTGGACTAAAGGTACTCCAGCTTTCATCATGGTGGCCATTTGGCGTGAGAACACTGCGATGTCTGCAGGCTTAATAGATTTCCCGCCAGCGCCGAGTAAGGGCTTGGATTTTTTACTAACAGTCTTAACCGAGATGCCTTGCTTTAATAGTTGTGCTTTAGCCAAAGCAGGGCTAGTGCTGTTGATTTCGCCAGCAATTTTTGCGCCTCTTTTATCAACACCTTTGTAAGCGTATGTGTGTGTAACAACGCTGGGTTTTGATTTAATCCCGGTGGATGGTTTTGTTTTTTGAGCGGTTAGGCTAGCCATAGGTTAATCCTTGGTGACACGATTAGCCTCTTCGAGGCTGGTTAACCCCATTGCAACTTTGCGCAATGCGGAAATGCGTAAATTATTAAAGCCTGCTTCTTGAGCGGCACGAGCAATTTGTAACGAATTACCACCTTCCATTATAAGGTTGGCAATCGCCGGGGTGATGCGAACCACTTCATAAACACCCAAGCGACCTTTATATCCGCCGTTGCAATGGGCGCAGCCGACGGGATGGAAGAGCTGGAATTCAGTGCGAGGAATGCCGATTATGTCAAATCCCTCTTCGGTTAGAATAGCAGGTGGTATGTCGGTTGCTGGTTTTTTACATTGCCCGCATAAGCGGCGTGCCAAGCGCTGAGCAATAATCAAGCTTACGCTAGTGGCTATGTTGAATGCGGGTACCCCCATATTCATTAAACGCGTTAAGGTTTCGGGGGCGCTATTGGTGTGAAGTGTTGATAATACCAAGTGACCGGTTTGTGCCGCCTTAATAGCTATTTCAGCCGTTTCCAAGTCGCGAATCTCCCCCACCATGATGATGTCCGGGTCTTGCCGTAAAAAAGAGCGCAGCGCTTCGGCAAAGGTAAAACCGATCTTCGTATGCATTTGAACTTGGTTAACGCCCTCAAGGTTAATTTCTACCGGGTCTTCAGCAGTAGAAATATTTAACTCGGGGGTATTTAGAATATTCAAGCCGGTATACAGCGAAACAGTTTTACCGCTACCTGTTGGCCCAGTTACTAAAATCATTCCTTGCGATTGTGCAAGGGCATCCAAATAAAGTTTCTTTTGATAATCTTCGTAACCCAGTGCATCAATACCGAGTTTGGCGGCAGCGGGGTCAAGAATACGCAACACTACTTTTTCGCCAAATAGGGTGGGCAGCGTGTTTACACGAAAGTCGATGGCGCGAGTTTTGGACACTTTAAGTTTAATGCGGCCATCTTGCGGTAAACGACGCTCAGAAATGTCCATCTGGGACATAACTTTTAAACGTGCTGCCATACGCCCGGCAAGATTGACAGGTGGCCTAGCGACCTCTTGCAAAATTCCATCGGTACGAAATCTCACGCGGTAAGATTTTTCATAGGGTTCAAAGTGGATATCTGACGCGCCGCCTCTAATAGCATCTAGCAACACTTTATTAATGTACTTAACTATCGGTGCTTCATCTGCTTCGGAGTTACCATCATCTGCTTTAGCATTTGGGTCTACGGTCTGTATTTCCCCATCCAAATCAGAATCGTCAAAGTTACCTAGGGCATTGTTTAGGTTATCTTGAGCACTTAAAAATTTTTCTATAGCTGCCGCTAACTTATCGGCCTCTACTAATATTGCATCTGTATTTAAGCCAGTGTTAAATTTAATTTCATCAAGTGCGTGCAAATCGGTAGGGTCTGCTACGGCCAAAAACAAACGCGTGCCTCGTTTCATGATTGGCAAGGCGTGGTGCTTACGGATAAGTTTTTCATCGACCAGCTTATCCGGTATGCCTTCCCGGTTCAGTGAGTCTAAATCGAATAGTGGCGCGCCAAAC
Organism: Gammaproteobacteria bacterium; assembly: GCA_025362015.1. Lineage (GTDB taxonomy): Bacteria > Pseudomonadota > Gammaproteobacteria > Pseudomonadales > Cellvibrionaceae > Cellvibrio. Next base: position 4,691 of record JANYIO010000045.1, on the reverse strand, counting down.
TCTTCCGATGCTACGCGGGCGATTGTTCGCGCATCCAGCATGGAGTGAGCTACCAAATGTTGAACAAACGGCACTTTCTCTTTAGCAGCTTGACTGAGCGCTTTGCGCGCCAGCTCTGGATCCAGTAGGTTGTCAGCCACCAAGCGACGCGCAAGACCATTTAAATGAGTGGTGCTATTCATTACATGCAAGCCTAGGTAAATTTATCGATTGAACGATTTATGGGTGTTATGAGTGAGATATTACTATATGAAGCTTGGCTATCTTAAATAATACCGTAACTGTATACGATAACTTACTGTAATTTCTATCATTGTGCTGCAAATTTGAAGTATAGACTGGTTCAGGTGCTTGAGGAGTTTTTGCTTGTAGCGCCTGAGCAAGAATGTTGTGACTCAAAACGTCACTTTGTGCGGGGTTTTGTCATTAATGATAGTGGAAGCACAAAAAAATATGACTTGGGCGTGACGCATATTGCATTTTTTGCATGAAAATTATATTGGAATACAATTCTTAAATCTAAGCTCAGCTTGCGCCATTGCTGGCTTAATGCGAATACGACAGGATAAGGGGTTTACAAAAAAATGTACTACAATGCAATTAAAGCAATAATTGGTACGCCGCTTGCTCTATACACTGTGTGTTGAGTTTTTAAGCAAGTCCTTTAATTAAACCCTCGGAGATTTACCATGAAAAAAACATTACAAAAAGGCTTTACCCTGATTGAATTGATGATTGTAGTAGCGATCATTGGTATTTTAGCTGCAACAGCATTGCCTGCATATCAAGACTACACCGCTCGCGCTAAGGTAGCCGAAGTAAATCTTCAAATTGGCGCTTGTAAAAATGTGGTTTCAGAATTTATGCAGACTAACCAAGCATTTCCTGCTGATGCGAATGCTGCTGGTTGTGATTCAACAATTCAAACTAAATATATGGCTGCTGGTATGACCGTGAGCGCTACGTTGGGTACAGTTACTTCAGGTGCAATTCGTGGTACAGGAACAGGCGCTGACGCTAAAACTCTTAGTTTGCAACCAACTTCAGACGTAGCTAGAACTGCACCTATAACCTTTAGTGCTGCAGGTGTTATGACACCTATTTTGGGATGGTCATGCGGTACTACAGCGGTAACTGTAAACTTAAGATTTATGCCAGCTAGTTGCCGTCAAGCTTTGCTTGGTGGTCTGTAATAGTTGGGCTGATCGAATCCACAAGTTTAGTTAACTTTTGGTTGAAATAAAAAACGCCCACACGTGTGGGCGTTTTTTTATGGGAGCTTAATATGAATCTACAACTACCTGAACGTGTTTATGCTTTTGGATGCCATTTACTGTTTTCCACTTGCGTTGCGTTACTTTCCGCAGCGTTGGTTTTTTGGGTGTGGTACCCGGGGTTGTTAGCATATGCTAGCGGGGTGCAAAATATTTTTTTGCTGTTATTAGTGGTTGATGTGATTCTGGGGCCAGTGATAACGTTAATTATTTTCAATCGCCAAAAAAAGGAATTGAAACGTGATTTGGCGATAATAGTTATCGTGCAGGTGGCCGCAATGCTTTACGGTTTGCATACAGTATTTATAGCTCGTCCTGTGTATATCGCCTTTACCTTGGAGCGCTTCGATGTAGTGTATGCGAACCAGATATCAAGCGAAAATCTAGCGCAGGCAATACGTCCTGAATATCGTACTTTACCTCTTTTTGGGCCGAAGTTTATAGCGGCACCTTTACCAGATGATTTGAAAGCTCGCGAAGCAATAGTGATGGGTGCCATTCTCGGTAATGGTGATGATGTTCAGGAAATGCCGCAATATTATGTGCCTTACTCCGAACAGAAAGGACAGGTATTAAAAAGCATCAAACCGCTGAGTACACTTAAGCTATTCAACAAAAGTAGATTGCAAACAGTAGATGCGCTGATTTATAAGTATGCGACTAGGCATGTGGATGTGGGCTACTTATTGGTAAAGGGTAAGATTAATGATTTGACTGCAATTATAAATCAATCTTCCGGTGAAATTCTTGAGATGACAGATCTTGATTCTTAATGATTCATTCGCAGACATTAGGTAGTTGATCGCTTGCAATTATTGATGTCGGTGTTTTGCGGTGACATTTTTTGTTAGTTTGTATCAGTTATTGTCATGTTAAACACCAGATAAAATAGTTGAGAATAAAGTTAAAGTATTAAACATATTTTTTAAAATCAAAACATAAATTAGGAATCTTTAAAAATTAGTAATGTTTTCAATCAGTAGCATCTGCAAGAATTAAATTTTACCTGCAGCATATATTTGGCATAGCTGTTGCAAAAATAAAAATGTGTTACCTACTTATTTTTGTAACTTCTAATCTCGGAGATTCATCATGAACAAAATTTTACAACAAGGCTTTACCTTAATCGAATTAATGATCGTGGTAGCGATTATCGGTATTTTGGCTGCAACAGCATTGCCTGCTTACCAGGACTACACCGCTCGCGCTAAGGTGGCTGAAGTTAATCTTCAAATTGGTGCCTGTAAAAATGTGGTTTCAGAATTTATGCAAGCAAACCAGGCATTTCCTGCGGATGCAAACGCTGCCGGTTGTGACAGTACTATTCAAACCAAATATATGACAGCAGGTATGACCGTTAGTAATACAACGGGTACAGTTACCTCCGGTGCGATTCGTGGTACAGGAACAGGCGCTGATGGTAAAACTCTTAGTTTGCAACCAACATCAGACGTGGCTAGAACAGCAGCTATAACATTTACTGCAGGCGTTATGACACCTATTTTGGGATGGTCATGCGGTACTACAGCGTTAACTGTAAACCTAAGATTTATGCCAGCTAGCTGCCGTCAAGCTCTGCTCGGTGGTCTGTAATTATGTCGTCGTAAAAAAGCGTTTATTAAGTTAAGTCTTAGTATCATTTAAATTATTAAGTTTTATCTAAGCCCAACTCAGTGTTGGGCTTTTTTATGTGTACTTATGGCGCTGTAAGCTGCGATTCTATTGTTGTTTCGTCTACTACTGAGTCAGCCTAAACAGGCTAGCGAAAGTAGGAAAATATATTTAAGAAATAATTGCACTGGCGCTCACTTCGGTATCCGTCATTTTTGGCTGATATACGATAGCATACTGGTGTAACCTATTTTGCTCAAAATCCTGTCACGGAAATCGGGCATTCACTCATCATCCAGCCCCAATTTTTGCAATCGATAACGTAGTGATCTAAATGTAATCCCTAATTGTTTTGCCGCCAGTGTTTTATTCCAGCGTACTTGTTCCAGTGCGTGACATAAAATTTCTTTTTCTACATCTAATAAATAATCATCGAGTGATGGATATTCAGCGCAGCGAGAGGGGTAATCAGTGCGGTTATTTTTGTTGGTATTAATTGCGGCGTTTTTTTTCTGCGCCGCAAATTCCGGGTGGTGGATTACGTCAAAAGTATTTTTTTCTGCTGCATGTAGTTGTAAATCATCGGAATCAATTACCGCATTTTCGCAGAGGGTGAACGCTCGCTCCAAAATATTTTCGAGCTCGCGCACATTGCCGGGGAATGGATAATTGTTCAACGCAGATAAGGCAGTATTTGATAGCATTGGGGTGGGGAGTTGAATTTCGCGGGCGATTTTCTCAAGAAAATAATTGGCAAGTAACGGAATATCTTCATGGCGTTGGCGCAGTGGAGGAACGTTCAGTTGAATAACATTTAAACGATAAAATAAATCCTGGCGAAAGCGATTTTCTTTCACTTCTGTTTCAAGAGATTTGTGGGTGGCGCAGAGTATGCGTACATCAGTTAGTAACTCTTCAGCAGCACCCACAGGGCGAACAGATTTTTCTTGTATTGCACGTAATAATTTTACTTGCATATCCAAGGGTAAATCTGCGACTTCGTCAAAAAATAAAGTGCCGCCTTCTGCTGCTTGAAATAACCCTGCTTTGTCTTGATGCGCGCCAGTAAAGCTGCCCTTTTTGTGGCCGAAGAATTCGCTTTCCATTAGCTCGCGTGGAATGGCGCCGCAGTTTACGGCAATAAATGGTTTGCCTGCACGCGGGCCAAGTTCATGAATAGAGCGCGCTACTAATTCTTTGCCAGAGCCAGACTCACCGCTAATATAAATGGGCGCTTGTGAGCGAGCTAGTTTTTGAATGCTGCGAGTTAAATCTTGAATAGCTTTTGATTGGCCGATAATTAAACTTTCGGCAGGTAGTTTTTCGGTGGTGGGTAATTGGCTAGATTGAATGGCGGTGTTGACAAGTTTGCGTAATACCGTTAAATCTACTGGTTTGGAAATAAAATCAAATGCGCCTGCTTTCATGGATTCAATAGCTGCGTCAACACTACCGTGTGCGGTAATAACGGCAACAGGCAGCCGTGGATATTGTTGTTGAATAAATTCAACTAAACTAAGGCCATTACCATCCGGTAAATGCATGTCGGTGAGACACAAAGCGTAAGTGTTCTGTTGTAATAACTGTTTTGCCCGTGCGATATTTTCTGCGCAATCAGTTGTGAGTTGCATTCGCCCCAAGGTAATTTCAAGCAATTCACGAATGTCGGGTTCATCATCAATGATTAATACGCGTTTGTTGGTCATACGAATTACCCGGCGTTCATGATTGGTTTGTCTTGCACTAAAACCCAGGGCTTGATTACCACGGCCCAGAGTAATGTATTTTGCTCATACCATTGCTGTG
>JANYIO010000012.1 GCA_025362015.1 Gammaproteobacteria bacterium | reverse complement strand
ACATTAAGTTGATGTACTCCTGCCGCTGCCATCCTCCGCCAATAGGGTTGGAGTAATAGATTAAGCTGACTGCGTAGCCGCATACTCGTTAGGGAACCACCGCTACCGCCTTCAGCATCGTGAGCGGGATAAGCTTCACGGATAAGTTTCACTACGCTTTTATCTTCTGCAATTAACTGAGCCAAAAGCATTGCTTGCTGGGTTAAATCTGTTTGATTTGTTAAGAGTGAAGCCTGTAATGTGCTTTGCTGTAGCGACAATTGCCGCTGCCATTGCTGCTCCTGGCGATCCAGCTCATCCCATAAAAAAAAGACAAATAGACCAAACAGCGCCAGCGCTAGAAGCCACGGCAACCCTTTGTAGATTTGTTTATTTTCTAGATCCATTAGCAATCTCACACAGGAAAAGGCTGCTCACTTTGAGGGAGACAAGTTCTTTAAGTGTAGTGCAGTTTTTTTGAACAGCAGAGGAATTACGCGGGGAATACCGGGGCGCCTTAGCACCTGTACCTAGGCTTTGAGTTTAGGCTCTGAGTTTAGGCTTGGGCTTCGCACTTGTGATCAGGCTTCATCAGCCCCGGCATTTTTTTCAGCACGCTTGCGGCGCGCATCTTTAGGATCACAAATAAGTGCACGGTATATTTCTACGCGGTCGCCTTGATGCAATACATGGCTTGCCGCTGAAGCATCACCCTTGCCACTCAATGACTGACCAAAAATACCCAGCTTTAGATTAACCATATCAATTTCAGGAAAAAATTTGACGATACCCGAACGCTCAACGGCTTGCAGTGCAGTTGTCCCCGGCTCTACCAGGAAAGTAATAATTTTTTGCTGATGCGGTAAAGCGTAAGCCACTTCTACGGTAATTAAATCAAAATCTGCCATACAATATCCACGCAACTCGCAAACTTATTTTTTAAAATTTACTTTTTCTATCTTTACTGTTTATAGACTTGATGAGCTCGCGCACATAAGGCATCTACTTGCTTGCTTGCAACCGCTTCAAACAGTTTGCCAACCGCCAAGCCTAAAAGTTTATTTTGCAGCTCAAACTCTAGTTCAAAACTAACCTTGCACGCATCTATGGCGAGCGACGTGAATTGCCAACAGCCTTCCAACCGTTTAAACGGCCCATCCACCAGAGTCATACTCATCCGCTCAGGCGCTTGTAAGTGATTGCGAGTAACGAAACTTTGCGTTACTCCCGCTTTACTCAACTCTAATCGCGCTTCTAACCAATCGCCCTCGCGTTTAAGAATTTTAGCGGCGGTGCAACCGTCCATATACTGCGGATAGGCCTCAATATCATTCACTAATTCAAACATTTGCTGCGCTGAAAAAGTGATGAGCGCGGAGCGTTTTACCGAATGGGCCAAAGCTTACTCCGCCACTACAACTGTCAACACGGGATACACACCATTCACAATAATCACCAATACCGCCAAGGGTGCAAAATAGCGCAACACAAAACGCCAAACAGCATATAAATACGGTGAATCCTGTTGCATTTCATGCTTGGTAATCTCGATATTCATCACCCAACCGACAAAAATAGCAATTAATAAACCACCTATTGGCAAGAGTAAATTAGCGGTAAAGAAATCAATACTGGTGCGGAAATTCATGCCCCAAATCAGCTCTTGATCTGACCATTCATTGAATGACAATACTGAGCCCAAGCCCAAGAGCCATGCTGCGCCCGCGACTATCAAACAAGCACTGATGCGATGAAAGTCAAAACGTTCATTAAGGTAAGCAACTGCCGGCTCAAGCAATGAGATAGTGGAGACCCACGCCGACAAAATCACCATCAAAAAGAATGCCGAACCGATAAACAGGCCGGCAGGCATGGAGCCGAAAGCGACGGGTAAAGTGACGAATATTAATCCGGGGCCCTGGCTCGCTTGAATTCCAGGAGTGGCGAACACAAATGCAAATACAAACAGGCTGGTAATGATGGCAACCAACACATCCAGCAACGCCACAATAATGACCGTTTTACCAATGGCGGCAGTGCTTGGCATATAAGCGCCATACGCCATGATTGCTCCCATCCCCAAGCTTAAGGTGAAAAAGGCATGACCCAGCGCGATAAGCGTGGCATTCCAGGATAAGTCCTCCACATTAAAACTAAACAAAAAACGCGCACTAGTAAGCAACTCACCGGTGGTATAGGCATAACCCAGCAACGCCAGTAGCAGCAATAACAAAATCGGCATGGTCCAACGGATGACATTCTCCAAACCCTTATTCACACCAAACATGAGTACCAGCGCGGTCATCGCCATAAACGATGTGTGTGATTGCACTAAACGACTGCGGTCCGCCAACAGTGCATCAAACAATTTATTAGAGCTGTCACCATCCAGCCCGACAAATTTGTTTTGTACCGCCAAGGCAAAATAATCGAGTGTCCAACCTGCAATTACTGTGTAATAAGAAAGAATCAAAAAACCTGCAATGACGCCCAACCAGCCAATTAAAGTCCAAAACCACGAAGCACCCGCCTCGGTCCGAATATTATTCATAGTGGTGATCGGGTTAGCGCGACCACGGCGGCCAAGCATGATTTCCGCCATCATAATCGGAATACCCACCAAAGCCACACAGGCCAGGTACAGCAGCACAAAAGCGGCACCGCCATTTTCACCCGCAATATAAGGAAACTTCCAAATATTGCCCAACCCTACGGCTGAACCTGTGGCCGCCAAAATGAAGCTGCCACGCCGGCCCCAAATTGCATGTTGTTTCAGTCTTTTCACTGGGAGAGCCCTGCGCGAATGGTTAAAGTTGATTGTAACGGGAATAGATCATTTACATAAGCCTAGGCAGTCACAAGCGCCGAGCAATAGTCTGGGATTGAGTTGGCTCAAACCAACAATTTTCTGCGTATAATGACCGCCAGCTCAACAGAGACAACATAGATTCATGGCCAAGAAACAGCAAAAAACAAATGGCACCACCATCGCCGTCAACCGCAAGGCCAAGTTTGATTACGAACTCTCGGATCGTTTCGAAGCAGGCATGGTACTGCTGGGGTGGGAAGTCAAAAGCCTGCGCGCAGGAAAAACCCAACTCACCGATTGTTATGTGATTTTCAAAGATGACGAAGCCTGGCTATTCGGGGCGCAAATCAACCCTTTGCAAACCGTGTCTACCCACTATGTCACTGACCCGACACGCACTCGTAAGCTATTATTGAATCGCCGTGAGATTTCGCGCTTGCAAGAAGCGTCACAACAAAAGGGTTATACCGTGGTAGCCACGGCTATGTATTGGAAAGAGCACTTGGTAAAATGCGAAATCGCGCTGGCTAAAGGTAAGCAGGAACACGACAAACGCGAGACGGAAAAAGATCGCGATTGGCAACGCCAAAAACAAAGAGTCTTTCAAACCGGAAATAAAGCCGGAAATAAAGAGTAAGCTTTTATAGTATTGGTTAGTCGCGGAATAAACTGGGGACAGATATGAACGCAACCATTCCAAAAACAGCGTCTGCGGTGGCGGACTCTTTGTGGGAATCCATTCGCAGTCAGACCCGCAAACAGGCTGAACATGAACCTGTGCTTGCGAGCTTTTTATACGCCACTATTCTTAACCACGACACTCTGGAAGCGGCACTCAGTTTCCATCTCGCTAACAAGTTGGATAGCCCGGCACTGCCCGCCATGTTAGTGCGCGAAGTCATTGAACAAGCCTTAAATTCTGATGTGACTATTGGCCAGGCGGTACGTGCAGACTTGCTCGCGATAAGTGAACGCGATTCAGCTTGCTGCTCGCTAGTTACACCCTTTTTATTCTTTAAAGGTTTTCACGCGTTACAAGCCTATCGCGTTGCCCATTGGTTATGGCTGCAAGGGCGCAATTCGCTCGCCCTGTTTTTGCAGAATCGTATTTCCTGTGTGTTTGCCGTAGATATCCACCCTGCCGCTAAAATCGGCAAGGGCATCATGTTTGATCATGCGACCGGTATTGTTATTGGCGAGACCGCCGTTGTAGAAGATAACGTTTCCATTATGCAATCTGTCACGCTCGGCGGTACCGGCAAAGAACATGGCGACCGTCATCCTAAAGTACGCAGCGGCGTGCTAATTAGCGCAGGAGCAAAAGTGCTGGGGAATATTGAAATTGGCGAATGCGCAAAAATTGGCGCAGGTAGCGTTGTACTTAAAGATGTAGCACCGCGCACCACCGTTGCCGGCGTGCCCGCTAAAGAAATTGGGGTCACCAGCTGCAAGCAACCTGCACGCGATATGGACCACCACATTAACTGAAGCCTTTACACGCTTACGTGTAAAGGTCGTTATAAACCCCGTCGCAGTGATCAATCAGCTCCACGGCTGCCACAATTAAATGGTAGAGCGTACTTGCTGGAGCAACATCCACTACCACTTCATCTTGTGCACCCCGCTGATCTACGTAGGAACCTGGCGTAGCAGTACAAAGATAATAATCAAACAAATCATTGACAGCTTTTATGGCAATCGCTTCCGCGTTGGGGTTGCCTTCTCTTATTTGTACCAGGCTGGCTTTAATTAATTCGGTGATACCCCAGCAGCGTTTGTTTCTATCTATGACACTGCCATCAGACGTCACTGCATCAAACAACAAGCTAGATTTATCCATGCCTATGGCTATACCTTTTTCATAAAGCACACGCGTGTATTGGCGAACTGGACGACCGCTGCGACGACTATACCAATCTAACAACCAAACCCATTCCATCATGTGGCCAGGCTCAACTACATCGCCTTTAGCATCGGCGCAACGCTGCCAATCGTTTTGAAAAAATTCAAATAAAACTTGTTGTTCTGCATCAAAAAAACGCGTTTGAAACAACGCAAATAATTCACCTACTCGCGCTAACCACTTGGCATCACCAGTAGCATCATAAAGTGCCAGAAAGGCTTCGAATAAATGCATATGCGGATTTTGACGGCGGCACGCATAGTCATAATCACCTTCAACCCAACCACCATAGACAGAACCGAAACGCTCATCCAAATGAGCAACTATTTTTTCAGCTTCGGCAAGTGCTGCCTTATCGCCAAAAGCACGATAGCACCACGCATTAGCAAGAATAAAAAATGCATGGTCGTAAAGATCCTGCTTCGCATCCACTACTTTAAAGTGTTTATCCATTAAATGAGTGTAACCACCAGCCGCTGTTGGATGGGTAGCATATTTCTGCACAAAGCCCAGCAAATTTTGCGCGACCTCCTGACCTTGCGAACACCAACCACGGCTTGCTGATACCGTGAAAAAAAATGCTTGCCGCGCCTGTACCCGAACTCGCACACTCGACTCAAGATCAGGCGCCCCACTTGGCAATAAGCGCTCATAATGTGCCTGGGTTTGCGGATCAAGACCGCGTTCTAACCACAACGGAATTGCATCATTTTTTATCCAGCTTTGTAACCGACGTGCAGCTGCTTTTAATTGTACAGACATAGCATTTTTCCTGAAACAATCAGCGCGATAATTCAAGCTCAATGGCTTTTTTCAGCTTGTCGGAATCTGGCCCTGTCATGCTGCCAAAATGTTGGATAACTTTACCGTCTTTACCCAGCAGATATTTATTAAAATTCCACTTAGGCGTACCAGCTTCGCGGTTGAGGTATTGAAAAAGGTTATTAGCTTCGTCACCGCATACATGGGTGGGCGCTAACATAGTAAAAGTGACACCAAAATTAAGAAAGCAGATACCCGCTGCCTTTTCCTCATCTTTATCTTCCTGGTTAAAGTCATCACTGGCAAAACCAACCACCACTAATCCCTTATCTTTATAGGTTTGATACAAGGCTTCCAAGCCTTTGAACTGTGAGGTGAAACCGCAATGGCTAGCAGTGTTGACCACCAAAACAGTTTTATTTTCAACGAGCTGACAAAGAGTTATTTTTTCATTGGAATGCAATTTGCGGTATTCACCTTGCAGATAATCCGGGCAAGCTGCAGCGGCTACGCTGGTAATTAAACCCATCATCAATGCTCCCAAAATTTTAGCAATATTGTTCACGTTAATTCCTCATTATTGGCAATGATACGAAGCAGAATTCTTTGGATAATACACGATAAAAAGAATAAAAGTCAGTTACCCAGATAACCGACTTTGATCAAAAGAGATGGCTTTAAAACCAAAAAGAAAGGTAAAGGCGAATAACATCGGCATCGAGGCTGTAGAGATTTTCTTCACCGTCCTTAAAGCCTTTTAATTTCATAAAATTATTGAAGTCATGGAAAT
>JANYIO010000003.1 GCA_025362015.1 Gammaproteobacteria bacterium | reverse complement strand
GCTTTGGCCTAAATCAGCGGCGTTGTGCAAAATGCCATCAAGACAATTAAATTCTTCATTGATGGCGTTGCTCATATCAATAAAATTTTGTTCAGTCGCGATTTGAAAATTAATTGGGTAAATTGCTGGTTGTGGATGACCAGCTGTTTCAATTTCATCGTAAACCATTTCTAATTTGGCGAGTGTTCGGCCAACTAAAATAACGGTAGCGCCGTGCGCAGCAAATATTTTTGCAGCTGTGTGACCAATGCCATCGCCTGCACCGGTAACAAGGATAATCTTATTCTCTAAACAGTTTGATGCTGGTGAAAAATTTTCGGGTGTTTTCATAATGTAGTATGCAAATAAGTGGTTTTTATTTTGTCATAGCTGCTAAGCGAGTATGACGGTAATGAATTTCCGGAGGTGCTCTACAAATACTTTTCGACAATCGGCCAAATTTCATCGGCATGTTCTACACGATAATCGGCTTGCCAATCATCTATGTTTTCTGCGCTATCAATATAGCCATAAGCTGCGGCGATAGTAATGCTACCGGCACGCTTGCCACATTCGATATCGCGTTTATGATCACCGATAAAAATAATTTGTTCGGGCGTACAGCCGATTTGTTCGCTTGCTAAAAATAAAGATTCCGGGTGCGGTTTGCTTTCTGAAACATGATCAGGGCAAATAATACTTGTGGGCGCGGGTTGCATATTGAGCTGCGCCATTAAGGGTGTGGTGTAAACGGCTGGCTTATTGGTAGCTATACCCCACGCTATATTATTCGCGACTAATTTTTCAATAAGATTATTGATGCCTGGAAAAGGTTTGGAAAATACCGCGATATGAGCAATATAAAGTTCCAGCAAACGCAACCGTAATGCCGGGAAATCGGGGTGCGATTCTTCAATGCCAAACGCCATCATTACCAATGCTCGCGCACCGTTAGATACGCACGCACGAATCACCTCATCCGGTAAGGTTTCACGATTATTTTCTTGTAACAGTTGATTTACTACAGCAACAAAATCGGGTGCTGTATCAAGTAGTGTGCCGTCAAGATCAAACATAACCGCGCGAATTTTTTTCGTATTTTTCATTATAGTTAAACCACAATTTATACAGAATGAATTCCGTTATTTCCTCGGAGACCGTATGCAGCATGGATGCTGCGTCGAGCCTACAGGGAAGTATTTACGGCGAGTCTCTGAGGGAATAACGGAGTTCATGATACAACTAAACAATTTTTTTCGCATGCAATAAATAATTAACACTCACATCACTGTCATCTAATTTGTAATGCTGAGTAATCGGGTTGTAAGTCATACCACTGATATTTTGTAATTCCAAACCTGCTGCGCGCAGCCATTGCGCTAATTCAGAAGGACGAATAAATTTTCCGTATTCATGCGTACCTTTAGGTAAAAGCTTTAACAAATATTCCGCCCCTAAAATTGCAAATGCATAAGCTTTCGCATTGCGATTAATCGTAGAGAAATAAACATCGCCGCCCGGTTTTACTAAATCAGCGCAGGCTTGTACCACAGAGCTTGGGTCGGGCACATGCTCCAGCATTTCCATGCAAGTCACTATGTCAAATTCGCCAGCGCATTGTTGCGCTTTTTCTTCAGCAGTAATTTTTTCATAAGTCATAGTCACGCCCATTTCCAACGCATGCAAACGAGCTACGGTTAAGGGAGCTTCACCCATATCAATACCGGTCACCTCTGCGCCGCGTTGTGCGAGGGATTCAGCAAGAATTCCGCCACCGCAACCCACATCAATTATTTTGCGTTGGGCAACGGGCGAGCGCACATCAATGTAATTAGCGCGCAATGGGTTAATATCATGCAGTGGCTTGAACTCACTATTTCTATCCCACCAGCGGCTGGCGAGTGCTTCAAATTTTGCGATTTCTGCGCTATCGACGTTTGCCATTATAAAATCTCTCATTAACATAAAATCTCTTGTCGAGACTTCGCGCAGTATAACGCAGTGATTAATTGAAAGCTTTGAGGATTTTAAAGCTTTGAAGATTTGAAAGGTCGAAAATGCTGAAGGTATTTTATCTTGTACAAAGTAGGCAAGCTCTTCCTTAAGCTTTGTAGTTGAGATTTCGGGAGATGTATAGCTGTGCTTAAAAATGTGCGATAAGAGCAGCGTATGGGCCTTTTAAATTTACGTCTGCAGTGATGTCCTTGTCATCAATCGTCAGCTTAAGTGCGCGATATCCCACTTCCACGCCAACATCCAATGCTGAGTCGAACAGATAGCTAACTTTTGCAGAGTAATCAGTTAATTTGTCTTTGTTGTAGCTCACGTAATTCCCTTCGACGCCAGCAGACAAGCCGCTAAAAGGTAAATCAAATTGTACTTTTAAGTACAGCATTGGCAGGGTTTTATCTACGTTAACTTTTTCAGTTTTAGTGGGTGTAGATGCGTGAACATAGCCGCTGAATTTGCGCGCAGTTATACCCAGGTCAAGATTGATCCAATTGTCGAGAATTTCGTAGTAAAACGTTGCATCAAGGTGGCTTAAATCAAAATCAGACGTCACAACTTCAGAGCCAGAGAAGGTTGTGTCGTTAATGGTAAAGGTTTTAGTAACGGTAGCTGTTTGCTTGCTACTAATGTTGGTCTGGGTAAGGCGTATGTTAGGTAAAACGGGAACGGGATGTTCGAGAGCAATGTAATAAAAGGTATTTGATTGTTTTTTCAAGCCCAACTCTTTAAGTGTAATGCTAGGGTCACCTGCCTGGCCGTCGTAATCGGCATTCCAGGTTCCCGCACCAGCATAGACTCCAAGAATGGTGTCGGCTTGTGCAGAAGACGCAAAAAGAAACGGAGCGGAAAGCAAGGTAACCATTGAAGCAAGCGTGTGTTTTTTCATGGGTATAGTTCCTTAAGGCTGTTATTGAACCCATCATTGTATGATGGAGTGAGCCAAGTTTAGCGGTTAAAACACGGGTAGTGATTTTTTTGCGAAATTAGGCGACAAGTTTTTGCTTGAGTAGGTTAACAAATGCACTGGCCGCATTATTGAGGCTACGTTGATTATGATAAATACAGCCAAGCGATCGACTAATAGGCGGGCAGTTCACATCTAAAACCCTGAGTTGATTGTCAATAATACTGCTAGGTAATACACCCCAACCGAGGCCGATACTCAGCATCATTTTGATAGTGTCCAAATGATTGGTCACCATAGTGATGTCTAAAGATTGGCCTTGTTGGTCAAATAATTCTTTGATGAGGCGAGTGGTATAAGTGTTGGTGTCTGGCATTATTGCCTGATGCGGGCTTAAATCGGCCAGCTGAATATTCGCCAGCGCTGCCAGCGGATGGGTGGGCGCGGCGACGAATTGGAGTTGGTCGCGCCAGAGGATGTTGCTGTTGATGCGCGCATCTTGTTCAAGCGCGAGCGTAATAATGGCGATATCGAAGCGCCCTTGGAGGATTTCGTCGTATGCATGTTCAGAGTCCAAAAAGTGAAGATCTAGTTTTACTTCCGGGTAACTTGTCGAAAATTCACGTAAGTAAGGTGGTAAGTAATGTAAGCCTAGGTGATGACTGGTTGCTATGCTCAGCTTACCAGACACATTTCCTCGTAAATCAGCAATAGCTCGCTTAGTTGCTGTGACCTCGTTCAAAATATTTGTCGCTTTATGCAGCAATAAGTTCCCTGCTTGAGTCAGCACAACTTGTCTGCCAACTCGATCGAAGAGCTTTGCTTTTATCTGTTCCTCTAACAAAGCAATACGTTTGCTAATGGCGGGTTGAGTGAGGTGTAAACGCTCACCTGCCGCTGAAAAAGAACCATTTTCGGCAATTGCGACGAAAGCTTGTAAGTGCTGTGTATCCATTAAAAGCTCGGTTATTGAACAATTGTGCTTGTTGCGGTGAGTGTAATCCTCACTTTAGCATTCCCAACAGGAATGTAAACTATAAAAAAGATAAATTTGTTTTATGGTTTGTTGGGTTATAAACTGGCTTCACGACAGCTAACAACATTTTTACATCAGGAGCAGCGATATGACCGCAAAGACGCTTTACGACAAGCTTTGGGATGCCCACCTCGTGCAGCAGCGCGATGATGGCTCTGCGCTTATTTACATTGACCGCCATATCATTCATGAAGTGACTTCGCCACAGGCTTTTGACGGTTTGCGTTTGGCCGGTCGCAAGCCCTGGCGTGTGGACTCCATACTTGCTACGCCTGATCACAATGTGCCGACCACGCAGAAAGAGCGCGCCCACGGTGTACAAGGCATTGAAGATCCTGTGTCCTTAATTCAAGTACAAACCCTTGATGACAACTGTGACGAATTCGGTATTGTTGAATTTAAAATTAACGATACACGTCAGGGTATTGTCCATGTGATTGGCCCTGAAACTGGTGCTTGTTTGCCTGGTATGACAGTAGTTTGCGGTGATTCGCACACTGCTACCAACGGCGCTTTGGGTGCATTGGCGCATGGTATAGGTACCAGCGAAGTGGAGCATGTGATGGCGACACAATGTTTGATCGCTAAAAAAATGAACAACATGTTGGTCAAAGTGGATGGCAAATTAGGTGCGGGAGTAACACCGAAAGATGTAGTGCTCGCAATAATCGCGAAAATTGGTACCTCGGGTGGCAATGGTTGTGCGATGGAATTTGCTGGCCAAGTATTCCGCGATATGAGTATGGAAGGGCGCATGACGGTGTGCAATATGGCCATCGAAGCTGGTGCACGTGCTGGAATGATCGCCGTTGATCAAACCACAATCGAATACGTTAAAGGCAGAATCTACGCACCCAAAGGCAATATGTGGGAAAAAGCGGTTGCCGATTGGCGTGAATATGTGAGTGATGAAGGCGCGCATTTTGATGTGGTTGTAGAATTGAGCGGTGCGGATATCAAACCACAAGTGAGCTGGGGAACTTCGCCAGAGATGGTGGTTTCCATTGAAGATAAAGTGCCTAACCCGGCACAAGAGTCAGACCCTGTTAAGCGTGAAGGCATGTTGCGTGCGTTGCACTATATGGGATTAAAAGCAGATCAGCCAATTACGTCTATCTATCTTGATCGCGTATTTATTGGTTCTTGTACCAATTCGCGCATTGAAGATATTCGTGCAGCTGCAGCAGTTGTTAAAGGACACACTAAAGCAACATCTGTAAAAGAAGCGATTGTAGTTCCGGGCTCTGGCGCGGTAAAAGCGCAAGCAGAAGCTGAAGGTTTACATCACATTTTTATTGCTGCCGGTTTGGAATGGCGCGAGCCTGGGTGTTCAATGTGTTTGGCGATGAATGCGGATAAATTGGGGGCAGGGGAGCATTGCGCTTCTACTTCCAATCGCAATTTTGAAGGTCGGCAAGGCTACGGCGGCCGCACCCATTTGGTGAGCCCTGCTATGGCCGCAGCGGCAGCGATTGCCGGGCATTTTGTAGATGTGCGTACATTTACGCTTAACAGTTAATTGGGAGAACAAACCATGAAAAATTTCACCGTATTAACTGGCTTGGTCGCACCTATGGATCGCGCCAATGTCGACACAGATATGATTATCCCTAAACAATTTTTGAAGTCGATCAAGCGCACGGGTTTCGGTAAAAATTTGTTTGATGAATTGCGTTATTTGGATGAAGGTAAGCCAGATCAAGAATGCACTGGCCGCCCCATCAATAAAGAATTTCCATTAAATTTTCCGCGCTACCAAGGCGCTACTGTTTTATTGTCGCGCGAAAATTTTGGTTGCGGTTCTTCTCGTGAGCATGCGCCTTGGGCGTTAGATGATTACGGTTTTCGCTGTGTGATTGCACCGAGCTTTGCGGATATTTTCTTTAACAACTGTTTTAAAAATGGTTTGTTGCCGATTGTGTTGGGCGACAAAATCGTTGAGCAATTATTTCAAGAAATGTATGTCACAGAAGGTTATCAATTGATCGTTGACTTGCCTGCACAAGTGGTTAAAACGCCGAGCGGTGAAAGTTTTGCATTTGACATCGACAACTTCCGCAAACATTGTTTATTAAATGGCTTTGACGATATTGGTTTAACTCTCGAGCACGCCGAAGCAATTCGCTCCTATGAAACGAAAAAGCGTGTAGAAGCACCGTGGTTGTTTGATGTTGTGAAATAAATCGTAACATTAGGTATTAATATTTTTAAAGTTAGTTTATGTTTGGTGTAATGTAATATTTTGGTGATTTTTTGTTTATTTTAATAACTCACATGGGATGGTTTGATATGAAATCTTTGATAAAAAAACTGATTGTATGCTGTG
>JANYIO010000226.1 GCA_025362015.1 Gammaproteobacteria bacterium | reverse complement strand
GTTTTTAAGTTGCAGTTTTATGGAATAATTTGCGAAGCAAACCATAAAACTGCAACTTAAAAACTGTCCGATGCAACGCCTTGTTATGTGATTATTGCTATATACTTTTAATTGTTTCTTTTATATGGCTTTGAGCTTTCTCAAGTATTTCTCTTATTACTCTAGCATCAATACATAAGTGATCATTTTTTTCAAACAAGTGAAATACACTTGTCAGTAGTGCCAAGCACATACCTGGGCTAAAATATTTTTCGGGGCAACTGTAACCCTCTAAATCAGAACTCTTGTTATGAACCCAATGCCGCCTAAGTTTATTAAGAGCGTTCAGCTGAGCATACATGTCACTTTCCAAGACTTCCTTCTGCCCAAGATATTTTTCTGCAATGTATTTGTACCTTAATATTGGCGAACAATGATTGTCTGCCTTACTTTTCGATTCCTTTTCTAGAATATAGTTGTAATAAAAAGCCTCAAGAACCATTGCTGAGAATGTTTGAGCGATCAACCAGCGAGCAGTCCAATCCGAGCAATCAATGTCTGGTGCATCAATTGGTATTTCAAGAGGTTCGTACTTATGAACTAAGAATGCGAAATCTTCAGCCCAACCGTACGCTTGTAGGATTACCACACGAAGAAGCATTCCTAGACCTGATCCCCTAATTTGAATCAACTGTTCATTTATTTCTTTCAACATATTAGAAAATCCATATCGGGGCGCTCTTCACATAACAGTTTAATAAACAGTCGCGACTATATATCCAGCAATTTCTATTTACCACCTTTTTGTCTTTCAACTGTATATATCCTGACTTATCTTTTTATTCATGAGAAACAACTCTAACTAAAACAATGGGATATCGAAATTACTCAAATAAACGTAGAAATATACAGCTTATGTAAAGCTAAAAATTTGATTTTTGTGGGTGGGTTGATTACACTACGGAAAACTGTCTATGCATACAGGTTAGCCATGGAAAATGTTAGGATTCCTATTCCCGAAAAACCAATAAAACTACTTGATCAGTTGCGCGAATTTATTCGTTTAGATGGCAAAAGTTACGCTACAGAATGCACTTATATTCATTGGATACGGCAATTCATTTTACATAATGACAAAAAGCACCCGAAAGATATGGGAAATGCCGAAATTGTCAGTTACTTATCGCACTTGGCCGTAAGACGCAACGCGTCTCCGAATACACAAAAAACTGCTTTAAACGCGGTTATGTTTTTATACAATAGATTTCTAAAACAACCGATTGAGAATTTGGATTTTCGCTACGCAAAAAAATCGGTACGCACGCCTACGGTTTTTACTCATGATGAAGCGTTAATGGTCATTAATAATGTAAGAATGCCTTATAAATTAATGGCACAATTGATGTACGGAAGTGGTCTTCGTGTTTCTGAGGCCCTACGTTTACGCGTTAAAGATGTTGATTTTAACATGGGCTATATTGTTGTTCGCGACGGCAAAGGTGCTAAGGATCGCACGACACTTTTACCAAAAATATTAATTACTGAATTAAAACAGCAAGTGGTGGTAGTTGAAAAATTATTGGCACTGGATAAAGCCCAAGGTATTGGTTCTGTTTATTTGCCACATTTGTTGGAGAAAAAATATTCCACCGTTGGCTATTCATTGGCATGGCAATTTTTGTTTCCTTCTGAAGGGGTCAGTAAAGATCCTCGAGAAAATGTGTTACGGCGGCATCACATCTATAGCGCTACACTGCAATCTCATATTAAACAGGCAATTAATAAATCGTGTATTCACAAACAAGCAAGCTGCCATACCTTTCGCCATTCTTTTGCAACGCGTTTATTGCAAGCCAAATACGATTTAAAACAAATTCAAACTTTGATGGGGCATACGGATATTCGTACGACCGAAATTTATTTGCATGTGTTGGACGATTTGGGAGATAAGGTAAAAAGCCCATTGGATTTTTAAATCGCAAGTAAGGGTTAAATTCCTCGTGGCTTGCCACGAAATGGATTTTCGGAACAAAACTATTGTTACAAGAAC
Organism: Gammaproteobacteria bacterium; assembly: GCA_025362015.1. Lineage (GTDB taxonomy): Bacteria > Pseudomonadota > Gammaproteobacteria > Pseudomonadales > Cellvibrionaceae > Cellvibrio. Next base: position 10,645 of record JANYIO010000226.1, on the reverse strand, counting down.
ATGGCTTGCTGCTTGCCGCGAGGTGTTTAATTTCATCACCTAATTCCAGCTCCCATCTCCACCCTGTATACTCTCGCTCATGACGCAAACAGCCCACGCCATTTTAAAGCACGTTTTCGGTTACCACGATTTCCGTGGGCCGCAGGAATCTGTTATCAACGCATTGGTAGCGGGTGAGGATGCTCTGGTATTGATGCCCACTGGCGGTGGTAAATCGCTGTGTTATCAAATTCCGTCGTTGGTTCGTGAAGGTACCGGGGTAATTGTTTCGCCGTTGATTGCGTTGATGCAAGATCAAGTGAGTGCCTTGCATGAGTTGGGTGTGCGTGCGGGATTTTTAAATTCTTCGCTCAGCACCCAGGAGGTATGGCAAACCGAAGTTGCGCTGCAAAATGGCGAGCTGGATTTGTTGTATGTGGCACCTGAGCGATTGATTCAAGCGCGCACTTTGGAATTATTGCAGAACGTCAAAATTGCGTTGTTTGCAATTGATGAAGCACATTGCGTGTCCCAGTGGGGACACGATTTTCGCGCAGACTATTTAAAGCTGGATATGTTACAGCGCGTGTTTCCGCAGGTGCCGCGAATTGCGTTGACTGCGACGGCAGATGTACGCACACGCGATGAAATTATTGTGCGTTTGCAATTGCAGAATGCGCAACAATTTATCACTGGTTTTGATCGCCCCAATATTCAATATCGTATTCAACAAAAAAATAATCCCAAAGCACAGTTATTGCGTTTTTTACGCGAAGAACACAATACTCATTCGGGAATTGTGTATTGTTTATCGCGCAATAAAGTGGAGCAAACTGCGGAATGGTTATGCGGTGAAGGTTTTAACGCATTGCCTTATCACGCGGGTTTATCTGCGCAAGTTCGGCAAAAAAATCAAAGCCGTTTTTTGCGCGACGAACAAATTATTATGGTGGCGACTATTGCCTTTGGTATGGGTATTGATAAGCCCGATGTGCGTTTTGTTGCGCATTTGGATTTGCCCAAAAGCATTGAGGCCTACTATCAGGAAACGGGCCGTGCCGGCCGTGATGGCGATGCCTCTACTACATTTTTGTTGTACGGATTAGAAGATGTGGTGAAGCAGCGCCAGATGATGGCGAGCTCAGAAGGTAACGAAGAATTTAAACGCAATGAACAGCAGCGTTTAAATGCGATGTTGGGTTTGTGTGAAATTACGACTTGTCGCCGCCAAACTTTATTGCGTTATTTTGGTGATAATCTTTTACAACCCTGCGGCAATTGCGATTCTTGTTTAACGCCTGCGCAAACCTGGGATGCGAGTGAAGCTGTGCGTATGGCGTTGTCCTGTGTCTATCGTACCGGCCAGCGTTTTGGTGCGGGGCATGTGATTGATGTATTGCGCGGCAGCAGCAATGAAAAAATAAATTCTTTTGGCCATCAACAATTAACCACTTACGGTATTGGCAAACATTTAACTGCAGACGAATGGCGTTCAGTCTTTCGGCAATTAGTTGCACGCGGTTTGTTGGATGTAGACACCAATGGTTTTGGTGGTTTGTTATTAAATGATTCCTGTAGAGCTATTTTGCGCGGCGAAGAAAAAATTCAATTGCGGCGTGATATAAAAGTGACTGCAAATGCCGTTGCACGCAAACAAGGTGTTGCAGTGGATGCTGAAGATCAACCCTTATGGAATGCATTGCGTGCATGTCGCAAACGCCTGGCAGAAGAACATGGCGTTCCACCTTATGTAATTTTTCATGATGCAACCTTGCGTGAAATGCTGGAGCGCCGTCCTACTTCGCCGGCAAATCTATTATTAATTACCGGTGTGGGTGATAGTAAATTAAAACGCTTTGGTGATGAATTTTTAGCGGTGATTCGCGCGAGTGAATATGCAGAGTGAGTGAGAGAAATAAAAAAACCCGGCAATGTGTGCCGGGTTTTTTATTAAGTCAGCGCAATAAAACTAACGAACTTGTTTTTTGGTTACATCAGTAGAAACCGCGCCCACTACGCGACGATTTTCTTCGCGGCCAATGGCGGTTGTGTTGTCTGCAACGGGTTTTGCTTCGCCGAAACCAATAGCTTTAACGCGGTCTGCACCAATGTTAAATTTAGTAATCAACACTTGCTTAACGGCTTCAGCGCGACTTTGTGACAAAGTTTGATTGTAGGCATCTGAACCTTGGCTATCTGTGTGACCTTCAACGGTAACAATAGTATTGGCGTATTGATTCATGAATTTCGCCAGGTTGCCTATATCTTCAAGATATTGATCTTTAACGATTGATTTAGCCGTATCAAATTTAACAGCCAATTTAATCGCAACGGTTTCGGTTAACTCCATTGGGCAACCCACTGCGTCAACTTTATATTGTGCCGGGGTATCGGGGCATTTGTCTTTAGAGTCGAACACGCTATCGCCATCAGTATCAACGTCTTTAACAACAACGGGAGCTGGTGCTGGAGCAGCAACTACAGGAGCGGCTTTTACGGGTACTGGACCGAACAGGTAGCTAATGCCAGCGTTTACGGCTAAGTCTGTGTATTCTTCGTCAAGGCTATTGAATGCGCGTATATCTGTGCGAAATTCCCAGTTACCGCCCAAGCTACGTTTTGCACCAACTCCGGCATTTAATAATGTGTCACGGGTAGAAGTAGTCTTGTTTAATTTTTGTTTTTGATCGCCTACACCAAACGCAACATAAGGGCGCCAAAGGCTCTCGGTGTCGATGTTATACAAAGCATCCAAACGGTATTGGCGGCCATCAATATCAGCAAGGTTATTATTCGAGTTGGTGTTCCATGTGTCATAGCTGCTGGCTACTACTTCCAAGGTCCAGTTTTTATCGAGGGCGTAGCCCAAGCCAAGATTAATAACTGAGGTATCGTGTTTTGTCTCTTCAAAAAAATCGCGGCTAGCGCCCACTTGAACTTCAAATGAATGGTTGTCGGCTAATGCGCTGCCGGAAACAAGCGTGGTAATTAAGACAGATAAGAGTTTGACGGGTGTGTGTTTCATTGTTGTTGGACTCCCAAATAACAAATAAAAATAAATAGCTTGGCTATAACGATGTGATCATGGTGTAAATAAAATTTTAGTGATCATAAAGTAGCAAGTGGGCTTTATGCCGTTGTTGCTCTAAGCAGGGCTAAAATCCATTTCATCGTTATTCTCAAGGTGCGCACCTTAACAAAATATCAGTTGGCATGAAATAGTAAATCCCAAACACCGTGGCCCAAACGCTCGCCCCTCTTCTCGAATTTGGTAATTGGGCGATATTCAGGGCGCGGTGCATAACCACCTTCAGGCACAGTGTTGTTAAAGTTGGGGGCATCATTCATCACCTCCAGCATGTGTTCTGCGTAGGCTTGCCAATCTGTTGCCATGTGAAAAATGCCGCCGGTTTTAAGTTTCGGGGCCATGCTTTGAACAAAGGCCGGTTGCAGAATGCGGCGTTTATTGTGTTTTTTCTTGTGCCAGGGGTCGGGGAAATACAGTTGCATACGGTCAATGCAGGCATTGGGAATGCAATCTTCCAGCACATCCATCGCATCAGCCATGTATACGCGCAAATTTTTCAATCCTTCTTTACCCGCGTTATTAATCAACTTTCCTACGCCCGGCGGATGTACTTCTACGCCGATAAAATCTTTTTCAGGTTCATTGCGTGCCATATCCAATAGCGAATCGCCCATACCAAAACCTATTTCCAGTACTAGCGGCGCGGCGCGGCCAAAAATAGCTTGTGGGTTTATTGCGCCTTTATACAGGCTTAAACCGTAGTATGGCCACCAGGTGTCAAACGCATTTTTTTGCCCAACCGTAATACGTCCGGCACGGATCACAAAACTGCGGATGGATTTGGGTTTGAATTCAGGTTTGATTAGAAACCCTTCTTCACCAGCTTCCGGGGCGAGAATGAATTCGAGGCAGCTGGGCTTGATTTCTAGGGAGCTGGACGCTGTAGGCTTGGGTGCAAGTAAGTCGGACATAGGAGGAATCAAAAACCTGAAAATAACGGGTCAGAAAAATAAAAATCAGCGCGAACGCCATGCGGATACAGTCAGTGCCAGCCAGCCGGTTAGAAACCCCAAGCCACCCAGCGGCGTGATTATACCCATAGCATGAGGCGCACCCAAGGCTAAGGCGTATAAACTGCCGGAAAATAACACAGTGCCGCAGATAAAAGCGCAACCGCTCAGCTTTAGCAGCCTGGTTTCGCCCTGTTGTTTGAGGAGCAGACCAACAGCCAATAACGCAAGCGCATGAAACATCTGGTAATCCACCCCGGTGCGAAAAACTGCGAGCGATTCAGCACTTAACTGGTGTTTGAGTGCATGTGCAGCAAAAGCACCTAAGGTGACTGTGATAAATCCGCTTAGCGCGGCGAAAGTTAAAAAATAGCGTTGCATGCGGGTTCTATTTCCGAGGGTTAAGAAAAAAAAGCCGCGCAATTGCGCGGCTTTTTCATAGTATGGCAAGTTAGAAGATTAGGCTTCTAACATCATAGTTTTAACTTTGTTCATGGCATTTTTTTCGAGTTGACGAATACGCTCGGCAGAAACACCGTATTCAGCAGCCAAGTCATGCAACGTAGCTTTATCGTCATTTAACCAGCGACGTTGCAGGATAACGCGGCTGCGATCATCAAGTTTTTGCATCGCAGATTCCAAGCCATTAACGTTGGATTCTTCCCAGTTGGTTTCTTCCAAGCGTGCAGCCGGATCGTAACGGTTGTCTTCTAAATAATGAGCAGGCGCAACATAACTGCTATCTTCATCGTCTTCATCGGCATCAAAACCAGCGTCATAAGAGGCTAAACGGCCTTCCATTTCACGCACTTGTTTAACTTCAACACCTAAATCTTGCGCGACGGCGGCAGCTTCATCGTTACTTAACCACGCCAAACGCTTTTTAGCACTGCGCAGATTAAAGAACAATTTGCGTTGCGCTTTGGTGGTGGCGATTTTAACGATGCGCCAATTACGCAGAATAAATTCGTGAATCTCGGCTTTGATCCAGTGCACGGCGAAAGACACCAAACGCACACCTTTTTCGGGATTAAAGCGTTTTACCGCTTTCATCAAACCGACGTTGCCTTCTTGCACCAAATCACCCAGCGGTAGGCCGTAACCATTATAGGAGCGGGCGATATGGACTACGAACCGCAAGTGAGCCATAACGAGTTTGCGCGCGGCGTCGAGGTTGCCGTTGAAATAGAGATCATTTGCCAGTTGTTGTTCTTCCTCTACGGTGAGAATAGAAAAACAACTTACGGCCTGCACATAGGCACTTAAATTTGCACCGGGGGCGAGTACACCGATTGGTTGTAGGCTGGTATTTGCGCTCATTCCGTTAACTCCAGAAATTTCATGTGTCGAGTGTAGCACTTGTTATTTTAGAGTGCTATTTTCGTAAAAGTTTCACAAGTGATGCTTGTCATACGATTGATTCATATCAATAGGCGATGCATATTAAGCGGCCATCCATATTTAACGAGGTTGAATATGGTAGAGGTGGCGTACTACGGCGATCCATGCGCCAAGTAGCCCCGTTAGCCCAGCTATCAATACCAACTGCATACTGCCAAATATGCCTAAACCTTGTAAACGAAAATTACTTTCATAGAGATTGGCGAGTTGTTCAACTGTGCTCGATACCCATAAAAAGCCAATCCCCACTACCACTAAAGCCAGAATGCCACCGCCAATACCGTACCAAAGGCCCGTGTAGAGGAAAGGACGGCTTACATAAGCGTCGGTTCCGCCCACTAGTTTGACGACCAAAATTTCTTCACGGCGGCTTTCAATAGCAAGGCGTATGGTATTGCCAATCACCAGGAATACGCCTAACGCGAGTAACCCGCCTAACCCGAATACCAGCTTTTTGCCCAGCATCATTAATTGCTGTAAGCGTTTTACCCATTGCATGTCTAAACGAACATCGGCGACTAAGGGATCAGCCACGAGTATTTGTTCCAGGGATGTAATGGCGGCATCGCTGGCATTTTGCAAGCGTGGAGTGACTAATAAAGTACCAGGAAGAGGGTTTTTGTCAAGATTATCAACTACTTCGCCCAAGCCCGATTGGGCTTTAAATTCGGCCAAGCCCTGCGCCGGTGACACGTAAACCACTTTGGCAATATCGGGCCGCGCAGCGATGCGGCCGCGCAGCTCATCGGCCCTGTTATCACTCGTATCCGGGCGTAAAAAAACCGAAATATTGCTAGAGCCTTCCCAGGTTTCTCCAAGTTGCTGCACGTTAGAGAAGACAATATAAAGTGTCGCCGGTAAAGCTACGGCTATGGCAATCACCATCCAAGTCATCAGGCTTTGTAACGGTGTTTCAAGCAGACGCATCAGGCTGTCGATAGCGGAAGTGCTGTGGTGAGTGATATAAGCATCAAACTTGTCGCTAAAGCGCAGTTTGCTTTGCACCGCACCCTGTTGCCGTATGGGTTCAGGTTCAGGAGTGCGTGCTGAGCGTTGGTTGGTACTGGCACCGCGAGTGTTTGCGCCGCGATTAATGCCCGTAGACGGTCGTGCACTGGAACGGCTTTCGTTACTTGAGCTGGGTCCAGAGTGGCGAATACCACCTGAGACTGACGGGCGTTTTGATTTCACCAGAGAACTCCATCGTGCACGAGTTTGCCTTCAACTAAACCAACGATACGTTTATTCATGCGCTTGAGCAATTCCACGTCGTGGCTGGCGATCATAATAGTGACGCCAACATCGTTGAACTGGCGAAATAAAGTCATTATCTCCTCCGATAATTCCGGATCAAGATTGCCTGTGGGCTCGTCGGCTAACAACATCGAGGGTTTGTTCACCACAGCACGGGCGATACCTACACGTTGTTGTTCGCCGCCAGAAAGCACTATGGGATTTAAGCGTTCTTTTTCAAGCAGGCTTACTTTATCGAGCGCGGCACGCACTCGGCGGCCGATTTCAAGATGTGGTAAACCGGCAATTTGGAGCGGCAAGGCGACGTTATCAAATACGGTGCGATCAAACAGTAGCTGGTGATTTTGAAATACCACACCGATGTTACGTCGATAATGGGGAATTTGCCCCGATGACATACGGCCAAGGTCGTGACCATCAACAATAATTTGGCCGTTGCTGGGGCGCTCCATCAGCATAATCAGCTTCATGAGCGTCGTTTTGCCGGCGCCCGAATGCCCGGTTAAAAACAGCATTTCACCTGAAGCCACTTCAAAGTTAATGCGCGAAAGCGCGTCAAAACCATTGTCGTAGCGTTTGCTAACGTTGTTGAAACCTATCACAACTGTTCCTCGAAAATGCTGATGGCCCTAAGCCTGGTCAGTTTGACTGCTAAATAGCGCTTCAATAAAGGGCTCGGCAGCAAAAGGTTGTAAGTCGTCGATGCCCTCGCCCACACCAATAAATCGTACTGGCAAAGCGAATTTTTTACTCAGTGCGAAAATTACGCCACCTTTGGCCGTACCATCAAGCTTGGTTAATGCCAAGCCAGTAACACCTGCTGCATCAATAAATTCCTGCGCTTGATTGATGGCGTTTTGGCCGGTACCGGCATCGAGTACCAGTAATACTTCGTCCGGCGCTGCCGCATCCAGCTTTGCAATCACGCGCTTCACTTTGGAGAGCTCATCCATTAAGTGGCTTTTGTTGTGTAACCGGCCTGCGGTATCGGCAATTACCACATCAAAACCGCGCGCTTGCGCCGCTTGCAGTGCATCGTAAATCACCGAAGCAGAATCAGCACCAGTATGTTGGGCAATCACAGGAACATTATTGCGTTCGCCCCAAACTTGCAGCTGTTCGACCGCTGCTGCACGAAAAGTATCCCCCGCTGCAAGCATGACTTTTTTACCTTCGTTTTGCAGGCGTTTGGCAAGTTTACCGATGGTGGTGGTTTTACCCACGCCATTAACACCCACAACTAAAATCACAAAAGGCTTTTTAACGCCATCGAGCACTCTGTTTTCAATCACCAGCGGTTTTTCTACTGGGCGCAGTAATGCAGCGAGCTGCTCGCGCAAGGCTTGGTAAAGCGCTGCGGTATCGGTGAGTTGTTTTCGTGCCACGCTTTGCGTCAGGTTGGCAATGATATCGGTGGTGGCATCCATCCCCACATCGGCAATCAGCAATTGTGATTCCAACTCTTCAAATAAATCATCGTCAATCGTTTTGCGACCGAGGATTAAATTACCCAATCCCTGAGCAAAGTTATTGCTGGTGCGTTGCAAACCTTGTTTGATTCGCGCAAAAAAACTAGGCGGAGCGGATGTGGACGGCGGCAAAACAGCATCCACAGAAGCTTCGACAACTGCGGGCACCGCGTGATCTGGAGTAGACGCATGTTCGTCAGGAGACTTTGGTTCGGGTTTCTTAAAAAACTTGGAAAACATAGATAACAACATTCGTGATGTATGAAATTTAATAAAGTCGCTATGCTATCACTTCCACTTCTACTTTATCTATTGAGCATAAGTCTTGAAACAGCCCCGAACCTCGTCATCCCTATCGTCGGCCAAGCTGCCGTCGACCAAAAATTCTTTAACCAGCGGCCAATTGCGTATCATTGGTGGTGCCTGGCGTGGCCGTAAACTTAGCTTTCCAGCGGTGGATGGTTTACGCCCCACTGGCGACCGTGTGCGTGAAACATTATTTAACTGGTTGGCACCTGAAATTCAAGGTGCACGCTGCCTGGATGTATTTGCGGGTTCAGGCGCGTTGGGAGTCGAGGCTTTATCGCGCGGAGCCGGAGCTGTTGTAATGCTTGAACGCGATGCCAAAGCTGCAGCGCAGCTGCGTATAAACCTGAGCTTATTGAATGCCGAGCATGGCAAAGTCATTCACGGTGACGCGCTGAAATTTTTACAAGAAGGTAATTCGTTACATCATAATTTTGCAGAGCCCTACCACATCGTTTTTATCGATCCTCCTTTTCAATTGCAACTTTGGCAACAGGTGATTGATGCTCTGGAGACGGGAAATTGGTTGGCAGATAATGCGACTATTTACATTGAGTCAGGCAGAGAGCCAGCTTATCAAACGCCTTATCAAATACCGGCAAACTGGCAGTTGCACCGCGAAAAGCACGCCGGTAATGTGAGTTACCGGCTTTACTATCGCGAGCATGTATAGCGTAGGTCTTTTAAAAAATTACGAAAAGTAATGCCAGCAGTCAATAACAGATGCGATGTTAATGCTGCACAACATTAACAAAGTTACTGTAGAGACCATCTTTATCAAATGCGGCAATCTGAAAAATATAATCGCCCTCTAGCCATGAGAAGCTGTAAAAATTCGTCCAGGGATCATTGATAGAGATATAGGTAAAGTCTGCATCTGCTAATAATTTATAGCGAAGTTCATAGCCGCCAAGCTCGGTAATATCCAAAGGCAGGCCATTTTCACGTAAATTTGGCACCGTCCAGTTCATATCGACAGGCCCTACAATATGCGTTGCTACAAGGCTTGAAGCCGCACCACTTGAAGAGCTGGCAGGTTTGGAAGAGGCCGCAATAGAGCTGGTGGGTGTAGAGCTCGCCGCTACAGAAGAAGCTGCTACAGAACTGGCAGACGATGACGCCACACCGTTAGCGGCTTCGATCTTAAACCAATTGACATTGAAACCACCGACCGCCGCATTAATCCCGAAGGTGTGAACTCCGGCGGTGAGAGTAATTGTCCGCTGAACACTGGTCCAGACTACCCAGCTGCCGGTACTGGGTACCGGAAATGTATCGTAAATAAGGTTATTGCTAAGCTCAAACAGCGACAAGCTGCCACCACCATTTAAACTGGCAACGCGAAAAGTGATCGTGTAACTGCCCGTCACAGGAATATTGACAGGGCTGTTTGCATAACGCATCCAGTCATTGGTGTTTATATTGCCCGTAGCCTGACCGCCACCCGTATCCGCTGTAGGCTCATTGAAGACCCCGCTCATGGTGGAATAATTTTCCGCCTCGATGGTCACCGGTAAGGCATTCCCTGCAGCTACTGAACTGGCGAGCGATGAGGCTGCGGTAGAACTTGCAGGTATCGATGACGCTGCAACAGAGCTTAGGGGTGTTGAACTCGCCGCTGCCGAACTCGCAGGTATAGAAGAGGCAGGAGTAGAACTTGCAGGTGTAGAGCTTGCAGGCGTGGAGGAAGCTGCAACAGAGCTCGCGGGTGTAGAGCTTGCCGCTACCGAACTTGCCGGTGTAGAGAATGCTGCAATCGAACTGGCGGGTATAGAACTCGCTGGTGTAGAAAAAGGCGAGGCCGGTGTAGAGCTTGCTGGTGTAGACGATGCTGCAATGGAGCTCGCCGCTACAGTTGAGGCTGCCATAGAACTGGCAGACGATGACGCCACTCCGCCGTTGACACTTTCGATCTTGAACCAATTGACATTGAAACCACCGACCGCCGCATTAATCCCGAAGGTGTGGGTACCCGCGGTGAGAGTAATTGTCCGCTGAACACTGGCCCAGACTACCCAGCTGCCGGTACTGGGTACCGGAAATGTATCGTAAATAAGGTTATTGCTGAGCTCAAACAGCGACAAGCTGCCACCACCATTTAAACTGGCAACGCGAAAAGTGATCGTGTAATTGCCCGTCACAGGAATATTGACAGGGCTGTTTGCATAACGCATCCAGTCATTGGTGTTTATATTGCC
>JANYIO010000253.1 GCA_025362015.1 Gammaproteobacteria bacterium | reverse complement strand
TATCATTGCCAATTATTTTTGAAATGTTAGTCATACCAAAAATGGTGACCGACCCTAGTGTTACCGTAAGTGGATTGCCTGACGAAAGATTATTAATATTTGATAAATCTACGGTATTAAATCCAGCGCCACCATCCATATTCACAACGCTAGAATCATTAGCAAATATAAAATCATCAGCCGCTGTACCACCAACTAATTTTTGAATATTGCTAAAGCCAGTTACATAACTCAAGTTCCCCGCATTTACACCAGTGATATTCCAGGTATTCGCAGTAACTCGCCCAGTCAAAGTATTAGTACCTGTACCACCATCAATAGACGTTGCACTACCTGCATTACTAGCGCTACTAAATACAAAATTATCGTCGCCATCTTCACCAGACAATACATTTGTCGTCGCGTTAATATTAAAAGTATCTGCGCCTGCACCACCGTTTATTCCACCAGCAAAAGCAAAATTAATATTGAAAATATCCGCCGCTGAACCGCCTTGCAAGGTTTGAATTTTACTGAATGCAGTGACATTGGTAACATTACCTGCATCAGCCGCGGTAATGTTCCAGGTATTAGCCGCATCGCGACCTGTTAACTTATTCGTGCCGTTACCACCATCAATAGCAGTTGCAGTACCACTGCTGCCTACAATAAAACTATCGTCACCATCTTCCCCGAATAAATTTCCTGCTGCTGCATTAATATTAAAAGCATCCGCGCCTGCACCACCACTAATTGCACCGGCAAAAGCAACATTAATATTAAAAATATCCGCCGCTGAACCACCTTGTAGGGTTTGGATATTACTAAATGAAGCCACATTAGTTAGGTTACCGCTATTTGTGCCAGTGATATTCCATGTATTAGCTGCATCACGACCTGTTAGTTTATTGGCACCAGTGCCACCATTGATACTGGTAGCTGTGCCAGTAGTGCCAATAATAAAACTGTCTGCTGCTGTACCACCCACCAAATTTTCAAATTTATCAAAAGCAATAATTTTAGTGGTGTCTGCTACTTTCGTAATAGTGCCTTTATTTGGATCAGTTACATCCCACCGACTCCCAATGTTTACATTATTCAGCGTATCAGTACCTGTGCTACCCACAAGATTAATATTGGATGTAAAAAAATCACTGTAACCAAGATTCACTGTGCCGGCCGTACTTAAATTCACATTAGCAATTTCTGTTAGCCCGGCCACTAATCCCGCACCGCCAATCGTAGTAACATTTCCATTCATGTTAATAATAGGTGTCGTGCCGGATGCAGTAATGCTGACAGCACCCGCAATACCACCATTATCAGTAGCGATATTGTTAGCATCTGAACCCGCTGTGTTTATGGTGCCAAGCGTAATATTATTGCCTGTAACAGTGACAGTACCACCGGTTTTTCCATCCGTTGTTGCAGTGCCACCATGAGTATCAATTGCAGTAATATTGACTGTGCCAGCAGAACCTGCACCGACAACGACGGCCCCACCATTAACATTATTAGCACCCGCTGTATTAATAAGTGCAGCAGAAAAACCGGTTGCTGTTGCATTAAAAGAAGTGGCGTAAAAACTACGCGTCAAAGCGCTAAGGTTTGCAGTGGAATCAATAGCAAATATACCAAGTGACTTCGTTGCGCCTACATTCCCACCAAAGGTAATTGTTTTGCCCGTGAGTGAAAGATTGCGCGGTGTGCTATCAAAAGAATTTACAGTGCCGCCAAAATTAATATCGCCGCGAGCACTAGTACCTGTAGAGCCGACTAAAACGTTAGCGCCAATAGTTGCATTATTTTTTACATCAATTTTGAAACCATTACCTGCTGTGTTTGTAGCAGAAATATTACCATTCAATGCAATATTACCGCCAATGCCAGAAGCAGCTAATGTTATGGTACCCACAGTGCCGTTAGTGGTTAATGCATTCAGGGTAAGTGCATTGCTCAACGCAGTAATGTCGATAGCACCGCTGCTACTGGTAACATTATTCACTGTTAATGCATTTGCATCTTTAAGACTTAGTGTACTAATGGTAGATCCAAAACTTACGATACCGAAATCATTGGTTATGTTAGCTAAAGTTACGTTGTGATTAGTTGCAGTTAAACTAGTCACACCACCAACAATAAATGCCGTACTGGCAACTTGTGTAATATCACCACCAGCAACTAACGTAAATGCACCCGTAATATTTGATGCATCAAATTTAATAGCATTGATATCAATAAGCGATGCCGTACCAGTGGTAATGATTGAAACATTGCCAGAAAAATCATTACCGGTATTGAGCAAGGTAATATTGCCCGTGCCCGTGCCCGTGCCACCATCAAATGTTGCACTGCCGAACACGTCTAAATATTGGCCCAAGGTAGTGGATTGAGTAATCGAAACATTATCCGTAGAATTAATACCTTGAACGATTAGATTACCCTGAACATTTGCTTGATACGAATGCGCTTCTGGCTGCCCTTGATGATAAACCGCTATACGGTCGGTGATGACAGCGCCTAAATTTACCGATGAACTGGCATTGATCGTAATATTGCCACCATTAGACCAGTCTGCTGCTTTTTGATGGCCAGCACCTAAAGTGCCATCGTTAGCATTTTCAGCGTCTATTGCTATTGCTGATTGAACATTTTTAATGGGGTCAAAAACATACGTACCAAATGATTTAAAATTATTTGTTTTTGCAACGAAATTACCACCTGAAGTATAAACTGATGCATTAATATCAATTTTATTACTAGCATCAAGATCGATATTAAATGCATCTCGTGCATCCCCGTAACCATCATAAATAGGTCTGTCAATAATGATGTTGTTGGTAGCTACTATTTTTAAAAAAGTGTCTTCTCCCGTAACACCAGCGGCGAGTGTATGGATACCTGATCTAGTCCTTTCACCAGAATTATTAAAATCTAATTCTTTTGCTAAGGTGACGTTAGCGGCATTTATGGTAACGGAACCTAACCTTATTAAATCAGATGTTTTAGCGCCAACACCATCGTCATTAATACCATGAGAAAACTTTACTTCTCCTAGTGTTACGTCACCTGTAACATTTATGAAAATATCGCCACCGCCCACATCGCCGGTCGTATCAATTGTAGCAAACGTACTGTCGCTGGTTTTATAACTTGTAAAATTAACACCTTTAGGATTATCAAGATCGTCAGTAAGAAATCCATTTGTACTCCCGACTCCAGTTGCAGCTCTCACGCCTGCATAAAAATATCCGCCTTGGGTTTCGATTTTTTTACCAGATTTAATAGTGATGTTTCCGCCACCGGAGCTATCACTATCGGCAATAAGACTAATATTTAATTTTCCCCCGCCACTAAAACGAGTAATACTTTCATTAATGTTAATATCATTTGCAGCATTTAGTATTAATGTGCCATTAGAATAAGTTAACGGATTTGAAAGCTTAATATCGCCAGATTGAACAGGTATGCCACTCGTTGTTCCGGTACTAACAGTAACAGTTGTGCCACTTATTAGCGCCGCGCTAAGAAGATCCACATCTAGTTGTGCACTATTACCACTTGCAGTAAATGTTTTATTTAGGCCGGAACCTCCGAGTGGAATTTTTGAGTCAGATGAACCTCCGATATCAAGGATCTCTATATTATACGGATCAATTAACCAACTTCCTGCATTTCCTATATTCGCTCCAATATCTGGCGCATTTAAAATTTCAAATCCCTTTAACCCCGATGTTTCAATAAACCCGCCATTACCACCTTCACTACCACCACGAGCAGAAAGAGAACCATAAATTCTTGCTGTATCACTTGCAAAAGTAATTAATTTACCACCATCACCATTTAACAGTGCATCAGTTTTTACGTTAGAGTTTTCACCGAGATAAATAAAATCTGCGTTGCGAATATTTTCATTGTGGCCAGTTTGATCGCCGCCAATTAAAATTTGGCCACCGCCATTTGTACCAGATGCATTTACGCTTGCCGTGTCAAATAAACCAACTTTATTACCGAGAATTTTTATATCGCCGCCCACACCAGACGCTTGAGCTTGTGCAGAAATGATTGCAGTTTGTGTTAACGAGGTGGTATCCGTACTATTTAATTCTATATGGCCTGCGGTGCCCGTTGCAGTGTCTGCAAGAATATTGCCACTGTTGGTAATGTTGTTGCCCAGTAAAACAATTTGGCCTGCATCGCCATTTGTATTTGAAGTAGAAATTGTGCCCGAGTTAATTACATTTGCACCAGCGCCCAAAGTAAAGGTACCATCTGCATTCATTACCACGCTATTCGTTTGGTTCATGCCGCCGTTGTTAACGGCTTGGCTAAAAATGTCTTGGCTTACACTCGCTGTTAATAATATTTTTCCGCCTTGCGCATTTATTTCACCGCTATTGATTACGGCAGCATCCAGCCCTAAATCATTTTGCAACACTGCTTGGGTAATTTTTTCGCCGACTAAACCACTCGCATCAAATGTAACTACCGCCGCTTTACCCGCCGCAAGATTTACCGAACCCAAATGCGCAGAAATCAACCCTTCATTTTTAACCTCTTTACCGAGCAGCGTAACTGAACCGCCAGTCGCGGCATTAATAATGCCGGAGTTAATAACTTTACCTTCAGTACCTTCAATGGACGTTAGGGTGAACTCGCCATTCATAAAATCATCGGGGTTCATACTGAGGCCGCTCGCAATCAGACCGCCCACATTAATTTGTGAATCTTTACCAAACACCACACCATTGGGGTTTACCAATATCACTTTGCCGTTAGCATCAATACGCCCCAGAATTTCTGAACCTTTGTTGCTGAGCACCCGGTTTAACGCCACCGAGGTTGATTTCGGCTGAATAAATTGCACCCGCTCATCGGCTTTTACATCAAAACTCTTCCAATCAATCGCCATGCGCTCGGTTTCTTGATGGATTGTAGTTTTGCTGCCCGCCTGATCAATAGACCCTGCCCCACCTACAACTTGCCCACCCTCTGGCGCAGCCAAAACCTGCCCAGCAACCATAAATTGCGATGCAGCGAGCATGGCGAGATAGAGTTTACGACGAGTGGTTTTAAAGGAGGAAGGGTTAGACGCGATCTTGTGCAAGCGGGTGTTGCTCATGTTTCAGTCCTGAATTTTATAATCATTAACGAACAAAGCTGCATACATTTAAAAATTACAGCTATTTAGGAATAAGGTGCTTAGTGGCAGCAAAAACATTTTACAGGATAGCAAGGGGTTTGACTGTAGGATATTGACCTTAGCTGGTGATATTTTATTCAAATTGCGACTAAGTTACGGGGATAACCAACTCCCTTACTCCAATTAAGGGTTGGACTTTGTATCTGCATTTCACCTAATGGCTTAATTTAATTGCGAAAAACTTGACGAATTGCGCGCTGTGCTTCATCTGTGATTCGATTAATTAATCGCAGTAAAACATTACGCAACAACGCATGAGTTAATTCTTCCGCTGTTTTTGCCGTTTTCATTCCCAGTGCTTGCATAATTTTGGTCATTAACTGCAACACCAAAGTGCCCTGTTTTAAAACAGTTACACCTTTTTGCAAAATCCATGCAATTTTATCGGCTAGGGTAACAATGCCAGTGAAGCCACTTTGCAAGCCAAACGTAAGGCCAACTCCCATTTTTTTTAATACAAAAATAAGTGCTGCATTAATCCACTCCCAAGTTTTACTACTGGAACCAACAGCGGGTATTTTTGATTTAAGCCATTCTTCTATAGCGTGTTCTGCATGGTAAAGCGGTAATCGGGTTTGTAATTTTTCCCAACCACACGAACGCAAAGAGTTTACATATTTACCCATATCATGCGCATCGTGAGAGCAAATACTTTCACTGGATGGAATGTAGTGGCCAGTGCCCGGTAAAGGTGAATGCATAAAAGGATAAATAGGGAACATAGGTACCGGATCGGTTGCGTGATAAACGCGGTGAATATTTTGTGTTCCCAGTTTTACGCTTAAGCGCCGCGCAAAAAAACGTAAGCCAACGCGCGGCGCACCAAAAGTATAAAGTTTTACCATATTATCAGGCTTGTGACCTTTAACCCAATCTGCCACTAAGGTTGCAATTGCACCACCCAAACTGTGACCAATACAGTGAATGGTTCCGGTAATTTGTTGCGCGAGAAGAAATTCGCGGAGTTGTGGCAACATGCTGGAAAAAACATGGTTAAAGCCGACATGCACAGGTAAACCTGTTTTCGATAATTCTATGCCAACCCGGGCATTGCTTGTCCAATCAAACCCATTAACTGTGCCGCGAAAAATTAAAAAAATATCGTTGCCGTAACCTTTTCCACCGCGTGCACAAATACCAAAGCCATCTTGTTTATTGATTAAACGGGAACCAATTTCGGCTTTAAGCGATTGTTTATTGTCTTCTTTTTTTGAAAATTCGGGGCGGCCCATAAAACCTTTTAATAAAAATTCATCCTGAACTCGATATACATCTTTAGCTAACTCAGCCGCAGCTTTAGGGCTTAATAAATTCATATTTCAATCCTCTAAATTCCATTCACAAGAAGTAACAACCCAACCCTCTTTAGTATCTACTCTTTCTGGATCTCGTGTTAACTCACAGCAGAGATTTTTTGGCTGTCCTCCAAATTCGGTGTTTTTTTCTTTATCGAGCTTTCCATTACCCCATACTTGATATTCCTTCTCATCAAAATATACAAATATTTTTTGATGCACTACAAATTGTGTCATCGGCCTTATTTTCACAGTTTCTTTTTTAATCGGAAGATTAAATTCACCGTTTTCATTTGCATAAAAAATATCAGTTTCACCCACCTCATCTTTCCAGCTAACGGTTCTTATAATTTTTGCACCTGCGGCTGACTTTCCTTCAAACGTTAATTTTCCTTCCATCGGTGAAAATAAAACCACGTCCTCTTCTTTACTGGAAAACATTTCCATACCCACTCCTATCACTGGAATTAAACCAATCACGACAAAAACACCTACAGCAATTAAAATGTAACTCATGCGATTACAACGCCTTAAATTTTTTATACAGACCTGCCATCTACCAGAACTTTATTAAGTACAGATTGTGTAAATTCATTTAGCCTTCTGTGCAAACTTAGCAAAATGTGGCGAATAAAATCGCGGGTTAAATCTGCGACATTCAAGACCTTTTTCATGCCTAATAAAGCCATTATTTTTCGAATTAAATCTACCACTACCGAAGACACATTTTCTGCCAGATTAATTCCTTTGTTAAGAGTATACGCAAGCTGATCCATTAATGTAAATGAGGATCATATACATCTTTAGCCAGTTGTGCCGCTTGAGCAGCAAATAATGGTGATAGTTGCATTTTTATTTTTCTCCTTTTATTTCAATCGAGTCCCACTTG
This sequence comes from Gammaproteobacteria bacterium, assembly GCA_025362015.1. Taxonomy (GTDB): domain Bacteria; phylum Pseudomonadota; class Gammaproteobacteria; order Pseudomonadales; family Cellvibrionaceae; genus Cellvibrio. The sequence goes on along the minus strand of JANYIO010000253.1, from coordinate 2,766 downwards.
CAAGACGTAGAAAAAAGGTCATCATCGTTTTCCACTCGTGCTCTTTTTTCTGTTAGCTCACAACGAAAATTTTTCGGCTTTCCGCCTAACTCTCCAAATTCATTTTTACTTCTTTTTGATTTCACCCAAATTGGAATTTCTTTTTGTTCATAACATACAAGAATAGTTTGTGACATTACAAACTGCGTAAGGGGGGAAAGATTAACAATATCCTTTTTAATTGGAATGCTAAAATCACCATTTTCATCAGTATAAAAAGTCTCTTTTTCTCCTTCATTATCTTTCCAAATTAACCATCTAACAATTTTTACACCCGCCACCGGCTTTCCTTCAAAAGTTAATTTACCATCCATTGGCGAAAATATAACAACTTCCTCTTCTTTGCCTGAAAACATTGATATAGCAACTCCTTTCATTAAAAAAAATAACATGATGAAAATAAATGCACTGCTTAATAATAAATAAAGTATGAGTCGACCTTTAGTTTGTACTTTCATTAATGCCATCCAACTAACAAGAAGTAAATACGCTACTCTCCTCAGTTTCTACTGGACAAACTTCGTTAGGAATTACACTTTGCTGATTAAGCCGCGCTGCATGTTTTGGTGAAACTTGAGTTGATTTTCAGCATTAACGTAGTGAGTTGGTTTTGATTCGCATCCACTTCAGCTCTCCTTAAAGTTTTTGATTTCAATTTTAAGAAACTAAGTGCAGAAAATTCCGCACTTAGCTTAATTATTTAGCTTAATTTTTACTAAAAACCACACGTTTACCAGTTACTAAATCGACAGCAAATATAGCTTTTTGGATGTTTTCTGAAAGAAGAGCATAACCAGCAGAATCCACAATAGCTATACCAAAGTTATCAGTAATTACATTATTAATATCGGATGGCGTACCGGTGAAAATTAGAGACCGATTACCTGTAGTAAGGTCAACTGCAAATAATCGTATTGTATTTACTAATTTTTCAGAAACTATCGCTCTTTGGCTAACTTCATCAATAGCAATGGCTGTAATGAATCCATATGTATCCGCATTCACATTGTCATATACTTTAAAAAGTTCACCATTGCCATTCGAATTGTTTGAAAATACTGTGCGTATACCGGTAATCGCATCTACAGCAAAAATAGTTTGCCGGGAATTATCCAATACCAGATAACGATTTTTTGTTTTATCAAAAGCCATTCCATATGCTCTGTTAATAGGATTGAGAGCATCAGGAATATTTTGAGTTGCATCTGAAAACATATTGAAATTACTAAACAAAGGAGCTGTAATAATTATTTGACCATCCCTACCGCTAGTCACAATTTTCACTACGCCACCCGTTTCATTAATCGCTAACCCAGCTACTTTTTGCGTATAAATATTATTAGTATAAGTATTGAAATTTGCACTATTAGATAAGTCAAAATCAGTAATATTTACAGGGATTGCGCTATCAAAAACATACAAGCGTTTGTTTATATGATTTATCGCGAGACTAAAAGGCGAATCAACGGTTGCAAAAATAGTACGCTTACCCGTTGCTAGATCAATGCTAAAAATTACATCGCTATTATTTATACGTGCTCCTGTTGCTAACAACTTATTCCTGCCATCCAAATTGTCAATAGCCACACTACGAACAGACTCCATCTGATTATCCGAATCCGGAAACGAACTAGTTAACGGCGCCTGCCTAATCGCCACATGCGCCGCATCTGAATTTACATTTGTATTATTATTTTCTGCAACAACTGTTAAGGTATTTTCGGTAGTTGCTGTAACGGGAACGGTTGTATCAGTAAGTGGAACCAATGCTTGCCAATTCGCAAAACCATCCGTAGTAATTGCCGTTGTAGAAACACCATTTAATTTTACTTTTACACTTTTGATTGAGTAAGGCGCGCTCGCGGTACCGCGTACTAAAATGGTATTACCTTCCGTCATCGAAACCGGAGGCGGGAATAGAATTTTTGCAGTAGGCGCAACAGTGTCTGCAATTGTTTTAACAGTATAAGTAGCACTCACGCCACCGATGGTAAGTATTGCACTTGCCTCCGTTGTAGGCATATCGGCGCTAGTAAGTTTTACGGTGACCGTTTTGCCATTACTGATTGTACCGGTGGTTAAATCTGTACCACCACCAACAATGGAAAAAGTTCCGCCGGTGATGCTAATGGGCGTGTCAGCATCAATACCTGCAACGATGACGGGCGACGAAGTGATGAGAGTGTTAGGTTGAGCATTTATTACAGCGTCGAGTGTAAATGCATTCGGCGTTGTGTCTGCGATCGTGGTAACGCTAAAGCTCCCGTTAACGCCGCCTACGGTGAGCGTTGCGGTAACGGCAGTACTATTGCTGGCTGAAGCCATTACTTTTACGATAACGGTTTGGCCAGTACTCACTGTGCCAGCGGTGCCGGTAAACGCACCTGTACCTATGGCGTAGGTGCCACCGGTAATGCTAATTGCCGCCGAAGCTTCAATGCCAGTGATAGTTACCGCTGCTGAGGTTACCTCACTGCTAACAGCTGCACCGGTTACGGCTGTGAAACTGAAAGCATTGGGCGTGGTGTCTGGTATAACAACCGGAGGGCTTGAGTGTCCACCGCCACCACCGCAGGCCGAGATAACGGCAATTAAGCTCAGAATAAAAATACTGGTTAGCGAACGTTGAAAGCGTTGTTGCATCGCCATGATGAATGGCTCCTTTTTTGGGTGAGTGATGAATGTAAAGTGCGCGGGATTATGACAGAGGTAAAAAAGAATGTGTGT
>JANYIO010000219.1 GCA_025362015.1 Gammaproteobacteria bacterium | reverse complement strand
AGCAGTAAAAAAATCAGTCGATCAATTAAACAATCGACCCAGAAAAACATTGTCATTCAAAACGCCCGCTGCTTTAATGCAAAAAGAAATGGCGGCTTTAGCTGCTTAAACAGTTATGCACTTCGCGGTTGAATCCGCCTTTCAATAGCGCTGTCAATAAACATAGCCTATTGCGAGGTATAACATGAAAGTAAAAGATAAACTATTATTAGAAAAACTCATACTGAGGACGCCAACACCGGGCGACGGTCACGCCCTTAGCAATTTGATTTCCAAGTGCCCCCCATTGGAAAAAAATTCCCTTTACTGCAGCTTATTGCAATGCACGCACTTCGCTGCGACCTCTGTTGCAGCCGTAATAAATAATCGATTAGTGGGTTTCATTTCGGCTTATTGCCCTTCATCCGATCCAAATACACTTTTTGTTTGGCAGATAGTAGTTGATGAAATGGTGCGAGGTCGCGGCATTGCTAAACGGATGCTTAACTGGTTGATTAATCGCCCAGACTGTAAAGATGCACTCAAATTAGACGCCACAATTACGTTGGAAAACGGTGCATCAAGAGCACTGTTCGAAAGTTTCGCTCGCGATTGCGATGCCAATATTATCAAATCCATTTTATTTAAAAGTGATGCGCATTTTGCTGGAACACATGATGATGCGTATTTATATCGCGTTTCACCATTACCTAACCGTACTGACAACTCGCCAGCACTACATCTTGACGATATGGGAGGAATATTACGACTGTCTAGCACAAAACGTTGGCTAGATTAAATTCAAAAAAAAACGGTCGATGAATATTTTCTAGAAATACCATCAGCCGTTCAGTTTTATACATGCACTTACAAATTAAAAACTATAGCGAATATTTGCACCCACTTCTGACTGAGGTGAGTAAGCGGTTTTACCATAATGACTCGTATAAATATGTAAATTTAATTGTGGTGATAACGTAAAATCACTATAGGCCGTAATGGATTTTGTTGCGTCACCGCCCTCAATATAAGCTTGCTGCGCAGCAATATTTGCACCCAGGCTTAACCAGTTCGTTAAAGCTCTGGAAAAGTCCAAATTACCGTATGCATAGTTGTTGGGTAAGTAAATTTCTATTGCACTATCATGACTAGCAACAAAACTATAACCCAACGTAATAGTAAACGTATTTTTATCGGCCACCATACCAATGCCAAGTTCAATCATTGTATCTTTGGTACCCGAACCGAGGCCAACTTCAGCGTCACCAGAATCTGTTTTATAACCCAACCCCGTAGTGACATTCCAAACCGAACTCTCATCGAGCGCGATAGAATAATGCGTAAAACCTGATACATCACCTAAACCTGTGTGATATTCATTATTGGCTTGATCAAGTGCCACGCACGAATTAGTAAGATTGGTATATCGCTCATCAATTTTTATTTCCGTAAGCGTTATACCTTTTTTGATTGCTTTTCGTTGAATTCGATTTTTAATTTGTTGCCCAGATAAATTTCGTATCGCATCACAAGTCCTCTGTAAAAGCGGACGAGTACCATTGAGAAAATATCTACCTTGAATTTTATACCAAGGTAATGACAACGAAAAATCCCAGTTATTAATTTGTAATGATGGATCAAGATCAAAGCTTGAAAGTTTAGCGGTTGATGATTCCAGATTTTGTTGCTGATATCCCAAGCTTACATCAAGCCCCCAATTTACATTTTTTGTATCATCCGCGAACACTGTGGTACCAGATGTAACAGCTAAAATAACAACCAGAATATGGCGCTTAAAACTCATATCAACTCCAAGTAAAATTAATGTATATTCTGACGTCTGTGAATCATCCGTTCACGGGCGTTTTCCCGCTGTTCCGGTGTCATATTACGAAAGCGCTCTCGCATTTTTTCTTTCTTCTCCGGGCTCATTGATTGCCAGCGTTCACGCATTTCCTGCTTTTGATCATCAGGCAAAGCTTGAAACCATTGTACACGTTTACGCACTTCCACCTTTTCATCTGGCGATAAATTTTTATAATTATCATAACGCTTACGCAACACGGTTTGCTCTTCGGGTGATAATTTTTTCCAACGATCAAAACGTTGCAACATTCTTTGTTGTTGCTCTGGCTGTAAACTTGCAAACTTATCGGCTTTTTGTAACAAATGTTGACGACGCTCTTCTGGCAGCTGATCCCACTTTCCTTCAAATACTGTTAACACTTGCTGTTGCTGTGTGTTTAATTGACTCCAGGTAGGTGTCACTGGTGTTGCCGCCAATAAAGGCTGCACAATCAACAAAGACCATAATACAGATAGCAATAATAAAATAGGTTTCATAGTGTTGCCCCTTTCATCTTTACAGATGAAGCCTGCGCAGAAGATTGTGTGTTCATTTTCATATCAGCATTTCTAATTTTTGGATTATCAAATTTTTCATCTGAATCATGATGAGCGCCGCCTGCACTTGCATCAGCCACCACATCATTTTTAATATTTGCTAATTGGTCATACTCTAAAGGATCAAGCATATCTCCACTGCCATCATCGAAATCAACCATATATTCCCAAAAATCTTGCGATGGCGCCTCCGCCAGAACAGGGGCAGTAAACAACAACATGCCAATAACCCAGCCATGTTTGATATATTTTTTATGTAGTGAGTGATTAGGCATCGGCATCATCCATCGCAAGTAACATATCCATATCATCTAATTCTTGCGCGGCAGGTGGCATTTCTTGCGAAATAAATTCGGCATCTGCATCATTAAATTGCTGCGCATTATGCTGCTGCCAAAGCACCGGCACGGCGATCAACATAATTAAACTTGCCGCCACAGCAAAATGTGTCCACTTAGGCGATGAATAGGTCAATTGTGCTGAATTAATGAATGCGTTCGCACGAGCATTTTTTAAACGCTGCAAATTTAAATCATCAATATCTGCCAGACTCTTATCCAATGTATGCGCTAAAGTTTTAGCAAGCTCATCATCACTTTTTAACTCAGCTTCATTTTTCATTTTTACCTCTACCACTTTAATCTTGACGTCTATTTTTTAAACTCAAGCCTATTGCTAATTTCATACATCGACAAATTTTATTAAGCCTGAATAAGTAACCCACGCAGCGTTTGCAGTGCACGAAAATAATGTGTTTTTACACTACC